>NZ_JBVING010000006.1:382186-492211 GCF_055579465.1 Streptomyces sp. NPDC032745 | reverse complement strand
TTTTTGGCACGCTGTTGAGTTCTCAAGGAACGGACGCTTCCTTTGTACTCACCCTCAGTAACACTTACTGGGGCTTTCCTCCGGGCTTCGTTCTTCGTTTCCGACTCTATCAGACTCTTTCGTGTCCGATTCCCGGTCGAAGCGGGGTTCGCTTTCCAGGTTTTCGCTTTCGCGTTTTCCCTTTCCGGCGGTGCCGACTCTATCAGAAGTTTTCCACCGGATTTCCCGGCTTCGGATTCCTGGATGAGGAGTCGACCGAGCCCCACTGGAATTCAATTCCTTGGGGGCGAGAGAGACATTAGACGATCGATGCCGAACTTGTCCAGTTCGAGGCAACCGTTCAAATCTACCTCCCCACTGCACCTGTGTCAACAGTCGCTGCGGGACGACGAGGAGACTAGCAGCTCAGCGGGGTCGTACGCACATCAGGCCGCGGACGGCAGCGTCGCCGTCTGGTCGGCGGCCTCCACGTCGCCCGCCTCGCCGGCGCGCGAGGCCCGGCCGCCCAGGACGTAGACGTACGCCAGGAACGCGGCCTCGGCGACGACGCCGATCGCGATGCGGGCCCAGGTCGGGAGGCCGGAGGGGGTTACGAAGCCCTCGATCAGGCCCGATATGAACAGGACCACCGCCAGGCCGATCGCCATGCCCAGCGCGGCGCGGCCCTGCTCGGCGAGGGCGACACGGCGGGTGCGGGGGCCCGGGTCGATGACCGTCCAGCCGAGGCGGAGGCCGGTGCCCGCGGCGACGAAGACCGCCGTCAGTTCGAGCAGGCCGTGCGGCAGGATCAGGCCGAGGAACACGTCCAGGCGGTCGGCCGATGCCATCAGGCCGATGCCGGTGCCGAGGTTGAGCATGTTCAGGAAGAGGATCCAGAGCACCGGAATCCCCAGGAACGCGCCCAGGACCAGGCATATCGCCGCCGCCTGGGCGTTGTTCGTCCAGACCTGCGCGGCGAACGAACCCGCCGGGTTGCTCGAGTAGTACGTCTCGTACCCGCCCCCCGGCTTCGTGAGCGCCTTCAGGTCGTCCGGAGCCGCGATGGCGCTCTGGACCTCCGGGTGCGTGGCTATCCACCAGCCCATGAGCACCGCGATCGCGACGGAGACCACCGCCGTCGGTATCCACCAGTGGCGGCTGCGGTAGACCGCGGCGGGGAAGCCGGCGGTGAAGAACTGGGCCGCGTCGCGCCAGCCGCCGCGGCGGGCGCCCGTCACCGTGGCACGGGAACGGGCGACGAGCTGGGTCAGCCGGCCCGTGAGCCTGGGGTCGGGGGCGCTGGACTGGATCAGGGACAGGTGCGTGGAGGCCCGCTGGTAGAGCGCGACCAGCTCGTCCGCCTCGGCGCCGGTCAGTCGGCGGCCGCGGCCCAGCAGCTGTTCGAGGCGGTCCCATTCCGCCCGGTGGGCCGCCACGAAGACGTCGAGATCCATCCGGTTACCGCTCCCCTGCCCCAGGACCCTGCTTCTGCTTACTCCTACCGTGGTCAGCTTGGCAGACTGGATGACCAAGGGGCGGGTCCGGTCACGGGAAAGGTGTGCAGGGTGAGCGATCTGGTGACGGGGGACGCGGTCGTCCTGGGTTTGCGGCCGGCGAGGCTGCCGAGCCGGGCGCTGGCGATCTTCCTCGACCTGCTCGTGTACCTCACCGGTTATCTGATCATCTCCATTGGGCTGACCTTCGCGATCGCCTCGCTGGACGTGGCCGCGCAGGCGGCGGTGTCGGTGGCGAGCTTCGTCCTGGTGCTGGTCGGCGTACCGATCGCGGTGGAGACGCTGTCCCACGGGCGCTCGCTCGGCAAGCTCGCCTGCGGGCTGCGGGTGGTGCGCGACGACGGCGGGCCGATCCGCTTCCGGCATGCGCTGGTGCGCGGGGCGATGGGGGTCGTGGAGCTGCTGGGGACCTTCGGGGCCGTGGCCTGTATCGCGTCGCTGGTGTCGGCGCGGGGGCGACGGCTCGGTGATGTGTTCGCGGGCGCGCTGGTCGTCCGGGAGCGGGTGGCCGGGGCTCCGGTGATGCCGATGCCTCCGCCGCCACCATGGCTGGCCGGGCGGTTCTCCGGGCTGGATCTGTCGGCCGTGCCGGACGGGCTGTGGCTGGCGATACGGCAGTACCTGACGCGGATGAACCAGCTGGACCCGCAGGTGGGCGCGGCGATGGCGGCGAAGCTCGCGGACGATCTGGTCGGTCGTACGGGGACGCCGCCGCCGGTGGGGGTGCCGGCTGCCGCGTTCCTGATGGCGGTGGTGCACGAGCGGCAGGTGCGGGATGCGGCGCGCGCCTTCGGTCCCGGCCACCCTGTGGGTCCTGTGGGTCCTGTGGGTCCTGGCGGGCCGGCGGGTTTCGGTGCTCCCGTTCCCGGCGGGCACCTGCCGGTCACGCCCGTGCCCGTCGTCCCCGCCGTGCCGGTGATGCCGGTCGTACCGGCGGCTGCTCCGGCCGCCGCGGCGCCGGTTGCTCCCGCCGTGCCTGCCACGCCGGTGGAGCCCGTACGGCCGACCGGGTTCGCCCCGCCTGCCTGAGCGGCTCCTCCGGCTCCGGCTACTCCGGCTACTCCGGCTACTCGGCTACTCGGCTACTCCTCGAACGTCGAGGGCGGGGTCTCCAGGTGCTCGAGCTCGATGCCCGGGGCCGCGAGGACCACGTCCCCGGCCAGGTGGACCGTGTGGACCTCGCCGGTGTCCAGGGCGGTGACCCGGTACTCGTCCACCACGAGCGGGCCGCTGTCCGTCGCGTGCTCGGCGCGCCCCAGCAGCGCCCAGGCCTGGTCGACCGTACGGGGGGCCAGCACCGGGTCGGTGAGGGCGACGAGCCGGACCCGGGTGGCGGGGGCGCCGGGGGCCAGGCGCAGCAGGCGGGCCGTCGCGACGAGGAAGGCCGGCGAGGTGCCGGTGAAGCCGGCGGCGGGGACGTTGCCCTCGGTGGCCTCGGTGCCGGCGGGGTCGGAGCGCACCCAGGTGACTCCGTCGATGGCGGCGCCGCGGACCTGCCAGCTGGAGGCGTTCACCTCGAGGCGGATGGGGCGGCCCAGTTCGTCGACCGCCAGGTCGACCGAGCCGCGGTGGTCGCCGTCCGGGCCGGTGAGCTGGGAGACGTAGCGCCAGCCGGAGGGGCCGGGGGCGCAGTGGAAGTGCTCCTCGCCGAGGGGGGTGTGATCGTGCGGGTCGTGGAGCGAGTAGCGGCCGCGGGGCATCGTGTCGGTCCTTGCCTGAGTAAGGGGCAGGCCCCCGGCATCTCCGCCGGGGGCCTGCGTGACGTGCTGTCGCTACTGCCGCGTGGGGATCAGTAGCGGTAGTGGTCCGGCTTGTACGGGCCCTCGATCTTGACGCCGATGTAGTCGGCCTGCTCGGGGCGGAGCGTGGTGAGCTTGACGCCGAGGGCGTCGAGGTGGAGGCGGGCGACCTTCTCGTCGAGGTGCTTGGGCAGCACGTAGACGTCGGTCGGGTACTCCTGCGGCTTGGTGAAGAGCTCGATCTGGGCCAGGGTCTGGTCCGCGAAGGAGTTCGACATCACGAACGACGGGTGGCCGGTCGCGTTGCCCAGGTTCAGCAGACGGCCCTCGGAGAGCACGATCAGGACCTTGCCGTCGGGGAACTTCCAGGTGTGGACCTGCGGCTTGACCTCGTCCTTGACGATGCCCTCGATCTTGGCCAGGCCGGCCATGTCGATCTCGTTGTCGAAGTGGCCGATGTTGCCCACGATCGCCTGGTGCTTCATCTTGGCCATGTCCGAGGCCATGATGATGTCCTTGTTGCCCGTGGTCGTGATGAAGATGTCCGCCGTCTCGACGACGTCGTCCAGCGTCGCGACCTGGAAGCCGTCCATGGCCGCCTGCAGCGCGCAGATCGGGTCGATCTCGGTGACGATGACGCGCGCGCCCTGGCCGCGCAGCGACTCGGCGCAGCCCTTGCCGACGTCGCCGTAGCCGAACACGACCGCGACCTTGCCGCCGATGAGGACGTCGGTGGCGCGGTTGATGCCGTCGATGAGCGAGTGGCGGCAGCCGTACTTGTTGTCGAACTTCGACTTCGTCACGGCGTCGTTGACGTTGATCGCCGGGAACAGCAGCGTGCCCTCGGCCATCATCTCGTACAGACGGTGGACACCCGTGGTGGTCTCCTCGGTGACACCGCGGATCTCGGACGCGAGCTGCGTCCACTTCTGCGGGGTCTCGCCGAGGGTGCGGTTCAGCAGGGTGAGGATGTGGCCGTACTCCTCGGAGTCCGCCGTGGACGGGTCCGGGGCGGAGCCGACCTTCTCGAACTCGACGCCCTTGTGGACGAGGAGGGTGGCGTCACCACCGTCGTCGAGGATCATGTTCGGGCCGCCGGTGGGGGTGTTCGGCCAGGTCAGCGCCTGCTCCGTGCACCACCAGTACTCCTCCAGCGTCTCGCCCTTCCAGGCGAAGACGGGGACGCCCTGCGGGTTCTCCGGGGTGCCGTTCGGGCCGACGGCGATGGCGGCGGCCGCGTGGTCCTGGGTGGAGAAGATGTTGCAGGAGGCCCAGCGGACGTCGGCGCCGAGGGCGACCAGGGTCTCGATCAGGACGGCCGTCTGCACGGTCATGTGCAGGGAGCCGGTGATGCGGGCGCCGGCCAGCGGCTGCGCCTCGGCGTACTCCCGGCGGATCGACATCAGGCCGGGCATCTCGTGCTCGGCCAGGGTGATCTCCTTGCGGCCGAAGGCGGCGAGGGAAAGGTCTGCGACCTTGAAGTCCATGGGTGCTGCTCCTCATGGTTCGAGAGGGTGGGTACGGCTGAGCCGCGCATCGCCTGTGGGGACGGTGCACCGAGCACTCAGTCCGTCGGGGGCCCTCTCTCCCCTCGGCCGGTCGCGAGGACCGCCCGACCGCCATCAGCAGCGACGCCTGACACTGATGACGAATCTACACCGATCGGCCGAGCGCGCCCCAGTGGGCCGGGGAAGAAGTCGCCGCCCCGGCGAGGCCCGTCCGGCGGACGGGAACGGCGGCGGTCCGGCGGTCCTGGACGGGTTCGGCGGGGTCCGGCAGCCCGTACGATCTCCCGCGCACGTACTGCAGTTCGGGAGGGGACGCTTACATGGAGCGCAGGCCGGGGCGCAGACTCGGGATCTGGGCGATGGTGCTGCTGGTGCTCGGCGGTGTGATGGCCCTCGGGGTGACGGTGGCGACCGCCGTCCTCGTCGGGGACGGGTACACGTCCCGTTCCGTCCCGAGCCAGTCGATGGACCCGACGTACCGGCGCGGGGACACGGCCTACTTCATGCTCGGCGGGGGGAACGGCATCCGGCGCGGGGACATCGCCCTGATCTCGGCTCCGACCTGGGTCCAGGAGGGGGACGTCCTGAAGCGGGTGGTGGCCCTCGGCGGCGACCGGATCTCGTACAAGGCAGGCGATCCCGCGCTGATGCTCAACGGCGTGCCGCTCGACGAGCCGTACCTGAAGGACCGGGCCACACCGGCGACGGCCCCCTTCGATGTCACCGTGCCCGAGGGGCGGATGTTCGTCATGGGCGACAACCGCGGCAACTCGTTCGACTCGCACCTGCGGATCTCCGACCACAACGGGACCCTGCCGGTCTCCGCGGTACGGGGCAGGGCCGTCGCGGCGCCCGTGGGCTTCATGGCGGCCGGCGCGGCAGGCCTCCTCGGAACGGCCCTGTTCCTCGTCGGCGGCGGGCTGGGCATCGCGGCCCTCGTGGTGCGCAAGCGGGCGCGGCGGGCAGGGCGGGTGCACGCGGTCGCCTGGTAGCGCCGGCCCGCCGCGTCCACGCGAAGGCCCCCGCGGCGCATCTGCGCTGCGGGGGCCTTCGTACGGACGGGGGCTCAGCCCTTCGCGGCTGCTTCCGCGTGGTAGATGTCCGGCTCCAGGTAGATCACGCGGGCGATCGGGACCGCCTCGCGGATCCGGGCCTCAGCGGCGTTGATGGCGTCCGCCACCTGCGCCGCGGTGTCGTTTCCCTCGACGGCGATCTTCGCGGCGACCAGGAGCTCCTCGGGGCCGAGGTGCAGGGTGCGCATGTGGATGATGCGGGTGACGACGTCTCCGTCGACGAGCGCGGCCTTGATCTTGTCGATGTCCTCCGTGCCCGCGGCCTCGCCGAGCAGCAGGGACTTCGTCTCGGCGGCCAGCACGACCGCGATGACGAGGAGCAGGGTGCCGATGCAGAGGGTGCCGATGCCGTCCCAGACGCCGTCGCCGGTCGCGAGCGCGAGGCCGACGCCGCCGAGGGCCAGGACCAGGCCGACGAGCGCGCCGAAGTCCTCCAGCAGGACCACCGGCAGCTCGGGGGCCTTGGCGCGCCTGATGAACTGGCTCCACGACAGGGAGCCGCGGATCTCGTTCGACTCCTTGATCGCCGTACGGAAGGAGAAGCTCTCGGCGATGATGGCGAAGACGAGCACGCCGATCGGCCAGTACCAGGCCTCGATGGGGTGCGGGTGCTGGACCTTCTCGACGCCCTCGTAGATGGCGAACATGCCGCCGACGGTGAAGAGCACGATGGAGACGAGGAAGGCGTAGATGTAGCGTTCGCGCCCGTACCCGAAGGGGTGTTGCGGCGTCGCCTCGCGCTGGGCCTTCTTTCCGCCGAGGAGCAGCAGCCCCTGGTTCCCGGAGTCGGCCAGCGAGTGGACGCTTTCCGCGAGCATCGACGACGACCCGCTGAAGACGAAGGCCACGAACTTGGCTACAGCGATGGCGAGATTGGCGGCGAGTGCCGCCACGATCGCCCTGGTACCGCCCGACGCGCTCATGGGTTTCCGGAGTCCCTTCCTCGGTACGGCGCCCCTGCCCGGGGCGCCGCGCTACGGCGGCACATTGTTGCAGTCGTAGCGCCGGAGGCCACGTCAGAGGGCGACGGTGGCCCTGAAGATGGTACCGATTCCGGACAGTTCGACCTTTTCGCCTGCCGGGATGAAGACCGACTCTCCGGGGGACAACGTCACTTCGCCGGCCTTCGGGCGGCCCGCCGTGCAGAGCAGGATCTGCGGGGCGTCGTCCGGGAGGGTGTGCGGGGCGGCGCCGGCGGCCAGGGCGAAGCGGGAGAGGCGGAATTCGTCGATGGGGCTCTCGTAGACCTCCTCGCCGTTGCCCTCGGGGCGCTGCACGGCCGGGTCGCCGGGCTCGAACCGCACGATCTTCAGGAGCTCGGGCACGTCCACGTGTTTGGGGGTGAGCCCGGCGCGCAGCACGTTGTCGGAGTTGGCCAGCAGCTCCACGCCGAGGCCGTCGAGGTAGGCGTGCGGGACTCCGGCGCCGAGGAACATGGCCTCGCCGGGCTGGAGTCGGACGTGGTTGAGGAGCATGGCCGCGATCACGCCCGGGTCGCCCGGGAAGTGGTGCACGAGCGAGGTGTACGGCGCGTACGGGCCTCCGAGGCGTTCGACGGCGGCGCCGGCCTCGGCCACCGTACGGGCCATCTCGGCGCGGTCCGCGGTCAGTACGGCGGTGAGCATCTCGCGCAGGGCCGCCTCCTCCGGGTGGGCCCGCAGGAGGTCGACGTACGGCACGAGGGAGTTGACGCCGAGGCCCGCGAGCAGGTCGGCGGCCTCCAGCGGCGGGCGGAAGCCGCACAGGCCGTCGAAGTGGGTGATCGCGCAGATCATCTCGGGCTTGTGGTTGGGGTCCTTGTAGTTGCGGTGGGCCGCGTCGACGGGGATCCCGCGGCGCTCCTCGTCGGCGTGGCCCTCCTTCGCCTGCGCGAGGTCGGGGTGGACCTGGAGGGAGAGCGGGGCGCCCGCCGCGAGGATCTTGAGGAGGAAGGGCAGCCGGGGGCCGAACCTGGCGACGGCGGCCGCACCGAGCTCTCGCTCCGGGTCGGCGGCGATGACGTCCGCGAGGGTGGTCTCGCCGGCGCCGCGGTCGAGGCGGGACGGGGCGCTCGGGTGCGCGCCCATCCACATCTCGGCCTGGGGCTCCCCGGTGGGTGCGACGCCGAGGAGCTCGGGGATCGCGGTGGTCGATCCCCAGGCGTAGGGGCGGATCGTGTTCGTCAGGCGGTCCATCTTCGTCCGTCTTCCTGGATGAAGGGCCGGCACGGTGGTGTGCTCAGCCGTGTCCCCTGGTCGCCAGCGCCAGGTAGGCGGTGGCGAAATCCGTGACGGCGAGGAGTTCGGCGAGCTGTTCCAGTTCGCTGCCTTCCTCTGGTTCGAGCTCGCTGATGGCCGTGTCGTGGCTGAGGGCGAGCTCGCGCGCGGCCGGGGCGGCGGTGAGGCCGCCCGTGGGCCGGTCGCGCAGCAGGACGATGCGGGCACGGAGGGCCTGGGGCTCCTCCACCCGGTCACGGAAGAAGTCTTCGGGATCGGCGCCGGCGGCGAAGGAGCTGGCGAGCAGGACCCCGTGGGCGGGCAGCGCCTCGGGGAGGTCTGCGGCCAGTGCGGGGCGGCCGGCGAGTTCGGCGAGCGTGGCGGCGAAGCGGCGGCCGGCCGGGCCCGCGCCGGCGCCCTCGCTCCAGATGAGCGGGAGGGTGTCGGCGAGCTCGGCGGCGAGGGTCTTGGCCGGGTTGGAGTACGTGGCGATGGCCGGTCCGCAGCGCTCGGCAGTGTGGTCGAGCCGGTCGGCGACGCGCTGGAGGGTGTCCGGGGCGGCGGTGATCAGCCCGACCTTGTCGAGGAGCAGCAGCAGCGGGGTCAGCAGGGCCCACAGGGCGCCGGGTCCGGCCGCGGCGGATTCGTCGTACTCCTGGTACGGGGCCTTGGCCATCGGTACGAGGAGCCCGTGCGCGCCGTCCACGGCCTCGCTGAGCGGGGAGCGCTCGGGCGCGACGGCGACGACGGTGCAGCCGCGCCGGTAGGCCTGCTCGGCGAGGACGGCGAGCCCGGGTTCGGTGCCGTCGGTGGTGGCGATGAGCAGCAGGTCGACGGAGCCGGCCCAGCCGGGCAGCGCCCAGCGCAGGGCGCCGGCGGCGTGTGCGACGCCGGTGGGGTGCAGGCGGGTGACGGGTGCGGAGGCTCCCGCGAGGGCGCCGAGCAGGTCGGCGACGCCGGTGGCGGCAGTGCCGGGGCCCGCGATGAGGACGGCACGGGGCCGGCCGTCGGGACGCAGGTCGGCGAGGCCTGCCTCGGTCGCGTGCCGGGCTGCGGTACGGACTCTGGCGCCTGCCTCGGCGGCGCCGCGGAGCAGGCCGCGGCGGTCGGCGCGGGCGAGTTCGTCCGGTGCGTCGAGGAGCGACTCGTCGAGCATTGCGGCCTCCGGCTGACAGCTGGTTCAGAAGGGCGGGCGACTCGGTTGCTCGGGCGCCCGGCGCTGCGACGGGCGCCCCGTGGTGCCTGTTCGGTGCCCGCGCGGCCTGGGGCTGGACGCCCCGGGTGCCGGGCGGCGGCTCAGGCGGGGCGGCGGGCCTCGTCGACGAGGAGGACCGGGATGCCGTCGCGGACCGGGTAGGCGAGGCCGCAGTCCCGGCCGGTGCAGATCAGCTCGGGAGCCGCTTCGTCGGCCGACTTGTCCTCGAGGGGCGAGTGGCAGGCGGGGCAGGCGAGGATCTCCAGAAGGCCGGCTTCGAGCGGCATGGGGCGGTTCCCTTCGAACATGCGGATTGGGCGAGGTCAGCGTACCGCCGGGCCGCACGTCGCGCGGCCCGGCGGTGACACGGCACTAGGCGCGGACGAGGGCGAGGACCTCGTCGCGGACCTTGACCAGGGTCGCGGGGTCGCGGGCTTCGACGTTGAGGCGCAGCAGCGGCTCGGTGTTGGAGGCGCGCAGGTTGAACCACCAGTCGGCGGAGCTGGCGGTCAGGCCGTCGAGCTCGTCGAGCGTGATGCCCTCGGCGGAGCCGTACGCCGCCTTGACGGCGGCGAGCCGGTCGGCCTGGTCGGCGACGGTGGAGTTGATCTCGCCGGAGCCCTCGTAGCGGTCGTAGGAGGCGACCAGCTCGGAGAGCGGGCCGTCCTGGCCGCCGAGGGCCGCGAGGACGTGGAGCGCGGCGAGCATGCCGGTGTCCGCGTTCCAGAAGTCCTTGAAGTAGTAGTGCGCGGAGTGCTCGCCGCCGAAGATGGCGCCGGACTTGGCCATCTCCTCCTTGATGAAGGAGTGGCCGACGCGGGTGCGGACGGGGGTGCCGCCGTGCTCGCGGACGACCTCCGGGACGGACCAGGAGGTGATCAGGTTGTGGATCACGGTGCCGGTGCCGCCGTTGCGGGCCAGCTCGCGGGCCGCGACCAGGGCGGTGACGGCGGACGGAGAGACGCCCTCGCCGCGCTCGTCGACGACGAAGCAGCGGTCGGCGTCGCCGTCGAAGGCGAGGCCGAGGTCGGCGCCCTCGGCCTTCACGCGGGCCTGGAGGTCGACGATGTTCTTCGGGTCGAGGGGGTTGGCCTCGTGGTTCGGGAAGGTGCCGTCCAGCTCGAAGTACATCGGGACGACGTCGAGGGGCAGGCCCTCGAAGACGGTCGGGACGGTGTGGCCGCCCATCCCGTTGCCGGCGTCCACGACCACCTTCAGCGGGCGGATGCCGCTCAGGTCGACGAGGGACTTGAGGTGCTCGGCGTACCCGGCGAGGGTGTCCTGCTCGGTGACCGTGCCCGGGACGGTGCCGTCGGCGACGGCCGGGGCGCCCTGGTCGGACCACTTCTCGACGAGCTCGCGGATGGCGGAGAGGCCGGTGTCCTGGCCGACGGGGGCGGCTCCGGCCCGGCAGAGCTTGATGCCGTTGTAGCGGGCCGGGTTGTGCGAGGCCGTGAACATCGCGCCGGGCAGGTCCAGCGTGCCCGAGGCGTAGTACAGCTGGTCGGTGGAGCACAGCCCGATCAGGGTGACGTCGACGCCGCGTGCGGCGGCGCCGCGCGCGAAGGCGCCGGACAGGGCGGGCGAGGAGGGCCGCATGTCGTGGCCGACGACGATCGCCGTGGCGCCGGTGACCTCCACGAAGGCAGCACCGAACAGCTCGGCCAGCGCCTCGTCCCACTCGTCCGGTACGACACCACGTACGTCGTACGCCTTGACGATGTTCGAAAGATCTGCGGCCACTGCCTGCCCTCCTGAGGTGCTGTGCGTGGGGCAAACCTACCCTGCACGGAGAGCGACTTTTCAGACCATGTGTATGTCAGGAGTCGGGCGAACGCAGGACGCGCAGGTGTCCTCGACGGGTCTCCCCGGTGTTGCCGCCGCCGCTGCCCGGCCGGGTTCCGCCGGCCTCGGCGGCACGGTCGTGGGGGCGGGCCGCTTCGCGGACGGCGTTGGCGAGGGCTTCGAGGTCGTCGCCGCTCGGGCGGGACGGTGCGGAGCCGTCGGTGAGGCGCACGACGTCCCACCCGCGCGGGGCGGTCAGGCGCTCGGAGTGCTCGGCGCACAGGTCGTAGCAGTGGGGTTCCGCGTAGGTGGCGAGCGGGCCGAGAACTGCGGTCGAATCGGCGTAGACGTACGTCAGTGTCGCGACGGCAGGGCGGCCGCA
Organism: Streptomyces sp. NPDC032745; assembly: GCF_055579465.1. NCBI lineage: Bacteria > Bacillati > Actinomycetota > Actinomycetes > Kitasatosporales > Streptomycetaceae > Streptomyces > Streptomyces sp. NPDC032745. The sequence continues at coordinate 480,841 of NZ_JBVING010000006.1, read as the reverse complement.
CGCAGTGCGCGAACAGCGACGTACAAGGCTCACGACGTTGGACGGTACCGCACTCTTGACCGGGCCGCGACGACTCTCCCACGGGCCACTCCCCGTGTCGTGCCTGCGGCGGGGCGCGGCGGGTCCGGAAACCCCCGGGTGGGAGGGGTTGCGGGGGCTACGCTGCGGGGGTGACGGACAGCCCCCTGCCCCCCGGCCCGCCCCGCCCCGCCGAGCCTCCCGCCGAGCCGCGGGCCCGCCGTCGCGACCGGCACGGGCGCGGGATGCGCGGGCCGCTGGCCCCGCCGCAGGTGCCGCTGTCGGCGAGCCGGGCGGAGCTGTTCGGGGACCTCGTACGGGACTCGGTCGAGCGGCTGGAGCGGCGCTGGCCGCAGCTGGCGGAGGTGGAGTTCGTGGTCGCGGACGTCCCGGGACCGCCGGGCGGTCCGGACGCCGGCTGGAACGACGAGGCGGTGCCGCTCGGGGCGCTGTCGGAGGCTGCGGGGACGGGGCGGCCGGCGCGGGTCGTGGTGTTCCGGCGGCCGGTGGAGATCCGCACGAAGAGCCGGGACGAGCGGGCGCTGCTCGTGCACGAGATCGTGGTGGAGCAGGTGGCGGAGCTGCTGGGGCTGTCCCCGGAGACGGTCGACCCGCGGTACGGCCAGGACTGACGGGCCGTACCGCGGACACCCGCTAGTCGGTCAGGACCGTGAGGTCCTGGGTGGCCTTGGGGACCGAGACCATCGCGTGGTCGTCCGACAGCGGCTGGACCGTGAACATCGGGGTGCCCTCGTGGGGCAGGGTCAGGGTGCGGGCCGCGTACACGGGGCCGCCGGAGACGGTCTCGACCGTCAGCGCGTAGGCGCCCTTGGCCCCGGCCGGGGCCAGCGACACCGTCTGCGTCGTGCCCGCCTTGACCGTGACCTCCTTCGAGGCCGGCTCCCCCGCCTCGGTGCCCGGCGAGGCCGTCACCTTCACCTTCGCGTCGGTTCCGCCCGCCGCCGTCAGCGAGAGCACCGTCGCGTTCTCCTCGGCCCGGTTGTCGGCGACCGTCGCGCGCGTCCCCACCGGCCCGGTCGCCGGGACGAAGCCCAGCTCCTGCTTGGCGCCGCTGCCGCGGACCACGCGTACGGCGGCCACCACCGGTACGGCCTTCTTGTCGTTCGCCGGGGCCAGCAGCAGCGAGCCCGCCTCGCCGCGGGTCACGTCCTTCAGGTCGAGGCTGGCCGTCATGCCGCCCTTGAGGTGCAGCTGCTCGTTGCCCGCCGGGCTGATCGAGCCGTTCGGCCCGGCCAGCTTGACCGTGAGGTCCGCGTCCTCCTCGCCCGGCGCGAAGGCCACCAGCCGTACGGAGGTGGCGTCCGCCGGGATCCCGGGCAGCACCAGCGAGCCCGCCGGGTCGGTGGAGGCCGGCAGCCAGTCGGCGCCCACCCCCTCCTCGCCGACCTGCACGGATGCGCCGACCCGGCCGGCCCGGGTCGTCACGTGGGCGGTGACGTCCGCGAGCTGGGCCCCGGGGGCGAGGGAGGCCAGCGAGACGGACTTGGTGGACTTGGGGTCGATCCGGATGTTCTCGCCGGTGCCGCCCTCGGACTTGACCGCCCCGTCCGGGCCGAACATCTTGATGTCGATCACGGCCGCGGTGTCGTCCGGGTTGGTGAGGTGCACGTAGTCCTCGCGCCCCTTGGCCGTGCTCGCGCCGGGGAACCAGAAGTCGGTGCCGGGCGCGGTGCAGCCGACGCCGAGGACGCCGCGCGCCCGGCCGACCGAGACCTTCGTGGTCTGCTGCGCGGTCCAGCCGGGGGCCAGGATCCCGTCGGCGACGCCCACCAGTGCGGGGGCCTCCGCGCCGGAGGCGGCGGCCCCGGCCGGCTTGCCGCGCTCCTTGAGCTCGAGCACCGGCTTGGCCTCCTTGGTCGCGCCGAGGAGGCGGGCCGTGCCCTTGCCGCCGCCGGCCGCGCCGGGGGTGATCGCCGTGTACGTGGTCTCCGCGATGTCCGAGGAGCTGGGCGCCGGGCACACCAGCGCGGACCGCTCCACCGGCATCCGGGCCGCGGCCGCCGTCCGGTCGTCGGCGGCCGGGGCTGCGGGGGCGGTGAGGTATCCGACGCCGGTGACGGCCGCCAGGGCCGCGGCCACCGCCGCCAGCGTCAGGGGTGCGCGCTGCTTCACTGCTGGGGGCTCCCGTCCGGACGCGGGTCGTGCTGTCCGTAGGTGTCGTACGGCTGCTCGTACGGCGGGTAGGGGTACGGCTGCTGCGGCGGCTGCGGGTACCCCTGCCGGTCGTCGTAGCCCTGCTGCGGGTAGGGGTACTGCTCGTACTCCGGGGCCTGGGCGGGCGCCGGCACGTACGGCTGCTGGGGCTGCTGGGGCTGCTGGTCGTACGCGTAGCCCTGGTCGCCGTAGGCCTGGTACGCGTACGTCTCCTCCCCGTACACCGGCTGCGCCGGGATCTCCGCGTAAGGATCGGCGACCGCGCCCGGGGGTTCCGCCGCTGCGGCCGTCGCGGCAGCCGCGGACTCCGCCTCCGCGCGCAGCCGGCGGGCCCGGCGGCCCTCTCCGGCCTCGCCCGCGGCGGACCGGTCGGCGGCTTCCGCCTCCTCCTCGGGCAGGTCGTCGTCGAGGCTCGCCCGGCGGCCGGGCAGGGCCATCACGAGCAGCACGAGCGCGAGCAGGCCCTGGGCCCAGTGCCAGGCGGTCCGGGTCAGCGCGTCCTCGTGGACGAGGTCGAGGCGGCCGCCGGCGGCGGGCAGTTCGAAGCCCTGCGCCCAGCCGTCGAGGGTCTTGGGCTTGAGCGGCTTGCCGTCGAGGGTGGCCTGCCAGCCGGGGGCGGCCCGGTCGGCGATGCGCAGCACGCGGCCCGCCTCGCCCGCCGGGATCTTGGTGTGGGCCTCGACGGGCCCGGAGGCGACCGGGATGGGGGCCTCGCCCGGCTTGCCGGAGACGATGGCGGCGCGGGCGACCTGGCGGTCCACGCGCCACAGGGCGCTGCCGTCGAGCTGGCTGAGGCGGCTGAGGCCCGGGGTGGCGTCGAGGACCTTGCGCATCTGCTGCGGGGCCCCGTCGCGGACCAGGATGTAGCGGATGGCGAAGCCGCTGAGCTGGTCGGTCTGGTCGGCGCCGGAGCCGGCGACGAGGCTGGAGACGACCTTGTCGAGCTGGGGGCTGCTGCCGGCCGCGGCGGCGAGTTCGGCGTCGCCGAGGCGGCCGCCGGAGCCGCGGACCAGGGTGTAGGAGACGGTGGCGGGCGAGGTGCCGCCGAGGACGAGGGTGCGGGCCTGGTCGCGGGTGCCGCTCTCCTCGGCGACGAACGCGGGGACCTGGACCGGGTCGCGCCGCTCCAGCGGGCCGTCGGCGCCGCTGATCATCCAGCCGGCGGCGCCGAGCAGCGGGCCGGCGGCGGCGCCGAGCGCGATCAGCGCGGCCAGCGGCTGGCGCCAGCCGAAGCTGCTGGCGGCGACCCGCTCCTTGGCGCCCTCGGCGCCGACGGCGGCGGCCGCGAGGAGGGCAAGTCCGTAGACGAGGGTGGCGGGCCCGGCCCAGCCGGTCCGGTTGACGACGACGGCCAGGAGCAGGGCGGTCAGGGCGGCGGCCCAGGCGGTGCGGACGGCGAACCGGCGCTCGGCGCGCAGCAGGGCGGCCAGGGCGGCCAGGACGATGCCGACGAGCAGCAGGCCGCCGGCGGTCCGGGGGCCGCCGGGGCTGATGCCGAGCAGGTCCAGGGCGGTGGCCGAGCCGGATCCGAACGGCAGGCCGGCCTCGTTCAGGAGCCGGCCGGGGTGCATGAGCAGGGTCAGCGACCAGGGGGCCAGCACGAGGAGCGGGACGGCGAGGGTCGCGAGCAGCCGCAGGCCGTACCTCTTCCACCGGGCGCGGCGCAGCACGAGGGCGGCGGTGCCGAGGACTGCGGCCAGCAGCCACACGACGGGGGTGAAGGCGGTGGCCAGGGTCAGCAGGAGGGTGTACGTCCACACCGGGCGCCAGCCGCCCCGGTCGCCTTCGGTTCCTCCGGCGCCGCCGTCGGCTTCGGCGGAGCCGAAGGTGAAGGCGGCGACCGCCGAGCGGGCGATGAGCGGGAGCAGGATCGCGAGGACGGCGGTGCCGAGGCGGCCGCCGGCGAGGGCGCCGGTGACGGCGGGCAGGAAGGCGTAGGCGACGGCTGCCCAGGCGCGCAGCAGCCGGGAGTCGACGAGCGGCCGGGAGGCGAAGTAGGCGGTGAGCCCGGCGAGCGGGACCGAGCAGACCAGCAGCAGGGTCAGCGCCGCGCTGGTGGAGCCGAACAGCAGGGTGGCGAAGGCGCCGAGGACGGCGAGGTACGGGGGCGCTCCGGCGGTGGAGCCGGCGGCGACGGGCTGCCAGTCGTCGGTGTAGCTGCGCCAGAGGGCGAGCCCGCTGTCGGGGGCGGGCAGCAGGGCGCCGCCCATGAGGGAGCCGCCGCCGAGCAGGGCGCGGCAGGCGATGACGGAGACGAGCAGGAGGAGGGCGAAGAGGACGGGCGCGGGGTTGCGGGCGATCCGCTTGAGGCGCGCGAACTGTTCGATCTCGAGGTAGTCGGCGTCGTCGCCGCCGGGGCCGGACTCGACGGCACCCCCGTGCCGGCCGATGGCGGCCGTGTCGGTGTCGCGGTCGCCGCCGAAGTACCCGGCGAGCTGTTCGGCGTTGGCCCGCAGGCTCGCGCCGGGCGGCGGGAACAGGGGGCGCAGTTCCTTGGCGGGGACGGTGGGGCGGCCCCGTCTGCGGCGGGCGCCCAGGATCCGGCCCGGGCGCAGCAGGGTGGCGAGGAGGCCCGTGATCTCGTCGACGGCCTGACCGGGTGCCTTGCCGACGAGGTAGGCGAGGGTGCGGAGCACGGTGCCGACGAGGAGGCGCAGCAGGACGTACGGCAGGGCGCGGCCGGAGCTGTTGGCGAGCACGGTGTAGACGGCGCCCGCCTTGTCCACGCGGTGCGGGCTGGAGCTCGTACGTCCGGCGCAGTCGACGGTGCGGCGCTCGCGGGCGGAGGCCTCGGCGTGCCGCATGACGGCGTCGGGTGCGACGAGGACGGTGTGGCCGGCGCTCTGGGCGCGCCAGCAGAGGTCGACGTCGTCGCGCATGAGGGGCAGGCGGCGGTCGAAGCCGCCGAGGGCCTCGTACACGTCGCGGCGCACGAGCATGCCGGCGGTGGAGACGGACAGGACGGGGCGGACCTGGTCGTGCTGGCCCTGGTCCTGTTCGCGGCGGTCGAGGCCGGTCCAGCGGCGGCCGCTGCGGGCGATGGTGACGCCGGCCTCGAGGAGCTGCTTCTTGTCGTACCAGCCGCGCAGCTTGGGGCCGATGACGGCGGCGTCGGGGTTGTCCTCGGCGACGCGCAGCAGTTCGGTGAGGGCGTCGGGTTCGGGGGCGCTGTCGTCGTGGAGCAGCCAGAGCCACTGGACGGGTTCGCCGTGGGGGAGTTCGGGGAGGTCGTAGGCGTCGTCGCGCCAGGTGCGGCTGACGGGGTCCCAGCCGCTGGGGCGCTTGAGGTACGGGAGGTCCTCGGGGCTCAGGGTGCCCGCGGTGCGGGTGGCTTCCTCGACGGCGGCGCCGAAGCCGGTGCGGCGGGCGAGGTGGAGGACGCGGTCCTCGCCGAGGGCCTCGCCGAGCAGGCGCGCGGATTCGTCGGCGCTGCCGGTGTCGGCGGCGACGTGGCTCTGCGCGGGGCGTTCCTGGCCGAGGAGGCCGGCGAGCGTCCTGGGCAGCCAGCGGGCGCCGTCGTGGGCGACGAGGACCGCGGTGACCACGTGCCGGGGGAACTCGGGTGTGGCGGCAGCCTGGTAGGAGGCCGTCGACTGGCTGTGCAGGGACATCGCTCTACTGGCCCTCCGGCCTGGGGGTCCCCCCGGACGCGGCCCGGGGAGTGGGTCCGGGGGTGGTTGTGCTCCCGGAGGCTGCTGGACAGCGCCCCACACTAACGGCTGGGAACACAGCGGTCCGCCTCCTGCGGGGAAGGTGCAGGAGGCGGACCGTTTGCTCTGCTCATTGCTTTGTTCTGAAGCTTTGTTCCAAAGGTCGTTCTGCGTACCGACCGGTGTTGCCCAGTGTTGCCCAGTGTTGCGCTGCGTACTCAGACCGCTGCTTTTTTCAGCCGTCGGCGTTCGCGCTCGGACAGGCCGCCCCAGATGCCGAATCGCTCGTCGTTGGCGAGGGCGTACTCGAGGCATTCGGAGCGGACTTCGCAGGCGAGGCAGACCTTCTTGGCCTCGCGGGTGGAGCCGCCCTTCTCGGGAAAGAAGGACTCGGGGTCGGTCTGGGCGCAAAGAGCGCGCTCCTGCCATCCGAGCTCTTCGTCCGCCTCCTCGACCAGCAGTTCCTGAAACAGCTCGGTCATGTGCGCCCCTCGCTCTGTCTGTGCGTCCCCGTGGTGGTGCCGTTACTGATCGCTACGTAACGACACGAGTGAAATTACAAGTGGGCCGCTCCAGCGCAGTCAAGCCGAGATCTGCTATTGGGCCCCTTATTCACTCTGCGGAACCAAGCGTATGCAGAAAGTGTTCATATCGCCAAAAATCGTGACACATGCCACTGGCGCCCCACTGTGCCCCTGTTCACCCGCAATCGACGTGCCACTCCGCGGCGTGGTTGCGATCAAGCCAAAGAAGCGGCGCAGATCACATTCCGGTCACGGAGCGGCGTGTCGTTGTCCGGGCGGTCCGGGTGGGCTCCGGTGCGACGTGGAGCGCCACCTCCCCTTCATCGGAATGCACAAACCTTTCTCCGAGCACAGCAACCGGATCAGATGAAACTTTCGCGACAAACGAGGCATTGGGTTGACAGTCCGGCCCCCGACCCGGTCTCCTTGTGCCCATGTCAGTGACCTCAGCAGCCACCCGGACCCCCATTCGTGGGTTCCTGTGCGCTGCCCAGGTTCGCTGTTGCTGTTGCTGCTGTTGATGCCTTCGGAGCCCCCGGCTCCCCTGAGCTCCGGCCACCCCCACAGCGACCGCCAGCACGACTGACATCCATCGAGGACTCCCCGATGAACACCACTCCCGTAACCGTCGAGAGCGACCTCCAGATCGCCGGCGACATCCTTTCCGTCCAGCACCTCCTGCAGCCCGCCCGCGAGCACCCGGCCACCGTCGCCGAGTTCGTCGGCCTCGCGCGCACCATCGCCGCGAACCGCGCCGAGTGGGAGCACCTGGTCGAGTACGACGCCACCACCCGCTGGTACCACCGGCTGCGCACCGGCCCCGGCTACGAGGTCTGGCTGCTCAGCTGGATCCCCGGCCAGGGCAGCGGCCTGCACGACCACGGCTCCTCCTCCGGCGTCCTGACCGTCCTCGACGGCGAGCTCACCGAGCACGGCCCGCGCGGACCGCTCGCCCTCGGCGCCGGCTCCCAGCGCGTCTTCGCCCCCGGGTACGCCCACGAGGTCGTCAACGACGGCCTCGACGGAGCGGTCAGCCTGCACGTCTACTTCCCGGGCCTGACCGAGATGCCGATGCACAACTGCTCCCCTGCCCGGCCCGAGGCCCTTTCCGTCTGACGCGACCGGACCACGCCCGGCCGCCACCCCTCAACGACGGCCTGCGCCTGGCTGACAGACTGTCCGCATGCGCATTGTTGTTCTGGCCGGCGGCATCGGCGGCGCCCGTTTCCTCCGGGGACTCAAGGTCACGGTTCCCGACGCGGACATCACGGTCATCGGCAACACCGGTGACGACATTCACCTGTTCGGGCTGAAGGTGTGCCCCGATCTGGACACGGTGATGTACACCCTCGGGGGTGGCATCAACGAGGACCAGGGCTGGGGCCGCACCGACGAGTCCTTCACCGTCAAGGAGGAGCTCGCGGCATACGGGGTCGGACCCACCTGGTTCGGCCTCGGCGACCGCGACTTCGCCACCCACATCGTCCGTACGCAGATGCTCGGCGCGGGCTACCCGCTCAGCGCCGTCACCGAGGCTCTCTGCGACCGCTGGCAGCCCGGGGTCCGGCTGCTGCCCATGTCCGACGACCGCGTCGAGACCCACGTCGCCGTGAACGACCCCGACACCGGCGAGCGCCGCGTCATCCACTTCCAGGAGTACTGGGTCCGGCTGCGTGCCTCGCTCGACGCAGAGGCCGTCGTACCCGTCGGCGCCGAGCAGGCCAAGCCCGCTCCCGGCGTGCTCGAGGCCGTCGCGGCCGCCGACCTGATCGTCCTCCCGCCGTCCAACCCGGTCGTCTCCGTCGGCACCATCCTCGCCGTGCCCGGCATCCGCGCGGCCGTGGCCGCCGCCGAGGCGCCCGTCGTCGGCCTCTCCCCCATCGTCGGGGGCGCGCCCGTGCGCGGGATGGCCGACAAGGTGCTCGCCGCCGTCGGCGTCGAGTCCACCGCCGCGGCCGTCGCCCTCCACTACGGGAGCGACCTGCTCGACGGCTGGCTCGTGGACACCGCCGACGCGGACGCGGTCGCCGAGGTGGAGGCCGCCGGGATCGCCTGCCGCGCGGTGCCGCTGATGATGACCGACCTGGCCGCCACCGCCGCGATGGCCCGCGCTGCGCTGGATCTCGCGGAGGACTCCCGGTGAGCGAACGCTCCGTTCCCTCCGTTCCCTCGTACGAGGTGCGCGCCGTCGCCGGGATCCCGGAGGTCCGCCCCGGCGACGACCTCGCGCGGCTCATCGCGGCGGCCGGGCCGGGGCTGCGGGACGGGGACGTCCTGCTGGTCACCTCGAAGATCGTCTCCAAGGCGGAGGGCCGGATCGTCCGCGCCGATTCCCGCGAGGACGCCATAGACGCGGAGACCGTACGGGTCGTCGCGCGCCGGGGCCCGCTGCGGATCGTCGAGAACCGGCAGGGGCTGGTCATGGCGGCGGCCGGCGTCGACGCCTCGAACACCGAGCCGGGCACGGTGCTGCTGCTGCCCGAGGACCCCGACGCCTCGGCCGCCGCGATCCGCGCCGGCCTGCGCGAGCTGCTCTCCGTCGACGTGGGCGTCATCGTGACCGACACGTTCGGGCGGCCGTGGCGCACCGGGCTCACGGACGTGGCGATCGGCTCGGCCGGGGTACGGGTGCTGGACGACCTGCGCGGCGGTACGGACAGCCACGGCAATCCGCTGAGCGCGACGATAGTGGCCACGGCGGACGAGCTGGCCGCGGCCGGGGACCTGGTCAAGGGCAAGGCGGCCGGGCTGCCGGTGGCGGTCGTACGCGGGCTGGGGCACGTACTGGGCGAGGGTTCGGCGGCTGCCGACCTGGTGCGCTCGCCGGCCGACGACATGTTCCGGCTGGGCACCTCGGAGGCGGTACGGGAAGCCGTGACGCAGCGCCGTACGGTACGGGCCTTCACGGCGGAGCCGGTGGACCCGGGCGCGGTCCGCCGGGCGGTGGCGGCGGCCGTGACGGCCCCGGCGCCGCACCACACGACGCCGTGGCGGTTCGTCCTGCTCGAGTCGGCGGCGGCGCGGCTGGAGCTGCTGGACGCGATGCGGGACGCGTGGGTCGAGGACCTGCGGCGGGACGGCAAGTCCGAGGAGTCCATCGCCAAGCGCGTGCGGCGCGGGGACGTGCTGCGCCAGGCCCCGTACCTGGTGGTGCCGTGCATGGTGACGGACGGCGCGCACGACTACGGGCACGCCCGGCGCGACGCGGCGGAGCGGGAGATGTTCGTGGTCGCGACGGGCGCCGGCGTGCAGAACTTCCTGGTCGCGCTGGCCGGGGAGCGGCTGGGCTCGGCGTGGGTGTCCTCGACGATGTTCTGCCGGGAGGTGGTGCGCAAGGTGCTCGGGCTGCCGCAGGGCTGGGACCCGATGGGCGCGGTGGCCGTGGGCCACGCGGCCGAGGCACCCCGGGAGCGGCCGGCGCGGTCGGCGGAGGACTTCATCGAGGTCCGGTAGCGGGCGGCCGGTCAGAGCTTCCCGATGTCCGTCTTCCGCATCCTCGGGGCGCGGCGGGGCGGCGCGTGGCCCGCGAGGAGGACCAGGCGGGCGGCGCGGTGGCGCTGGCCGGCGTAGGGGGCGAGCAGCTCCAGCATGGCGGCGTCGTCGGCGTCCCGGTTCCCGGCGAGGGCGTAGCCGATGATGCCGGGCAGGTGCAGGTCGCCGGTGGTGACCGCGTCGGCGGCGCCGTTGCTGCGCTGGAGGGTCTCGGCCGAGGTCCACGGGCCGATGCCGGGTACGGCCTCCAGCCGGGCGGCGGCCTGCGGGAGGTCCATCGCGGCGGCCTCCTCCAGGCGGTTCGCCACACGGGCGCAGCGGACGATCGCGGCGGAGCGCTTGGCGTCGACGCCGGCCTTGTGCCAGTCCCAGGACGGGATCAGCGCCCAGGTCCGGGCGTCGGGCACGACGTACAGGCCCTGCGGGCGGTGCTCGGGGCCGGGCGCGGGCTCCCCGTACCAGGACACCAGCCGGCGCCAGGCGCGGTACGCCTCGTCGGCGGTGACCTTCTGCTCCAGGACGGTCGGGATCAGGGACTCCAGGACCAGTCCGGTACGGGTGAGGCGCAGGCCCGGGCGGCGGCGGTGGCTGGCGTGCAGGAGGCGGTGGCGGGGGACGAAGGCGGCGGGGTCGTCGCCGTCGCCGAGGAGGGCGGGGAGCCCGTCGAGCATCCACTCGGCGCCGGGGCCCCAGGCCTCTGCTTCGGCGGTACCGGTGCCTCGGCCCAGTGCCACGCGGAGGGTGGCCGGGCCCTGGGGGGTGCGGGTGGTCTTCCAGACGGAGCCGTCGGGGGTGGTGCGGAAGGTGGGGTCGCCGGGGCCGCGTCTGAGCGGGCCGAGCGTGAGCCCGAGGTCGACGACGCCCTCGGGGGTCCAGGTTCGGGCCAGGGCCCCGGTCGTGGCGGGCCCGGTTTCGGCGCCGGGCCCGGCGGTGGCTGCGGGCACGGTGGTGCGGCCGCCGCGGACGGCGGTGCGGGTGAGGGGGTCGAAGCGGCCGGCCATGCCATTGAGCGTAGCCCTGCGGGGCTGGTCCCCTACCCGCCCTTCCACCTTTCCCCGGGCTCCGCCCGGACCCCGCACGGCCGCGGCGGTGCTGCCGGGGGCTCTGCCCCCGGACCCTCCCCCGGCTACCGGCGGGGCTGGATCCTGCCGGTCGGCAGCCGATCCCGGCCCCGCCGGCGTTCGGGGCGCGGGGGAGGGCCTACGGGCGGCCCTGGAGCTTGGCCGATGAGGTGCGGGTGGGGGGGAGTTGGCCGTAGAGGAGCTTGCCCGGGCATTCCGTGGCGAAGCCGTCGCGGTGGCCCGAGATGACGTTCAGCTTCACGTTCGTGCCCTTCGCGAAGAGGTTGCCGCCGCCCGACTTCAGGGTGGTCTTCGCCCGCGGGTCCCGGTTGAACAGCCCGAGCTTCCACGCCGTCAGCTGGGCCACCGCCTTCACCGCGGCAGCGGGCGGCGCGGTGGTCGTGTACGTGCCGATCACCGCGATGCCCATGCTGTCCGTGTTGAAGCCCATGGTGTGCGCGCCTTGCACCGCCTTGGCGACTCCGCCCGCCCGGCCCTCGTACACCGTGCCGCACTTGTCGACGGCGAAGTTGTAGCCGATGTCGCGCCAGCCGCTGCTGACCACGTGGTAGCGGTACAGGCTGCGCAGCACCTTCGGGGCGTCCTTGCAGGTGTAGTTGTTGCCCGAGGCGCTGTGGTGGACGAAGGCCGCCTTTACCGTGCTCGTGTAGACGAAGCCCGCCTCGCGCAGGGATTCGTCCGCGCCCCAGCCCAGCCGCGTGACGATCCGCGGCCGTGGGCCGATGTACGGGCGGGCCGCCGCGCTGAGGGTGCCGTCGCTGGCGAGGACCGCGTCGGCGGTGGAGTCCGCCTTGTTGAGCGCGGTGATCTCCTTCGCACCGAGCGGGGCCAGCGGGACGTTGGCGGAGGAGGACTCCGCCGTCTCCATGGTCATGCCCGGCAGGGCCTCCACGTCGCCCTTGTCGTCGCCCTCGGGGTCGTCGGACGTGCCCGAGGCGCCGTTCTTGGCGTCGATCACCGTCACCGGATCCGTCGCGCCCGGGTCGACGAGTTCGATGCGCATGCCGGACGGGAGCCGGGCCGCCGCCCGGGTGGCCGGGGCACCGGGTTCCGCCTGGACGCGGACCTCGACCCCGTCGGAGTCGCCGACCCACAGCGGGGCCGTGCTGCCGCGGACCCGGCCGGTGCCGCTCTCAGCGGTGCCGAGGTCGGGGGCGTGTTCGCTGTTGTGGGTCTCGAGGTCCTGCCAGTCGGACCAGGTCCCGGTCGCCACCGCGCGGGTGCGGACCTGGACCCGGCCGAACAGCTGGGTGCTCGCGTCGTCCCAGACGACGCCGACCATCGAGAACCTCTTGACCTCGCGCGGCGGCAGACCCTGGGTCTCGGGCAGCCGCGGCGAGGAGCTCATGCCGGGGACGCCGGGGGACCGGTCGGCCGCGGGCCCCAGGGGGGCGAGCGGCAGCGACTGGGTGGACCCGGCTGGGGCCACTGGGGCGGCCGCGCCCATGGACGGCGCGGCCTGGGCCGGAGTGGAGAGTGCGAGCGGCAGGGCCAGGGCGGCGGCCGTCGCGACACCGATCGAGGAAGCAAGGAATCCACGCATGAAAGCGATGCTGAGCACACTCACCACGAAGCGCCATCGGAGAACTGACGGTCCGTCCGATCCGGGACGGCGTGTCCCTCGCCCGTACGGAGGAGCCGGTGCCCGCCGTACGGGCGAGGGCCCGCGCGTAGGCTGGGGCGGGTGAACGCCACTGACCGCACCCCTGCCGACCTGCTGCGATCCGCGCTCGCCGCCGATCCGGGCCGCCCCCTCGTCACCTTCTACGACGACGCCACGGGCGAGCGCGTCGAATTGTCCGTCGCCACCTTCGCCAATTGGGTGGCCAAGACCGCCAATCTGCTCCAGGGTGACCTGGGCGCCGAACCCGGTGACCGGCTCGCGCTGCTGCTCCCCGCGCACTGGCAGAGCGCCGTGTGGCTGCTCGCCTGCGCCTCGGTCGGGGTGGTCGCCGAGGTGGGCGGGGATCCGGCCGACGCCGATCTCGTGGTGAGCGGGCCCGACACCCTGGAGGAGGCCGCGGCCTGCTCCGGCGAGCGGGTCGCGCTCGCGCTGCGGCCGCTGGGCGGGCGGTTCCCGCAGCCGCCCGCGGGGTTCGCGGACTACGCGGTGGAGGTACCGGGGCAGGGCGACCGGTTCGCCCCGTTCGTCCCCGTGGACGCGAACGGCCCGGGGCTGGTGGTCGGCGGCGAGGAGCTCTCGTACGCACGGATCGTCGAGCGCGCCCGCGAGGACGCGGCGAAGCTCGGCCTCGGCGCGGGTTCGCGGCTGCTGTCCGGGCTCGGCTACGACAGCTGGGACGGGCTGTCGGCGGGGCTGTTCGCCGCGCTGGCGGCGGGCGGATCCGTGGTGCTGTGCCGGAACCTGGACCGGCTGCCGGCGGACGGACTGGCGCAGCGGATCGAGAGCGAGCGCGTCACCCGCACCGCCGCCTGACCGGGTCCCGTCGCGGGGCGGCGCCGTCACCCACTCCGCCCAACCGCAGGGCCGGGCCATCTGTCACCCGCATGGCCCTAGACAGGGGCCTGCCCCCGGGCCGCCCCGACGGGCCGGGGGCACGATCGGCACAGGCCGTGCATCCACCCGTACGGCCCGCACGTGTCACCGACGCAGCCGGTGCGGCGAGGGGACGGAACGCGAGTGACGGACAGCGCAGGCATACCGGGCGGCACCCGGGCCGGCGGAGGCTCCTCGAAGCCTCCGCGCGGCCGCCGGCGCCGTCTGCTGCGCTGGATCGGCCTCGGGGTGGCCCTGCTGGTCCTGGCCGGGGCGGCCACCGGCTGGTGGCTCTACCGCAAGCTCGACGCGAACATCACCGAGGACACGTCCGCGGCGGCCGAGCTCGAGCGCTACGAGCGGGAGCGCCCCACGCACCTGGTGGGCGGCGCGCAGAACATCCTGCTGATCGGCTCGGACTCGCGCTCCGGCGAGGAGAACGCCCGGTACGGGCAGGACCGGGGCACCGAGCGCTCGGACACGGCGATCCTGCTGCACCTGCCCGCGGACCGCAGGAGCGCGACGGCGGTCTCGATACCCCGGGACCTGATGACGCAGATCCCCGCCTGCCTGACGGAGGGCGGGAGCCGGACCGCCGAGCGTCTCGCGCAGTTCAACTGGGCGTTCCAGTGGGGCGGGGCCGCCTGCACGATCCGTACGGTGGAGAAGCTCACCGGAATCCGGATCGACCACCACATGGTGGTGGATTTCGGCGGCTTCAAGAAGATGGTCGACGCGGTCGGCGGGGTGGAGATCTGCCTCAAGCAGCCGATGAACGACCCCGAGGCGAAGCTGAAGCTCCCGGCCGGCCGGCAGACCCTGCACGGGGAGAAGGCCCTCGGCTTCGTCCGCGCCCGCTACAGCCTGGGCGACGGCAGCGACACCGAACGGATGGAGCGCCAGCAGCAGTTCCTCGGCTCGCTGGTCAAGAAGGTGCAGAGCAACGGGGTCCTGCTGAACCCGGGCCGGCTGTACCCGCTGCTGGACGCGGCGACCTCCTCGGTGACCACGGACCCGGGGCTGGCCTCGTTGCGCGACCTGTACGAACTGGTTCGGGGCATCCGGGACATACCGGCCGAGCAGGTCAAGTTCCTTACGGTGCCCCGCCGCCCGTACGCCGCCGACCGGAACCGGGACGAGCTGGTGCAGCCGGACGCGGGCCAACTCTTCGAGCAGCTGCGGACGGACAGGCCGCTGACGGTGACCCCGCCGACGGCCGAAACCGAACAGCGCCGGGAGGGCGCCCGCGCCGGCGAATCCGAGGCCTCCGCACCCCCGTCGGGAACCGGCTCCGCCCCGGCCCCCGTCCCCACCTTCACGGGAACCACGGCGGGCACGGCCGATTGCCGGTAAAGCAATCCCAAAAGGCGGTGCCCGAACAGAAGGGGTTGGGGGGTTTGGCCCGTTATAAGGGGAGTGGAATTTGTCACCACCATGGTTTGCAGTTGACCTGGACGGATAAGGTGAGCGATCCGGTGCCCCGGCCAGCAAAGAGGCCGTGCACCAGCAGCCGGATCGTTGACCGGGCGTCTTGGGGGAGGCGCGTCGCGAGGCACCGACGGAGGATTCGAGCAACCGTGGATGCGCAAAGCCGTGGGCGGGCGGACGAGATCGACCCCGCAGACCAGTGGGTGCTCAATCCCCGCACAGGCAACTACGAACTGCGACTGGACCGCTCCGCTGCGCAGCAGCAGCCCTCGGTCGCATCCCCCCGCAGACCGTCCTCAGCCCGCTCCAAAGCGCCTGCAGCCCCCAAGGCCCCGTCCCCGGCGGTGCCCGGACCGCGGCGCGGCGAGGGTCCGCCCGGGCGGCGCGGCGGACGTCCGCGCAAGGGCGGAGGCGGCGGCCGGCGCAAGAGGATCCTGGTCGTCACCGGCGGCACCCTGGCCTTCCTGCTGGTCGGCGGTTCGGTGGGCGCGTACCTCTACTACGACCACCTGAACAACAACCTCAAGGTCACCGACGTCGGCGACGCGGGCACGGGCGGGTTCAAGAAGGACCAGCCCATCAACATCCTGGTCATCGGCACCGACAAGCGCAGCGGCGCCGGCAACGAGGGCTACGGGGACGCGGACAGCGTCGGCCACGCCGACACCACGATCCTGTTCCACGTGGCCAAGGACCGCAGCAACGCCACCGCGCTGTCCATCCCGCGCGACCTGATCACGAACATCCCGGCCTGCCCGACGAAGCAGCCCGACGGTACGACGAAGACCATCCCCGGCGAGAAGGGGACGCGGTTCAACATCAGCCTCGGGCAGGAGGGCCGCGACCCGGGCTGCACGATGCGCACGGTCAAGGAGATCACCGGGGTCACGGTCGACCACTTCATGATGGTCGACTTCAACGCGGTGAAGGTGCTGAGCACGGCGGTCGGCGGCGTTCCGGTCTGCCTCGCGAAGCCCGTGGACGACAAGGACTCCAAGCTGAAGCTGGACGCCGGCGAGCACCGGCTGCAGGGCGAGCAGGCCCTGGCCTTCGTACGGACCCGGCACTCGTTCGGCAACCACGGCGACCTCGACCGGATCAAGACCCAGCAGCAGTTCCTGGGTTCGATGATGCGCGAGATGAAGTCGAAGGAGACGCTGACCAGCCCGAAGAAGTTCTTCTCCCTCGCGGAGGCGGCCACCAAGTCGCTGAACGTGGACTCGGGCATAGGGTCCATCGACAAACTCACCAATCTCGCCGGTGAGTTGAAGAGCATGGACCTGAAGAACATCACCTTCACCACGCTCCCGGTGCTCGACAACCCGGCCGAGCCCGAGGGCCAGAAGGCGACCGTCGTCGTCGATCACCGGGTGGCCGATCCGCTGCTGAAGATGATCCAGGGGGACGTCTCCCTGACGGAGGTCGAGCAGAAGGAGCAGGCGGCGAAGGACGCGGCCGACGCGGAGGCGAAGGGCAAGGCGGACGCCCTGCTCCAGGGCAACCGCGCGCCCGCCGGCGACGTACGGGTGGACATCTACAACGGCGGCGGCCCCGGGGGCTCCGCCTCCACCACCCTGACCTGGCTGCAGAACAGCAAGGGCGTGAACAAGGCCAGCAACCGCGGCAATGCGCCCGCGAAGGTCGACGCGACCCAGCTGGAGTACGCGCCCAACCAGGCCGACCAGGCCCGGGCGCTGGCCGACATGATGGGCCTGCCGGGCACGGCACTGAAGATGGGCTCGGCGGACGCCGCGTCCAAGACCCCGATGAAGCTGACGCTCGGCGCGGACTACAAGGGGGCGGGGGTCTCGCTGACGGCGCCGCAGAAGGCGCCGGAGGACATCCAGCGGGTCGAGGCCGACAAGGCGGTCTGCGCCAAGTAGGGCGAGCAGGGCAAGAAGGCCGGACAGCCCGGACCGGCTGTCCGGTCGAGGCCGGCCTGTGCCGGTGGACCGGCACACCACGACACGAAGTGATCTTGAGGGGGACGTGTGAGGCACAGCAGCGTGCGAGGGGAGGGGGCGCCCGCCCAGCCCGGCGGTGGCATATCCGGCGGCGGATCCGGCGCGTCCGGCGCGGTCCCTCCACCACGGGGCGGGTCCGGAGCGGGCTCGGGCACCGGGCCCGGCGCCGGACCCGGCGGCGGCGGCCACCAGCGGCGGGGCCGTCGGCGCGTGCTGCGCTGGGTGTCCTCCGTGCTGTCGTTCCTCATACTCGCGACGGCGGCGGGCGGCTACCTCTACTACCGCCACCTCAACGGCAGCATCAAGACGGACGTCCTGAACCTCGGCGAGACCAAGCTGGGCGGCTCCAAGCCCAACGCCTTCGGGCAGACCCCGCTGAACATCCTCCTCATCGGCTCCGACGCCCGTGACGACGCGGCCAACCAGGCCCTCGGCGGGGCCAGGGACACCTTCGACGGCCCGCCCCTCGCGGACGTGCAGATGCTGCTGCACCTGTCGGCGGACCGCAGCAACATGTCGGTCGTGTCGATGCCGCGCGACACGATGCTGATGATGCCGAAGTGCACCGAGCCGGGCGGCAAGGTCCACCAGGCCAGCAGGGGTCTCGTCCAGACCAACGAGTCCCTGAGCCGGGGCGGGCCGGGCTGCACGGTCGCCGCCTGGCAGGAGCTCACGCGCATCCCGATCGACCACTTCATGATGATCGACTTCAAGGGCGTGGTGACGATGGCGGACGCCATCGGCGGCGTCCCGGTCTGCGTCCAGCAGAACGTGGAGTCGCGCACCAAGGACGGCAAGGGCTCCGGACTGAAGCTCCCCGCCGGGACGAACACCATCCAGGGCGAGCAGGCCCTGCAGTGGCTGCGTACCCGCTACGGCTTCGAGGACGGCACCGACCTCGGCCGCACCCACGCCCAGCACATGTACATGAACTCGATGGCCCGCGAGTTCCGCAAGAACGCCAAGCTCAGCAACCCCGTGAAGCTCAACAGCCTGGCGCAGGCGGCCATCAAGGCCATGGTCGTGGACCCCGGCCTCAACAAGATCGACAAGCTGTACGACCTCAGCATGGAGCTCAAGAAGGTCCCCACCGGGCGGATCACCATGACCACCATGCCGTGGGTGTACAGCACCCGCGAGGAGGGCCGGGTCGAGCCCAAGCCGGGCGAGGCCGAGGACGTGTTCCGGATGGTCCGCGAGGACATCGCGCTCGACGGCAAGGGGTCCGGCAACCCGGCCGCCACCCCGTCGGGGCCGGCCGCCTCCGGCTCCCCCGCGGCCCCGTCCCAGCCGGCCGCCGACCCGGCCGCTCCCCCGGCGAAGATCCCGGTCAGCGTGCGCAACGCGACCGGCGGCAAGGACGGCGCCCAGACCCGGGTCAAGGGCCGGGCCGACGACGTGGCCGCCATCCTGATCGGCAAGGGCTTCACCAAGGCCGCAGCCACCACGCAGACGGCGGGCGAGGACACCACCGTGGTCCGCTTCTCCAGCCCGGACCAGGCGGGGGACGCGGCGGCCGTGGCCACCGCGCTCGGCCTGCCGGCGAGCTCCGTGGAGAAGTCGGACGACGTCACCGGGATCGTCCTGTTCGTCGGCAAGGACTGGCGGACCGGCAACGCGCCGACCCCGCCGCCGCCGGCCCCGACCAAGGCCCCGGACTCGGCCCGCCCGTTCAACGGCGACGACGACAAGGAGTGCATGGCGATCCAGCCGGGCTTCACCTGGTAGGACCTGCACGTGAAAGGGCCCGGGGTGCTGTCGGCCGACAGCACCCCGGGCCCTTTCACGTCATCCGTACGCGGCTGTCGCCGGCCTGCTCAGACCTCGCTGGCGAGGTCGCGGCGCACCGCCGGGCGGCGGCTCGCGATCACCTTGGCCGCGAGCGAGCGCGGGCTGGTCAGGAAGCCGAAGCCCCAGGACATGTGCATGGTGGC
Source organism: Streptomyces sp. NPDC032745 (assembly GCF_055579465.1). Classification (NCBI taxonomy): domain Bacteria; kingdom Bacillati; phylum Actinomycetota; class Actinomycetes; order Kitasatosporales; family Streptomycetaceae; genus Streptomyces; species Streptomyces sp. NPDC032745. Next base: position 462,077 of record NZ_JBVING010000006.1, on the reverse strand, counting down.
CATGGCCACCGGGATCTGCGCCCGCGCCTTCAGGGACAGGCCCTTGCCCGCCGGGATCGAGCCGACGGTGATCGCCGCGAGGTAGCCGGCCGGGACCACGAAGCCCCACGGGCTGACGACCGCACCGGCCAGCACGCCGGCCACGATCGCGCACAGGGCGGTCGGCGAGGCGAGGTAGCGCAGGTTGATCGAGCCCGAGTGGTAGCGGGCCACCACGTGCCGCCAGCGGCCGTAGTCCTTGTACTGCTTGGCGAGCGCCCGTACGGACGGCCGCGGGCGGTACTGGACCTTCAGCTCGGGCGAGAACCAGATGAGCCCGCCGGCCTCGCGGATGCGGAAGTTCAGCTCCCAGTCCTGGGCGCGGATGAACTCCTCGTTGTATCCGCCGGCCAGCTCCAGCGCCTCGCGGCGGAAGACACCCAGGTAGACGGTGTCGGCCGGACCGGCCTTGCCCCCGGTGTGAAAGGCCGCGTTGCCGACGCCGATCTTCGAGGTCATCGCGGCGGCGACGGCGTCCTCCCACGCGTTCTCGCCCTCGGCGTGCATGATGCCGCCGACGTTCTGCGCACCGGTCTCCTCCAGGAGGCGGACCGCGGTGGCGATGTAGTTCGGCGAGAGCATGCCGTGGCCGTCGACGCGTACCACGATGGGATGGCGCGAGGCCTTGATGGCGGCGTTGAGGGCGGCCGGGGTGCGGCCGGAGGGGTTCGGAACGGTGACGACGCGGGGGTCCTCGCGTACGAGCTCGGCGGCGATCTCGTCGGTGCGGTCCTTGGACGGCCCCAGCGCGATCACCACCTCCATCTCACCGGCGTACTCCTGTCCGAGGATGTGGCGGACGGAGTCACGCAGGTGGCGCTCCTCGTTGAGCACCGGCATGATCACCGAGACTGCGGGCTGCTGGGCGGGCATGTGGTCCTTCAAGGTCGGGTATCGGTGTCACGTTACCGCGTACGGGGGAAACGGGTGCGCGCCGCATGATCGGTAGGGACAGAGGCTGATCGTATTGACCTACTGTTCTGACGATCTGCCCGCTGTGTCTGGTTCGTTCCTGCCGGCCCCTGCTGCCCCCGCGGAGGTGTCCCCCGTGCCCCAGCCACACCGCCCCACCCGACCCGCCCGGCCCCCGCAGCCGCAGCGCGCGCGGCGCGGCGGTGGTCCGGCCCGGCGCCGGGCCGACCGGCCACGGTGGGGGGTACGGCTGGCAGCCGGACTGGCCGTGGCTGTGCTGGGCTCCGGGGCGATCGGGCACGCGGTGATGACCGGCCTGGACACCGGGATCGAGCGGGTGGACCCCTTCAAGGACATGAAGAACCGGCCGCAGGCCGGACACGGCCTGAACTTCCTGCTGGTCGGCACCGACGGCCGGGACAAGATCACCCCGCGGGACAAGCGCGAGTACCGCCTCGGCGGCGCCCCCTGCCACTGCACCGACACCGTGATGCTGGTGCACCTCTCCGCGAACCGGGAACGGGCCAGCGTCGTCAGCCTGCCCCGCGACAGCTACGCCGAGCTGCCCGCGCACCGGGACGAGTCGAGCGGGAAGCAGCACGGACCGCACGCCGTGAAACTCAACGCGGCGTACGCGGAGGGCGGGCCGCAGCTCACCGTGCGGACCGTCGAGAACATGACCCGCGTGAAGATCGACCACTACCTGGAGGTCGACTTCACCAGCTTCATGAAGACCGTCGACGCGATGGGCGGCGTGGAGATCTGCACCGCCAAGGCCTTGCACGACCGCAACACCGGCCTGGACCTGCTGCCCGGCACCCACCGGCTCGGCGGCGGACAGGCCCTGCAGTACGTGCGCTCGCGCCATGTGGACGGCGCTGCCGACCTCGGCCGCATGCAGCGCCAGCAGCGGTTCGTCGCCGCCCTCGTCAAGCAGGCGACCGGCGGCGGGGTGCTGCTGAACCCGGTGAAGTTCAAGGAGGTCAGCTCCACGCTGCTGGGCTCGGTCCGGGCCGACCGGGGCTTCGGATCGGAGCAGATGCTGGCCCTGGGCCAGGCCCTGCGCGATTTCACGCCGGCCTCCTCGGAGTTCGCCTCGGTGCCGATCGGAAACCCCTCCTACCCCGTCAACGGCATCGGCTCGACGGTGAAGTGGGACGGGCCGAAGGCCGCGAAGCTCTTCGAGGCGCTGCGCCAGGACCGGCCGCTGGCCCCCGCCGCCCCGGGGCCGGCACCGGGCCCGGGGCAGGGACAGGGTTCGGGGCAGGGACGGGGTTCGGGGCAGCCCGGGCGCCGGCCGCAGCAGCAGCCGGCGGTGCCGGTGGACGTGCCGCCGCAGCAGATCCGGGTGCAGGTGGAGAACGGGACCCGGATCGACGGGCTGGGCGGGCGGGTGGACACGGCGCTGCGCGCCACCGGCTTCGACACCACCCGGGCCCCGGGCAACGGCGCGAGCCGCGACGTCAAGCGCACGGTGATCGCGTACGACCCGCGCTGGGACCGCTCGGCCCGTACGGTCTCGACCGCGCTGCCCGGCAGCGAGCTGCGGGCGGTGGCCGGCCAGGGCCGGACGGTCCTGGTGATCGCCGGATCGGACTACCGGAAGGTGGTGCCGGTCCGGCCGGAGGACCCGTCCCAGGGCCGGTTCGGGGTGGTCACGGGTGACCAGGTGGTCTGCGGCGGGTAGGCGGACCGCCGGGGGCTCAGTCGTGGTCGAAGCCCTGGGCCGCGCGCTCCTCGCGCAGCGCCATGATCGCCCGGCGGCGCGCGAGCCGGTGCGTGCGGCGGATCTGGGCCTCCTGGTTGCGGCGCCGGTCCTGGTCGGTCTCGGGGAGCACCGGCGGGACCGTACGGGGCTTGCCCTCGGCGTCCACGGCGGTGAACACGAGGTAGGCGCTGCCGACCTGGGTGGCGGGGGTCGACTCGTTCCACCGCTCGGCCAGGACCCGTACGCCGATCTCCATGGAGGAGCGGCCGGTCCAGTTGCACTGGGCCTTCACGTGGACCAGGTCGCCCACGCGGACCGGCGCGAGGAAGGCCATCTCGTCCATGGACGCGGTGACGGCGGGCCCGCCCGAGTGGCGCCCGGCGACGGCGCCGGCCGCGTCGTCCACCAGCTTCATGATCACGCCACCGTGCACCGTGCCGAGGAGGTTGGTGTCGTTGGCCGTCATGATGTGGCTGAGGGTGGTCCGCGAGGCCGAGATCGGCTTGCCCTGCAGGTCGCCGGCCGTCTCGCCCGATATCTCTGTCATACGGCCACCTTAAAGCCGACGCGCAGGCATCAGGTGTGCAACAGCACCGGAACGAAGCTTCGCCCGGACTGTCGGGCACCCCGTCCGGCCAGGCATCCTAGGCGGCATGAGTGAGTGGCCCCAGGGGCGCAACGACAGCGGTGACGACCGGTACGGACACGGCAGCGCACAGGCGCAGCCGGAGGGTGCCCGGCGGATGCCGCACGTCCAGCGCCGGCAGCAGCGGCCGGTGCCGCCGCAGCAGCAGCCGCAGCGACCGGCGCAGCCGCCGGCCCGGCCCGGCCAGCCGCCCGCGTACGGGGTACCTCCGCAGCAGGCCCCGGGGCACGACACGTACGGCGGCTTCGACAGCGGTTACAACACCGGCCAGGTCTACGGGCGCCCGCAGACCGGCCCGGTGGGTCCGGGTGGCCCGGGTGCTCCGGGCGGGCCCGGTGGCCCGGGGGGTCCCGGCCGGCCGGACCGCCCGGCCGGACCGGCCCCGGACTGGCGCAAGCGGATCAAGATCGGCTCCATCGTGCTGGTCACGGCGCTGCTGGCGACCACCATCGGCACCTACTTCTGGGCCGACTCCAAAGTGCGCCGCGAGGTCGACCTCTCCAAGGTCATCGAGCGCCCGAAGGAAGGCGACTGCACGACGTACCTGATCGTGGGCTCCGACAGCCGCGAGGGCCTGTCCGACGAGGACAAGAAGAAGCTCCACACCGGTTCGGCCGACGGCAAGCGCACCGACTCGATGATGATCCTGGCGGCCTGTTCCAGCGGGAACACCATGATCTCGCTGCCGCGCGACTCCGACGTGGAGATCCCGTCCTTCGTCGGCTCCGAGTCCGGCAAGAAGTACGCGGGCACGGGCAAGCACACCAAGCTCAACGCGGCCTACGCGGACGACGGCCCCGAACTGCTGGTGCGCACCGTGGAGTACAACACGGGGCTGCGCATCGACCACTACGCGGAGATCGGCTTCGCCGGCTTCGCGAACATCGTGGACGCGCTCGGCGGTGTCGACATGAACATCGAGAAGGGCTTCAAGGACGAGAAGTCGGGCGCCGACTTCAAGGCCGGCGAGCAGACCCTCAACGGCAGCCAGGCGCTGGCCTTCGTCCGGACCCGGTACGCGTTCGCCGAGTCGGACCTGGCGCGTACGAAGAACCAGCAGAAGTTCCTGGCGACGCTGGCCAACCAGGCGGCCACGCCGGGCACGATCCTCAACCCGTTCAAGCTGTACCCGGTGCTGGGCGCGGGCCTGGACACGCTGATCGTGGACAAGGACATGTCCCTGTGGGACATGGCCGACATGTTCTTCGCGATGAAGGGCATCAGCGGCGGCGAGGGCGTGTCGATGAACATGCCGATCGCGGGCGAGCGCGGCGGCAACCTGCTCTGGGACAAGGCGAAGGTGCAGCAGCTCGTCAAGCAGATCCAGAAGGACGAGAAGGTCACCGTCACGGCCAACTAGGGGGCCGAACATGACGATGCCGCCGGCCCCTCGGCCGGCGGCATCGTCGTACGTCGTTACCGGTCGGAGGAGAAGCGGACCGCGGCGGAGGGCAGTTCGGCCCCGCACCACACCCGCGCGCCCGCGCGCAGTTCGTTGTCCGAGCCGACGACGGCCCCGTCCCCGAGGACCGCGCCGTCCAGTACGGTGCGCGTTCCCACCGAGGCGCCGACGCCGATCAGGCTGGCGCGGACCTGGGTGTCCGGGCCGATGACCGCGCCGTCGAGCACGATGGAGCCCTCGACGACCGCGCCCGCCGCGATACGGGCCCCGGCGCCCACGACGGTGCCCCCGGAGAGCTTGGCTCCGGCCGCCACCTCGGCGCCCGGGAGCACCAGGGACTCGCCGCGCGGGCCCGGGACGGCCGGGGAGGGGACGACTCCGCGTACGAGGTCGGCGGAGGCCTGGACGAAGGACTCGGGCTTGCCGAGGTCCAGCCAGTACGTGTTCTCGGTGACCCCGTGGAGCCTGGCCCCGGAGGCGAGCAGGCCGGGGAAGGTCTCGCGTTCGACGGAGACGGGGCGCCCGGCCGGGATGGAGTCGATCACGCTGCGGCGGAAGACGTAGCAGCCGGCGTTGATCTGGTCCGTGATGATCTCCTCGGGGGTCTGCGGCTTCTCCGTGAAGGCCAGCACCCGCCCCTCGGGGTCGGTGGGGACCAGGCCGAAGGCCCGCGGGTCGTCCACCCGCACCAGGTGCAGGGAGACGTCGGCGGCGGCAGCCCGGTGGGAGTCGACGAGCCCGGCGATGTCGAGGCCCGTGAGGATGTCGCCGTTGAAGACGAGGACGGAGGAGTCCGGTCCGCCGGTCAGCCGCTGCGCGGCGTTGCGGATGGCTCCGCCGGTGCCGAGCGGCTCGTCCTCGACGACGTACTCGAGCGAGACGCCGAAGGCGGAGCCGTCACCGAAGTACGGCTCGAAGACCTCGGCGAGGTAGCAGGTGGCCATCACGATGTGCGTGACACCTGCGGCGGCGGCCCTGGCTATCTGGTGGGCGAGGAACGGAACCCCGGCCGCGCGCACCATGGGCTTGGGGGTGTTGACCGTGACGGGGCGCAGACGCGTCCCCTGCCCCCCGACCAGCAGGATGGCTTCCAAAATTGTTTCTCCCCACCCGGTTCGGGAGTCCGAAGGTCTCCAAAGTTAGCCCATCCGGGAGGCGGCACAGGCCGGAGGCGGCTGAATCGTGCTGCCGCCTCCGGCCGGCAGGGCTGCTACGGCAGGTTGCGCGCCATGACGATGCGCTGGACCTGGTTCGTGCCTTCGTAGATCTGGGTGATCTTCGCGTCGCGCATCATGCGCTCGACCGGGTAGTCGCGGGTGTAGCCGTAGCCGCCGAGGAGCTGGACGGCGTCCGTGGTGACCTCCATGGCCACGTCGGAGGCGAAGCACTTGGCCGCGGCGCCGAAGAAGGTCAGGTCGCTGTCGACGCGCTCCGACTTGGCGGCGGCCGCGTAGGTCAGCTGGCGGGCGGCCTCGAGCTTCATGGCCATGTCCGCGAGCATGAACTGCACGCCCTGGAAGTCGCCGATCGGCTTGCCGAACTGCTTGCGCTCCTGGACGTAGCCCTTGGCGTAGTCCAGGGCGCCCTGGGCGATGCCGAGGGCCTGGGCGGCGATGGTGATGCGGGTGTGGTCGAGGGTCTTCATCGCGGTGGCGAAGCCGGTGCCCTCGGCGCCGATCATGCGGTCGGCGGGGATCCGCACGTTGTCGAGGTAGACCTCGCGGGTCGGGGAGCCCTTGATGCCGAGCTTCTTCTCGGGGGCGCCGAAGGAGACGCCCTCGTCGCTCTTCTCGACGACGAAGGCCGAGATGCCCTTGGAGCGCTTCTCCGGGTCGGTGACGGCCATGACCGTGTAGTACTCGGAGACGCCCGCGTTGGTGATCCAGCGCTTGACGCCGTTGAGGACCCAGAAGTCCCCGTCGCGCACGGCGCGGGTCTTCATACCGGCGGCGTCGGAGCCCGCTTCGGGCTCGGAGAGGCAGTACGAGAACATGCCGTCGCCCTTGGCCAGCGGGCCGAGGTACTTCTTCTTGAGGTCCTCGGAGCCGGAGAGGATCACCGGGAGCGAGCCGAGCTTGTTCACGGCCGGGATCAGGGAGGAGGAGGCGCAGACGCGGGCCACCTCCTCGATCACGATCACGGTGGCGAGGGCGTCGGCGCCGGCGCCCCCGTAGATCTCGGGGACGTGGACGGCGTGCAGGTCGTTGGCGACCAGCGCGTCGTGGGCCTCCTGCGGGAAGCGGGCCTCCTCGTCGACCGCGGCTGCGAACGGCAGGATCTTCGCCTCGGCGAGCGAGCGGACGGACTCGCGGAGCATGTCGTGCTCCTCGGCCGGGCGGTACAGGTCGAAGTCGGCAGAACCCGCCAAGACTCTCACTCCCCAAGTGTGATGCGCGTGCGATGCGTGTGCGCTGCGTGATGCTAACTACCGTTAAGTAACCCAAATCTTAGTGTCCGGCGTCATGGCAGCGATATGTACGAGGTACGTGAGCTGCGTGACAGCCGTGTCTCCTGGGGAACGTCCCCGCGGACCGGCCCGACTATGCTCAGTGGCCGCAAACGGCCCCGCACCTCTGGAGCACCCATGGCCCCCCTCAGGATCACTGTGATCGGCACCGGCTACCTCGGCGCGACCCATGCCGCGGCGATGGCGGAGCTGGGCTTCGAGGTGCTCGGACTGGACGTGGTGCCGGAGAAGATCGAGATGCTGGCCGCGGGCCGGGTGCCGATGTACGAGCCCGGGCTCGAGGAACTCCTCGCCAAGCACGTCGCGGGCCTGCCGGGCTCCACCGGGCGGCTGCGCTTCACCCAGTCCTGGGAGGAGGTCGGCGCGTTCGGCGACGTCCACTTCGTCTGCGTGAACACCCCGCAGAAGCACGGCGAGTACGCGTGCGACATGTCCTACGTCGACTCCGCGATGCAGTCGCTGGCCCCGCACCTGACCCGGCCGGTGCTGGTCGTCGGCAAGTCCACCGTGCCGGTGGGCTCGGCGGAGCGGCTCGCCGCGAATCTGGTGTCGCTGGCCCCGGCCGGCGACGAGGTCGAGCTGGCGTGGAACCCGGAGTTCCTTCGGGAGGGCTTCGCCGTGCAGGACACCCTGCACCCCGACCGGATCGTGATCGGCGTCCAGGGCGACCGCGCCGAGAAGCTGCTGCGCGAGGTGTACGAGACGCCGATGGCGGAGGGCACCCCGCTGGTGGTGACCGACTTCCCGACGGCCGAGCTCGTCAAGACCGCCGCCAACTCCTTCCTCGCGACGAAGATCTCCTTCATCAACGCGATGGCGGAGGTCTGCGAGGCCGCCGGCGGCGACGTGGTCAAGCTGGCCGAGGCCATCGGTTACGACGAGCGGATCGGCGCGAAGTTCCTGCGCGCCGGCATCGGCTTCGGCGGCGGCTGCCTGCCCAAGGACATCCGGGCGTTCATGGCGCGCGCCGGCGAGCTCGGCGCGGACCAGGCGCTGACCTTCCTGCGCGAGGTCGACTCCATCAACATGCGCCGGCGCGGGCACATGGTCGAGCTGGCGCGCGAGGCCGTGGGCGGGTCCTTCCTCGGCAAGCGCGTCGCGGTGCTCGGCGCCACCTTCAAGCCGGACTCGGACGACGTCCGCGACTCCCCCGCCCTGAACGTGGCCGGGCAGATCCACCTCCAGGGCGGACAGGTCACCGTCTACGACCCGAAGGGCATGGACAACGCCCGCCGCGTCTTCCCGACGCTCGGCTACGCGGACTCGGCCCTGGAGGCGGCCCGCGGCGCGGAGGTCGTCCTGCACCTCACCGAATGGCGCGAGTTCCGCGACCTCGACCCGGTGGAGCTGGGCGAGGTCGTCACCGACCGCCTCATCCTCGACGGGCGCAACGCCCTCGACACCGGCCGCTGGCGCGCGGCCGGCTGGACGTACCGCGCGATGGGCCGCCCCCGCGCCTAGGCCGTGTCGTCCTACGCCGGTCTGCGGTGCTGGGCAGCCCGGGCCGTGAACTCCGCGTCGCGCAGCACCCGCTGGGCGTTGTCCCAGGTCAGCAGGGCCAGGTCGGTCTCCGACCAGCCCCGCTCGAGCAGTTCCGCGATCAGCATCGGATAGCCCGAGGGGTCGGTCAGGCCGGTCGGCCGGGGGGTGCCCTGCTCGGAGCCGAAGGTGGCGCCGAGGCCCACGCAGGTTGGGCCCGCGACGGCCCGTACGTGTTCCACGTGGTCGGCGACCGCGTGCAGCGAGTCCCCGGTCTGTTCGGCGTCGAAGGTCACCATCGCCAGACCGTTCGCCGCCCGAAGGGCCAGCAGCACCTCGTCGGTCACATTGCCCGGATGCGGGTTCAGCGACGCCGCCGCGGTGTGCGAGACGATCACCGGGGCCTTGGAGGCCCCCGCGAGCTGGCAGGCCACTTCCGGCGTACAGCCGGTCAGGTCCACCAGCATCGCCAGCCGGTTCATCTCCCGGACCACCTCGTGGCCGAAGGGCGTCAGGTCATGGTGGGCCCAGGGCGCTCCCGCGGGCGCGAGGACCCGTACGCCCAGGGCGTGGAACGCACGCAGGGCGCCCAGCGAATCGGTCAGCGTACGGCCGGAAACGGGGCCCAGGAACGAGGCGATCCGGCCCCGGTTGCGGGCATCGGCCATGTCGTCCGCGGTCAGCGCGAGGCACAGGCCGTCGGGGTAACGGCGCATCAGGGCGAGCGCGACGTCGATCTGTTCCAGGGTGTCGGACACCACCTGGTCGGCGGCCGCGGCCTCGCGCGGCAGCAGCGACCAGAACTGGGCGCCGACCCCGCCGGCGCGCAGCCGCGGGATGTCGGTGTCGACACCGCTGTCCGGGGTTTCGATGTCGTGGTACGGGCTCTGGCGCAGGGTCCAGACCAGCGTGTTGTGCCCGTCGGCGACGGGATGCACGGACAGCAGGGCGACGGCCCGCTCCAGGGCGCTGCCCGCCACCGCGGCGGGCAGGTCCTCGGCTCCGGCGGATCCGGGGCCCGCGGGGGCCGTATCGGCGGCGTAAGCGGTGTGCGCGGTGTACGCGGCGTTCTGTTCATCCTGCAGGTCGGCCATGGCGTTCGCTCCGGTCTCGGCGGCAGCAGGGAGGGATGCTGCCACCGTGACACGCCGGACGGCCGGATCGCCCGGCGGATGTGGCGTTCGGGTGTAACCCGCAGGTCACACCACTCGCCACAGCCGCCGGGCGGCGGCTACAGGACCGCGTTGGAGGGGCCGCGGGACGCGGAGAGCCCGCGCGCCACCGATTCGGCGTCGCGCAGCGCCCGTACCGCGTTGGACCAGGTCAGCTTGGCCAGGTCGGCGCGCGACCAGCCGCGCGTGAGCAGCTCCGCGATCAGGTTCGGGTAGCCGGCCACGTCGTCCAGCCCGGCCGGGGTGAAGGCCGTGCCGTCGTAGTCGCCGCCGATGCCGATGTGGTCGGCTCCGGCCACCTCGCGCATGTGGTCGAGGTGGTCGGCCACCGTGGCGGCCGTGGCCACCGGGCGCGGCCGCTCCGCCTCGAAGGCGCGGTGCAGGGCCATCGCCCCGGGCGAGGTGTCCAGGTGGTGGAAACCGTGCGCCCGCAGGTTCTCGTCCGCGGCCAGGGTCCACTCGACCGCTGCCGGGAGGATGAACTTCGGTACGAACGTGGCCATCGCGACGCCGCCGTTGGCCGGCAGCTGCGCCAGCACGTCGTCCGGGATGTTGCGCGGGTGGTCGCACATCGCCAGCGAGGACGAGTGCGAGAAGATCACCGGCGCGGCCGAGACGGCGAGTGCGTCGCGCATCGTCGTCGCGGCGACGTGCGAGAGGTCGACGAGCATGCCGATGCGGTTCATCTCGCGGACGACCTCGCGGCCGAAGTCGCTCAGGCCGCCGTGGCGCGGCTCGTCGGTCGCCGAATCCGCCCAGTCGATCGTGTCGTTGTGCGTGAGCGTCATGTACCGCACGCCCAGCTGGTGCAGGGCGCGCAGCGTGGCGAGCGAGTTGTTGATGGAGTGGCCGCCCTCGGCGCCCATCAGCGAGGCGATCCGGCCGTCGGCGCGGGCCGCCTCCATGTCGTCCGCCGTCAGGGCCCGCACCAGGTCCGCCGGGTAACGGTCGATCAGCTGGGCGACGGCGTCGATCTGCTCCAGGGTGGCGCTGACCGCCTCGTCGCCGGCGAAGTCGGAGCGGACGTAGACCGACCAGAACTGCGCGCCGACGCCGCCGGCGCGCAGCCGCGGGATGTCGGTGTGCAGCAGGCCGCTCTGGTCGCCGGCGATGTCGCGCTGCGCCAGGTCGTAGCGGACCTGCTCGCGCAGGGCCCACGGCAGGTCGTTGTGCCCGTCGACCACCGGGTGCTCGGCGAGCAGCTCGCGGGCCTCGGCGAGGCGGTCCGCCGCCACGGACGTGGGCGCCGCGCTCACTTGCCGAACCCGAAGGACTCCGCGCCCGCGACCTTCGTCCGCAGCCGCTTGCCCTTCTCGGTGGCCTGGTCGTTGAGCTCCTGCTGGAAGTCCTTCATCCGGCCGAGCAGCTCCGGGTCGTGCGCGGCCAGCATCCGTACGGCCAGCAGCCCGGCGTTGCGCGCCCCGGCGACGGAGACGGTGGCGACGGGAACCCCTGCGGGCATCTGGACGATCGACAGCAGGGAGTCCATGCCGTCGAGGTACTTCAGCGGCACGGGGACGCCGATGACGGGCAGCGGGGTCACCGAGGCGAGCATGCCGGGCAGGTGGGCTGCCCCGCCGGCGCCGGCGATGATCGCCTTCAGGCCGCGCCCGGCGGCCTGCTCCCCGTACGCGACCATCTCGCGCGGCATCCGGTGCGCGGAGACGACGTCGACCTCGTAGGGGATCTCGAACTCGTCCAGGGCCTGGGCGGCGGCCTCCATGACGGGCCAGTCGGAGTCCGACCCCATGACGATGCCGATGACGGGACCTGCGGTGGAGGTGCTCATGCCGTGATCGTTCCCCTGAGATAGCCGGCTGCGTGGCGTGCGCGTTCCAGCACATCGTCCAGGTCGTCGCCGTAGGTGTTGACGTGGCCGACCTTGCGGCCGTGTTTCACGTCCTTGCCGTACATGTGGATCTTGAGCTGCGGGTCGTGGGCCATGCAGTGCAGGTACGCCGCGTACATGTCGGGGTAGTCACCGCCGAGCACGTTCGCCATGACCGTCCAGCGGGCCCGGGGGCGGGGGTCGCCCAGGGGGAGGTCCAGGACCGCGCGGACGTGGTTGGCGAACTGGGAGGTGATCGCGCCGTCCTGGGTCCAGTGGCCGCTGTTGTGCGGGCGCATCGCCAGTTCGTTGACGAGGATCCGCCCGTCGGTGGTCTCGAACAGCTCCACGGCCAGGTGGCCGGTGACGCCGAGCTCCTTGGCGATGCGCAGGGCCAGGGTCTGGGCCTCGCCCGCCAGCTCCTCCGAGAGGTTCGGGGCGGGGGCGATCACCGTGTCGCACACGCCGTCCACCTGGACGGACTCGACGACGGGGTAGGCCACGGCCTGGCCGTGCGGGGAGCGGACGATGTTCGCCGCGAGCTCGCGGACGAAGTCGACCTTCTCCTCCGCGAGGACCGGGACGCCCGCCTTGAAGGGGGCCTCCGCGTCCTCGGGGGTGCGCACGAACCACACGCCCTTGCCGTCGTAGCCGCCGCGCACGGTCTTGAGGATGACGGGGAAGCCGCCCACCTCGTCCGCGAAGGCGGCCGCGTCCGCCGGATCGCTCACGATCCGGTGGCGGGGGCTCGGGGCGCCGATCTCGTCGAGCTTGGCGCGCATCACCCCCTTGTCCGCTGCGTGCATCAGCGCGTCGGGCCCCGGGCGGACGGGGATGCCGTCCGCTTCCAGGGCCCGCAGGTGCGCGATGGGCACGTGCTCGTGGTCGAAAGTGATCACATCGCAGCCGCGCGCGAAGGCGCGCAACGTCTCCAGATCGCGATAGTCGCCGATGACGACGTCGCTCACGACCTGGGCCGCCGAGTCCTGTGGGGTGTCACTGAGGAGCTTGAATCTGATGCCGAGGGGGATGCCCGCCTCGTGGGTCATGCGGGCGAGCTGTCCGCCGCCGACCATGCCGACTACCGGGAACGTCACCCCTCCAGAGTATCCGCCGGTATTCGGCCATCGGGACCCGCATGGGCACGGGCCCTGGCCCGTAGTGACCGGCGCGCGCCGTCGTCACGCCCTCGTGTGCCGTGCGTCGCACGGTGTGCGAAGGCACAGACGGGCCGGTGGGACGACACTTAGCATGGCTGGGTTGACCGAAGGCGGCAGACGCCTCCACGGACGCCTCCGCGCGGGGCGGCGAAGGACAGGACCGATCCATCACATGAGCACCCCGCAGCAGGGATCCGCCCTCGATCGCCTCCGCGGCCTGGGCCGCGAGGTCGCGAAGTTCGGGGCCGTCGGCGGCGTGGGCGTGCTGGTCAACCTGGGTGTCTTCAACCTGATCCGCCACACGACGGACCTGCAGGTCGTCCGGGCGAGCGTCATAGCCACCGTCGTGGCCATCGTCACCAACTACATCGGCTTCCGGTACTTCACCTACCGCGACCGAGCGCGTACCGGGGGCTCCCGCGAGCTGCCGCTGTTCGCGGCCTTCAGCGTGTTCGGCCTGGTGATCGAGAACGGCGTGCTGTACACGGCCACCTACGGGTTCGGCTGGGACGGCCCGGCCGCCGCGAACGTGTTCAAGTTCATCGGCATCGGCACGGCCACCGTGTTCCGCTTCTGGTCGTACCGGACCTGGGTCTTCAAGGCCCTGCCGGAACCCGCGCCGGCCCCGGCTGCGGCCCAGGCCCCTGCCTCGGTGGTCGCCGCGCCGCGCGGCGGGGCCGAGAGCGGCCCGAGCGCCGCACGCGCCCCCGAACCCGCCGGCAAGTAGCCGCCCGCGCCCCCTGCGGGCGCCCGCCCGGCTCGGCGCACCCTCCGCAGGCTCAGCGGACCGTCCGCAGGCTCGGCGCACCCTCCGCAGGCTCGGCGCACCCTCCGCAGGCTCAGCGGACCGTCTGCTCCGGCTCCGGCCGCTCCGGCGCCGTCCGGCTCAGGAACAGCGCGAACACCGGCGGATGCGTCTGCAGCAGCTCCAGGCGCCCCCCGTCGGCCTCCGCGAGGTCCCGGGCCACCGCCAGGCCGATCCCGGTGGAGTTGCGGCCGCTGATCGCCCGCTCGAAGATCCGGTTGCCGAGGTCCGCCGGGACCCCCGGCCCCTCGTCCGTGACCTCCAGCACCGCCTGGTTCCCGATCACCCGGGTCCGCAGCGCGACCGTGCCGCCCCCGTGCATGAGCGCGTTCTCCACGAGCGTGGCCAGCACCTGCGAGACCGCGCCCGGGGTGCCGACGGCCCGCATGCCCGTCTTGCCGGAGCGGACGATGGCCCGGCCCGCGCTGCGGTAGGCCGGCCGCCACTCCTCCACCTGCTGCTTGACGACCTCGTCCAGGTCGAAGGGGACCGCCGAGCCCGTCCGCGGGTCCCGCGAGTTCGTCAGCAGCCGTTCGACCACGTCCGTGAGCCGCTCCACCTGGGTGAGGGCGATGCTCGCCTCCTCCCGTACGGTCTCCAGGTCCTCGGTGACCGTGATCTCCTCCAGCCGCATCGACAGGGCCGTGAGGGGGGTGCGCAGCTGGTGCGAGGCGTCCGCGGCCAGCCTCCGCTCGGCGGTCAGCATCCGGCCGATCCGCTCGGCGCTGGAGTCCAGCACGTCCGCGACCCGGTCCAGCTCGGGGACCCCGTAGCGCTTGTGCCGGGGCCGCGGGTCGCCGGAGCCCAGCCGCTCGGCCGTCTCGGCCAGGTCGGTGAGCGGGGAGGCGAGCCGGTTGGCCTGCCTTACGGCGAGCAGGACGGCCGCCACGACGGCGAGCAGCGCCACCGCGCCGACCACGGCCAGGGTCCGCCCGACCTCGCGGGTCACCGTCGAGCGGGACTCCTCGACGACGACGATCTCGCCCTGCTCGCCCTTGGCGGTGCCGCGGATGACGCTGTCGGGGATCCGGTCGCCGACGTCCACGGGCGGCTGCCCGGGAACGGTGATCCGGGCGTAGCGGCCCATGTCCAGCTGCTCGGCGAGGGCCTGGGCGTCGATGGGCTTGTGCTCCAGGACGCTCGACTCGACGATGCCGACCAGCCGCAGCGCCTCGGACTCGATGCGGTCCTGGGCGCTGCTGGTGATCGTCCGGGTCTCCACGATCACGAGGGAGACCCCGAAGACGGCGATGACGACGAGCACCACGGCGAGCGTGGAGTTGATCAGGCGGCGGCGCATGCTCCGGTGCCGCTAGCTCTTCTCGAAGCGGAAGCCGACGCCCCGGACGGTGGCGATGTAGCGCGGGTTCGCGGCGTCGTCGCCCAGCTTCTTGCGGAGCCAGGAGATGTGCATGTCGAGGGTCTTGGTGGAGGACCACCAGGTGGTGTCCCACACCTCGCGCATCAGCTGGTCACGGGTGACGACCCGGCCGGCGTCGCGGACCAGGACCCGCAGCAGGTCGAACTCCTTGGCCGTGAGCTGGAGCTCCTCCTCCCCCATCCAGGCGCGGTGCGACTCGACGTCGATCCGCACGCCGTGGGTGGCGGGAGCCTGGGTGGCGTCGTTGGCGCCGCGCCGCAGCAGGGCCCGGACCCGGGCCAGCAGCTCGGCGAGGCGGAAGGGCTTGGTCACGTAGTCGTCGGCGCCGGCGTCCAGGCCGACGACCGTGTCGACCTCGTCGGCCCGGGCGGTGAGCACGAGGATGGGGAATCCGTGGCCCTCGGCGCGCAGCCGGCGGGCGACCTCGAGGCCGTCCATGCCGGGCAGGCCCAGATCCAGGACGACGAGGTCGACGCCGCCCTGCAGTCCCGCGTCCAGGGCGGTGGGGCCGTCCTCCCGGACCTCGACCTCGTACCCCTCCCGGCGCAGGGCGCGGGCCAGGGGCTCCGAGATGGATGCGTCGTCCTCGGCGAGCAGTACACGCGTCATGTGGGTGATGGTAGTCCGCGGGGACGATGTGGAGGGGCGCACCTGCACACCCCTGCCGATCTGGTCTTATGTCTGAGGGCGGCCTTCGAATGTGGCCAAACGGTTCCCTGCCTGCCTGTGATCCATGTCTCAAGTCCTTTCATATGCCGCAGTGTCGTGTCGTATGGTGGCGAGACGCCTGATGCACTACCTCTGAGACCTTTGTGCCGAAAAGCGAGCCGAAGGTCTCGATTCTGTCCGGATCGATCAGGGGGTCTTGACGACCTGCCTCTTCGACTTCGGTGACAGTGAATGACCTGTGGGCCGGGCCCCGCGCGAAGGTGCGCTTGGGGCGTGGATCCCGGTTACGGATATCCCGCTGCCCCCCTCCTCACGGGACGGGGGCAGACCCCTGGGCGTGGGGTGGGACACCCGTCGCCGGTGCCGGCCACCCCCCACCGGGCGCTGTTCCGCTCACGAAGCGAAGCGTCCCGACCAAGCAAGGATCGACGATGGCTTCCAGCCTGACGAGGGACTCGGCCGCTACCGGCGAGAAGACCTTCCTCGGCCACCCCACCGGCCTGGCCTTCCTCTTCATGACCGAGATGTGGGAGCGCTACAGCTTCTACGGCATGCGCGCGCTGCTCGTGCTCTACCTGGCCACGAACGTGGCCGACGGTGGTCTCGGGATGAACGACGCGACCGCGGTCGCGATCTACTCCGTCTACAACGCGATGGTCTACCTGCTCGCCCTCCCGGGCGGCTGGCTGGGCGACCGCGTCTGGGGTGCCCGCAAGGCCGTGGCTGTCGCGGGTGTCGTCATCATGACGGGCCACTTCCTGCTGGCCGTGCCGGCGACCGTCTCGTTCTTCATCGGCCTGGCGCTCATCGCGGCCGGTTCCGGCGTGCTGAAGGCCAACATCTCCACGATGGTCGGCCAGCTGTACCGGGACGAGAACGACCCGCGCCGCGACGGCGGCTTCACGATCTTCTACATGGGCATCAACCTCGGTGCCTTCGTCGCCCCGCTGACCATCGGCTGGGTCGGCCAGGAGGTCAACTGGCACATCGGCTTCGCCATGGCCGGTGTCGGTATGGCCCTGGGTCTGCTGTTCTACTTCATCGGCTTCCGCCACCTGAACCCGGTCTCGAACCAGGTTCCGAGCCCGCTGAGCGCCGAGGAGAAGTCCTCGGTCGTCAAGAAGGGCCTGATCTGGCTGGGCGTCGCCGCCGCCGCCTACGCGATCATCGGCCTGGCCGGCATCTTCACGATCAACTACGCCCTGTGGCCGCTGACCATCGCCGGTCTCATCCTCCCGGCGTGGGCGATCCTGCGGATCAAGCGCGACAAGGACCTCTCGGTGGTCGAGCGGTCCCGCATGTCGGCGTACGTCTGGTTCTTCGCCGCCGCCGCGATCTTCTGGGCGATCTACGACCAGACCGGCTCCACGCTGGCCCTGTTCGCGAAGGACAGCACGGACAGCACGCTGTTCGGCTTCTCGTTCCCGGAGAGCTGGTTCCAGTCGCTGAACCCGCTGTTCGTGATGGCGCTCGCGCCGGTCTTCGCCTGGCTGTGGGTGGCCCTCGCCCGCCGCTCCAAGGAGCCGACCACCCTCGCGAAGTTCTCCTTCGCGCTGGTCATGATCGGCGCCTCCTTCGGCGTCATGATGGTCGCCCAGGGCCTGGCCGGCGGCGACGTGAAGGTCAGCCCGATGTGGCTGGTCGGCGTCTACTTCATCCAGACCGTCGGCGAGCTCACCCTCTCCCCGGTCGGCCTGTCGCTGACCACCAAGCTGGCGCCGCAGAAGTACGCCTCCCAGATGATGGGTGTCTTCTTCCTCGCGGTCACCGCCGGTGACTCGACGATCGCGCTGCTCCAGCTGCTCGGCGCCCCGACGGACACCCAGGGCTGGTTCGCCACCCAGGGCGTGCTCGCCGTCCTCGCCGGCATCGCGATCTACATGTACCGCAAGAAGGTCCAGCCCCTCATGGGCGGCGTGCACTGACGCACCCCCCGTACGCGCGCCGCGGCCCGGCACACCTCCTGGTGTGCCGGGCCGCCGGCGTTGTACGGCGGGAGCGGATTCAGGCGCCCTTCACCTCGGAGGTGAACCCGACGAGGAACGACTTGAAGCCGCACCCGACCTTGGCCTTCGATCCCGTCGACGTCCATCCGCTGCGGTAAGTGCGGCGGACCACGTGTTCCCGCACGCCCTGCACCGTGTCGCACGTGATCACGGCGCGGTGCGCCGCACCGGAGGGGAAGCGCCCCTTGCAGGCGGAGGTGACGTTGGGCCGGCCCAGCCGGTCCATGTCGGCGGTCGCGCGACAGCCTCCGTCCATGCCGCCAGCGGGCGCGGCCGCCGCGACCGGGGCACCGGACACGCCCAGGGCCATGGCGGCGGCCACTGCCACGAAGACGGATGTGAGCTGCATGCATGGCTCCGTTCATCCAGCGGATTCTGACGTTCCGCTCTGGCGGCCGAAGCTATCCGGCGCAGCGCCCCGGGACCGCGAAGCCGTGCGCGTCACACCCGTACGGGGGACGTGCACGGCTTCGGTCGTTCGTGCTGGTGCGGCTACCGCGTGCCGCGCAGGCGGCGCCACGGGGTGAAGGTGAAGACCGCGCCGCCGAGCAGGATCACCGTGCCCGCGACCAGGGCGAGGGCCTTGATGCCGCCCTCGTCCTCGGCGCCCGTCTCGGCCAGGCCGCCGGAGGCGGTGGTGGAGCCGGTGGTGGCCGGCGAGCCGGAGCCGCCCTCCTGGGCCGTGGTGTCGAGCTCCAGCGAGACGCCGCTGCTGGCCGCCTTGCAGGGCACGTTGATCGGCGTGGCCCCCGGGGCCATCGTGACGTCGATCGTCAGCTGGTCCGGGCTCAGCGTGACCTTGCCGGTCTTGCCGGGCTTGTAGGTGCCGGTCATGTCGCTGAGGCTGACCGGGGCCTTGTCCGGGATCGGCTCCGCGTTGGCCGGGCCGGAGACCTTGACCATGCCGCTGTCTGCGCCACCGAGCTTGATGTTCATCGAGGGCTTGAGGGCCCCCGCCGGCAGGGCCATCGGGCTGGCCATCGCGCCCTTGGCGGTCTTGACGGTCAGGTCGTAGCTGCCGCCGTTCTTCTTGGCGTTGACCGTGACCGGGGTCTTGATGCCGCCGGGGACGACCGGACCGCAGTCGAAGGCGACCTCGACGGGCTTGCCCGGGAAGTCGGTCTGGCCCCCGCCGCCACCGCTGCCACCACCGCTGCCACCGCTGGTGGACCCGCCGCTGGTGGACCCGCCGCTCGTGGACCCGCCGCTGGTCGATCCACCGCTCGTGGACCCGCCGCTCGTCGTGCCGCCGCTGGTGCCGGCCGCCACGTCGATGGTGGCCCCGACACCCACGTCACCCGTGGGGGCGCACTTGGTGACGAAGGTGCCGAAGGAGAAGGTGACCGCGACGTCGTACTTGCCGGGGGTCAGCGTGATCTTGCCCGGTTTGGTGAGCTTCAGCTTCCCCTTCATCGTGGACATCTGCATGGGGGCCTTCTTGGGGATCGGCGGGTTCTTCTTCTCCCCGACGACCTTCAGCTCGCCGCCCCCGCCGCCCACCGTGATCCAGCCGGTGGGCTGGACCGAGTCCTGTGGGATGTCCATCAGGTCCGTGTTGTTCGAGGCCGGCTTCACGGTCTCCCAGGACACCTCGACCTCGTCACCGACCTTCGCCGAGGCCGGAGCGCTGACCTTGGCGGTGGTCTCGCCCTCCACCGGGTCGCCACCGCCTGCCGGCGGTACGCACTTGACGTTGAACTTGGTCTCGGCCGCCTGGGCAGGAGTGGCCCCGATGGCTATACCGGCGCCGCCGAGCAGCAGCGCGATCACGGCCGCGCTCACCCTCCGTTGGGTCTTCACAAATGTCCTTTCGTCGTCGGGCTGTTCTCAGACGGTGCGGACGCCTGTGGTGCCTGTGGTGCCTGTGGTGATCTCGGTCCCGGCGTGCTGTCCGGGGTGAACCACGGCAGGACCGCCGTGGGGGTCTGGGGGGACACCGATGCGGTACCCGCCGCAGCCGGCGCCGCCTTGGAAGCCGCGTCCGGCCCCGGCGCCTGCGCACCCCGGTGGCGGCCGCCGGCCGGCGCCGTACGCGGCCGGACCCTGTCGACGACGGCCATGCCGGTCCGGAAGACCGCGGCCGGGATCACCAGCAGGAGCAGGCCCCAGAACAGCAGCACCCCGTACGGTCGGTCCACGCCCCAGGGCTGGGTGGCCACGACCGTGTCGCCGTACTTGAGGGAGACCGTGTAGTCCCCGTGGGCCCCCGCCGCGAGGCTGACGTCCAGCCGGACCTCCGCCTTGCCGCCCGGCGGGATCGTGCCCTTCCACCGGACCTCGTCCCACAGCGGTGCGAACACCCCGTGGGCGGTGCCGAGCTGGAAGACCGGGTCCTTGACCGGGACCGAACCGAGGTTGCCGACGGTGACCGTGAACTTCCTGCTGGGCGGGGCGCCGAACCAGGTCAGCACCCCGTCCTCGCCCTCGAGCCGGACCCCGGTGAGCATCGCCAGGCGCGCCGTGCCGGACTCGGCGGGCAGCTCGGCCACCGGGTGGTCGGTGATCTTCAGGGGGGCGGCGACGGTGGACTGGTCCCCGTTGACGGAGGTGACGTTCACGACGCAGGGGCAGGGCTTGGGCGGTGCCACCACGGGCAGCCGGGCCGTGAAGTGCCCGTCGTCGCCGACCGAGACCGCGGTTCCGTCCGCGTTGGCGCAGCTGTTGGTGCCGCCGATCATGTTCTGCCCGCAGACCAGCAGCATCACCAGGGTCCTGGCCCGCCAGCCGGTGCCGGTGACGGTGATCTCCATGCCCTTCGCGGCCTCCTGGAGCGAGAGCGCCACGGCGGGCTTGCCCTCGGCGGCCATCGCGGCCGGGGCCGGGGCCGGGAACAGGGTCAGGGCGCACAGCGCCAGCCCCGCCGCGAGGAGGGCCCCGACCTTGCCGCCGACCGTTCCGCCGACCTTGGTGCTCACCTGGATGCTCCCGTCAGCTCGTGTTCCGGTGTCCGGTTGCCCGCGGGTCCGGGCTCCTCGTACTCCGGCGGCTCCCTGCGGCTGCGCCGGTTCCGTACGAGGAGCAGCGCGGCCGCGGTGACCGAGCCGAGGCCGAGCAGGCCGGCGCCGGTCCGGGCCGCGACCCCCCAGGGCACGAACCACGCCGAGGCGGTGGCGGTGGCCGGGGCCGCGCCGGGGGCGGTGACCGTGAGGGTGAGGGCGACGTCGTCGAGGACCGGGGCTCCGGGCCAGGGCTCGGTCAGCGACACCCGCTGGCCGGGGAGCAGCTCCACCGGGAGGGCGCGGGCGGTCCGGCCCGGGACCTCTCCGAAGAGGCCCTCGGCGCGGAGGGCCAGTTCGGGGGCGAGGGCCACGTTGCCGCGGTTGACCAGGGTGTACGCGACCACCGCGCGGGCGCCCTTGCCGCGTACGGAGACCTCCTCGACCGTGAGGACGGCCAGCGTCGGGCCGCCGACGCGCAGGTGGACCCGTACGCCTGCCTCGTGGCCGTCTTCGGTGGCGACCACGGCGGCCGGGTGGTCGCCGGGGAGGGCGGCGGGCGGCAGGGTGACGGTGAAGGGGACCACCGCGCGGGTGCGGGGCGGGATCTTCACGGTGGCGCCGGCCCCGAAACTGATCCAGGACCCGGCGCCGGCCGATTCCTGCACGGGGCGCACGGCGAACGCGCCGTCGGCCGTGTTGTAGGCGTCGGCCCCGCGCAGGGTGACGGTGTGCTCCCGGTCGGAGGTGTTGGACAGGGCCAGCCGGTCCTCCAGGACGGTGCCGGGCGGGCCCGCGAGGTAGAAGGACGGCCGGGCCGCTGCGGCGCTGCCCGCGGCGGGCTCGGCGGTCCAGCCGGGTTCGTCCGCGGCGGCGGCGCCCGGGGCACCGAGCAGCAGGGCCGCGGCGAGCAGCGCGGAGCACAGGCGCCGGACGGAACCGAGGGTGTGGAGCACGGGCATGGCCGGGGGTGCTCCGTTCAGGACCGGGCCCGCTGGCCGCGCCGGGTCAGCCAGAGCACGCCGGCGGCGCCGGTGAGCAGCACGGTGCCGCCGAGGGTGCCGAGGGCGAGGGCGGAGTCGGTGGGTCCGGTCTGCGGGAGGGTGTCTTCCGGCGTGCCGCCGGACTGCGGACCCGCCGTCACCTCCAGCTCCAGGGACGGCTTGGGGCTGTTGCCGGGGGTGCAGGTGGTGGTGGTCCCCAGGGCCTTGATGGTGAGCACGCCCGCGGTGAAGGTGACCTTGCCGCTCTTCTTGGGGGTGTAGGTGCCCGAGAGGTCGGTGATCTTGATGGGAGTGTTGGCGGGCACGGCCTCGGGGTTGGGCGGTCCCGAGACCGGCACGGACACCTTCTCCGCCCCGTCGGCCATGATGACGGCGCTGGGGCTCATCGCGCCCTTGCCGAGTTCGACGGGGCTGGACGAGACGCCCTTCTGGAAGGACATCGTCAGCTTGTAGCCGTCGCCCTCCTTGACGGCCTTGATGTCGATGGGCGACACCGCCGATTTGTCCCCGATGGGGGTCTTGCAGTCGTACGCGACGTCGACGACGTCGGCGTGGGCTGCGGGGGCGGCCAGCAGGACCGCCGTTCCGGCCAGCGCGGAGGCCAGCGCAAGCGCGGTGGAGCGTTTCCGGTCGGACACCTTCGTCTTCCCCTCGGGCCACAAGTTACTGACGACACATCAGATTGGTGGCTCAAGGTACGCCCGGGACCTTACGGAGGGAAGACACGGGACAGGCCTGGATCCACGGCCTTTCGGCCGCCTGGATTCAGGCCATGTCCGGGCGCATCGGCGGTCGTTCAGGCAGCGCGGACGCCTCGCTGCCAGACGGCGGAGACGAGCGGGACACCAGGACGGTAGGCCAGGTGGACGTGGCTCGGGGCCTCCAGGAGGGCCAGGTCGGCCCGGGCTCCGGGGGCGATCCGGCCGATGTCGGTGCGGCGCAGCGCCCGCGCGCCACCGGCGGTGGCCGCCCACAGCGCCTCGTCCGGGGTCATCCGCATGTCCCGGACCGCGAGCGCGATGCAGAACGGCATGGAACTCGTGTACGAGGAGCCCGGGTTGCAGTCGGTGGACAGTGCGACGGTGGCGCCCGCGTCGATGAGGCGGCGGGCGTCGGGCCACTGGGCGCGGGTCGAGAACTCGGCGCCGGGCAGCAGCGTGGCGACGGTGGTGTCCGCGGCCTGTACGAGGGCGTCCACGTCGGCGTCGGTGAGGTGGGTGCAGTGGTCGGCGGAGGCGGCCTCCAGCTCGACGGCGAGCTGCACGCCGGGGCCGTAGGACAGCTGGTTGGCGTGCACGCGCGGGATCAGGCCGGCTGCGGCGCCGGCGGTGAGGATCGCGCGGGCCTGGTCGCCGTCGAAGGCGCCCTTCTCGCAGAACACGTCCACCCAGCGGGCGTACGGGGCGCAGGCCGCCAGCATCTCGCCGGTGACGAGGTCGACGTAGCCGGCCGGGTCCTCGGCGTAGTCGGGGGAGACGATGTGCGCGCCGAGGTAGGTGACCTCCTCGGTGTGCGCGGCGGCGATGCGCAGGGCGCGGGCCTCGTCCTCGACCGTGAGGCCGTAGCCGGACTTGGTCTCGAACGTGGTGGTGCCCTGACGGCGGGCCTCGTCGAGGTGGCGCAGCAGGTTGGCCTCGAGCTCGGCGTCGGTGGCGGCGCGGGTGGCGGCGACGGTGGTGCGGATGCCGCCGGCGGAGTAGCTGCGCCCGGACATCCGGGCGTTGAACTCGGCGGTGCGGTCGCCGGCGAAGACGAGGTGCGAGTGGGAGTCGACGAAGCCGGGGATCAGCGCCCGGCCCTGCGCGTCGAACGCCGCGTCGGTGGCGGGGGCGCTGCCGGCCGGGCCGACCCAGGCGACGGTCTCCCCGTCGATGACGACGGCTGCGTCCCGGATGAGCCCGAGGGGACTGCCGTCGCCGAGGGCGGGGTCGTTGGTGACGAGGCTGCCGATGTTGGTGACGAGGGTGGTGGTCATGGTTCCCTTCGGGAAACTGGGGCTCCGCCCCAGACCCCGCGCCTCAAACGCCGGCGGGGCTGGAATGTGGGGGAAGGACAACGTCAGCCGCGGAGGGCCGCGATCGATTCGGCCAGGGCCGACGGGACGTCCGGGACGAGAGTGTGCGATCCGTCGCGGACGATGTGGCGGCCGCCCACCACCGTGTGGCGGACATCGGCGGCCGTGGCCGCGAAGACCGCCGTCTCGGCGCCCAGCCGCGGCAGCGGACCTGCCGTGCGGACGGAGTCCAGGGCGATGGTGGTGAAGTCCGCGAGCGCCCCCGCCTCCAGGCGGCCCGCGTCCGCGAGTCCCAGCGCCGCGTGCCCGTCCGCCGTGGCGGCGGTCAGCAGTGCGTTCGCCGTCCAGTGGCCCCGGGTCCGGCTGCTCAGGCGCTCGTTGAGCTCCATCGCGCGGGCCTCCTCCAGCAGGTCGATCACCGCATGGCTGTCGCTGCCGAGCGAGAGCGGGCTGCCCGCGTGCTGGAGCCGCCTGGCCGGGCCGATGCCGTCGGCGAGGTCCCGCTCCGTCGTGGGACACATGCACGTACCGGTCGTGGTGCCGCCCAGCAGCGCGATGTCCCCGTCCGTCAGGTGCGTGTTGTGGACGCCGGTGGTGCGCGGGCCGAGCACCCCGTGGTCGGCCAGGAGCTGGGTCGGGGTACGCCCGTGCGCGGCCCGGCAGGCCTCGTTCTCGGCGGTCTGCTCGGAGAGGTGGACGTGCAGCGGGGCCTGCCGCTCCTCGGCCCAGCGGGCGACCGTGGCCAGCTGCCCGGCCGGTACGGCGCGCACGGAGTGGATCGCCGCCCCGATCAGGGCGTGCCCGCGGGGCTTGAGCGCCGAGACGCGCTCGGCCCAGGCGTCGGCCGTCCCGTCGGAGAACCGCAGCTGGTGCGGGTTCGGGGCCTGTCCGAAGCCCGACGACAGGTACGCCGTGTCGAGCAGCGTGATCCGGATGCCCGCCTCGGCGGCCGCCTCGATCAGCGCCTCGCCCATGGCGTTCGGGTCCGCGTACGGGGCGCCGCCGGGCGCGTGGTGGACGTAGTGGAACTCGCCGACGTTGGTGATGCCGGCCAGCGCCATCTCCGCGTACACCGCCCGCGCGAGCGCGAAGTACGTGTCGGGGGTGAGGTTCTGGGCGACCTGGTACATGAACTCGCGCCAGGTCCAGAAGGTCCCGGAGCCCACCTGCACCAGCGAGCGCAGCGCCCGGTGGAAGGCATGGGAGTGCGCGTTGGCCAGCCCCGGAACGGTCAGGCCGCGCAGCACCTCGGCCCCCGGCGGCGGGGTCTCGACCCCGGTCCGCAGGGCGGCGATCCGCCCGTCGGCGCCCGCCTCGAGGGCCACGCCCGGCTCGACGTGGGTGCCGAGCCAGGCGTGTTCCAACCAGTACGTCTTCACCGGCAGGCCAGTCCTTCCAGTACGTCGGCCAGCGCGAGGACGCCGGCCACGCAGTCGTCCTCGGGGGCGAACTCCCGCGGGGAGTGGGAGACCCCGGTGGGGTTCCGTACGAACAGCATCGCGGTCGGCACGGCTGCGGAGAGGATTCCGGCGTCGTGTCCCGCCCCGGTCCCGAGGACGGGGACGGAGCCGCCGAGGATCCGGTTCATCTCGTCGCGCAGGGCGTGCTCGAACTCGACGACCGGGGTGAAGGACTCCCGGACGATGGCCAGGTCGATGCCGTCCTGGTCGGCGCGCTCGCGGGCGGCCTTCTCGACTGCGGTGACCACCGCGTCGAGGGTGGCCTGGTCGGCGGCGCGGGAGTCGAGCCAGCCGCGGACGAGGGACGGGATGGCGTTGACCCCGTTCGGCTCGACGGCGATCTTGCCGAAGGTCGCGACGGCGCCGGCGAGGGCCGCCTCGGTACGGGCGGCCAGCACGGTCGCCGCGTACGTGAGCATCGGGTCGCGGCGGTCCACGAGGCGGGTGGTGCCGGCGTGGTTGGCCTCGCCGTGGAAGTCGAACCGCCAGCGGCCGTGCGGCCAGATCGCGGAGGCGATGCCGACGGCGTCACCGGACAGGTCCAGGGCCCGGCCCTGCTCCACGTGGAGCTCGACGAACGCGCCGATGCGGGCGAGGCGCTCCGGGTCGGCCCCGATGGTGTCGGGGTCGTACCCGGCGGCCTCCATGGCCCGGGGCAGGCTGATCCCGTCGGCGTCGCGGAGCTCGTACGCCTTCTCCTTGGTCAGCTGCCCGGCGGCGAGCCGGGAGCCGACGCAGGCGAGGCCGAAGCGGGCCCCTTCCTCGTCGCCGAAGTTGGTGATGGCCAGGGGCCTGGCGAACTCCGCGCCCCTCCTGCGGAGTTCGTCCAGGGCCGCGAAGGAGGACACCACGCCGAGGGGGCCGTCGAAGGCACCGCCGTCGGGGACGGAGTCCAGGTGGGAGCCGGTGACGACGGCGTCACCGGCAAGGGGGTCGCCGAGCCAGGCCCACTGGTTGCCGTTGCGGTCGGTCTCGTACGCGAGGCCGCGGGCCTCCGCCTGGGCCCGGAACCAGCTCCGGCAGTCGGCGTCGGCACCGGTCCACGCGTAGCGGCGGTACCCGCCGGAGTCGGCGTGCCGGCCGATGGGGGCGAGCTCGTTCCACATGCTGTGGAACGAGCTCGCCCCTGCGGGGTTGTCGCTCACGCGTCGTCGCCCTCGCGCATGGGGACGCGGACGCCGCGCTCGTCGGCCACCGACTCGGCGATGTCGTAGCCCGCGTCGACGTGGCGGATGACGCCCATGCCCGGGTCGTTGGTGAGGACGCGGCGGATCTTCTCGCCCGCGAGCTTGGTGCCGTCGGCGACGGTGACCTGGCCGGCGTGGATCGAGCGGCCCATGCCGACGCCGCCGCCGTGGTGGATCGAGACCCAGGAGGCGCCGGAGGCGACGTTGACCATGGCGTTGAGCAGCGGCCAGTCGGCGATCGCGTCGGAGCCGTCGAGCATGGCCTCGGTCTCGCGGTACGGGGAGGCGACGGAGCCGCAGTCGAGGTGGTCGCGGCCGATGGCCAGCGGGGCGGCGAGGGTGCCGTCGGCCACCATCTCGTTGAAGCGCTCGCCCGCCTTGTCGCGCTCGCCGTAGCCGAGCCAGCAGATGCGCGCCGGCAGGCCCTGGAAGTGGACGCGCTCGCCGGCCATCTTGATCCAGCGGTGCAGCGACTCGTTCTCCGGGAAGAGCTCCAGCATCGCCTTGTCGGTCTTCGCGATGTCCGAGGCCTCGCCGGACAGGGCCGCCCAGCGGAACGGGCCCTTGCCCTCGCAGAACAGCGGGCGGATGTACGCCGGGACGAAGCCGGGGAAGGCGAACGCACGGTCGTAGCCGGCCAGCTGGGCCTCGCCGCGGATGGAGTTGCCGTAGTCGAAGACCTCGGAGCCGGCGTCCATGAAGCCGACCATGGCCTCGACGTGCTTCGCCATCGACTCGCGGGCCCGCGTGGTGAAGCCCGCCGGGTCCTTGGCCGCGTACGCCGCCATGTCGTCGAAGTCGACGCCGGTCGGGAGGTACGCGAGCGGGTCGTGCGCGGAGGTCTGGTCCGTCACGATGTCGATCGGGGCGCCCTCGGCGAGCATCTGCGGGAGGAGCTCGGCCGCGTTGCCGAGCAGGCCGATGGAGAGGGGCTTGCGGGCGTCGCGCGCCTCGACCGCGAGCTGCAGCGCGTGCTGCAGGTTGTCGGCCTTCACGTCCAGGTAGCGGTGCTCGATGCGGCGCTCGATGGCGCGCGGGTCGACGTCGATGCAGATCGCGACGCCGTCGTTCATCGTCACGGCCAGCGGCTGGGCGCCGCCCATGCCGCCGAGGCCGGCGGTGAGGGTGATGGTGCCGGCGAGGGTCCCGTTGAACTTCTTGGCGGCGACGGCCGCGAAGGTCTCGTAGGTGCCCTGCAGGATGCCCTGGGTGCCGATGTAGATCCAGGAGCCGGCCGTCATCTGGCCGTACATGGTCAGGCCCAGGTGTTCCAGACGGCGGAACTCCTCCCAGTTGGCCCAGTCGCCGACCAGGTTGGAGTTGGCGAGCAGGACGCGCGGCGCCCACTCGTGCGTTTGCATCACGCCGACCGGGCGGCCGGACTGGACCAGCATCGTCTCGTCCTGCTTGAGGGTCCGCAGGGTGCGGACCATCGCGTCGTACGAGCGCCAGTCGCGCGCCGCCTTGCCGGTGCCGCCGTAGACGACGAGCTTGTCGGGGTGCTCGGCGACCTCGGGGTCGAGGTTGTTCTGCAGCATCCGGAGGGCGGCTTCCTGCTGCCATCCCAGGGTGCTGAGCTCGGTGCCTCGCGCAGCACGTACGGGGCGGGGTCCTGACATGGCGGTGCCTCCTCCGGTGTTGGTCAATCTATTCACATCCTGACTTCCTGAATAGATTCAGTCAACAGCTGCGGGCCGACCCGCCGGATGATTGGCTGACGGGCATGGCTGTCGAGACGCACACGGCGGCGGGCGCGGCGGACGCCGCGGCGCGCCGGGACCTGGCCGTACGGGCCGCGGTCGAGCAGGGTCTGGTGGGCGGGGCGGATGCCGCGGAGCCGCTCGTCTGCCTGCTGGACGTGACCGGGATCCGATCCTCCGCCGCCGCCCTGACCAGCGCTTTCGCGGCCGTGCTGGCGCCCGGCACCCCCGTCCTGCACGCCTTCGCGGTGAAGGCGTGCCCGCTCGTGCCGGTGCTGCGGCTGCTCGCGGACTGCGGCCTCGGCTGCGAGGTCGCGAGCCCCGGCGAGCTGGCGCTGGCCCGGGCGGCCGGGGTGGCACCGGAGCGGACCGTGCTGGACTCCCCCGCCAAGACCGTGGCCGAGCTGCGCGAGGCGCTGGCGCTCGGGATCGCCGTCAATGCCGACAACCGGCAGGAACTGGAACGCCTGGACGCGCTGGTCGCCGAAGCCCCCACGTCGGCCCCTGTGGGGATCCGGATCAACCCGCAGACGGGCGCCGGCGCGATCGACGCCCTCTCCACGGCCACCGCGACGTCGAAGTTCGGGATCGCGCTGCGGGATCCGGGGGCGCGCGAGTGGCTCGTACGGGCCTTCCTGGACCGGCCGTGGCTCACCCGGCTGCACACCCACTCGGGCTCCCAGGGCGTACCCCTCCCCCTGATCGCGGAAGGGGTCCGCGACCTCCACTCCCTGGCGGAGGAGATCAACGCGGCGGCCGGCCGCCGCCAGGTCGACACCCTCGACATCGGCGGGGGCCTGCCGGTGAACTTCACGTCGGACGCCGAGACCCCCACGTACGCGCAGTACGCGGCAGCCCTCCGGGAGGCCGCCCCGGCCCTCTTCTCCGGCCGCTACGGCCTGGTGACGGAGTTCGGCAGGTCCCTGCTGGCCAAGCACGGGCTGGTGCTCTCCCGGGTCGAGTACACGAAGACCACCGGGGGCCGCCCGATCGCGCTCACGCACGCGGGGGTCCAGCTGGCGACCCGTACGGTCTACGCCCCGGCGGCCTGGCCGCTGCGGATCCTGCCGTACGACGCGAAGGGCACCCCGAAGGCGGGCCCGCCCGTCGCCCAGGACATCGCGGGCCCGGCGTGCTTCGCGGGCGACCTGCTGGCCACGGCCCGGGAACTGCCGGAACTGGCTCCGGGGGACCTGATCGCGGTCCCGGACACGGGCGCGTACTTCTTCACGGCCCACTACGGCTACAACAGCCTCCCGCGCCCAGCGGTCCACGGCTTCACCGTGACGGCACCGGACGAGGTGCACTTCGCCCAAGTGCGCCCGGCGCAGCCCTTGTCCGCGATCGTCACGGAGGCGGGCGGCGCCTTCCGGGACGGACTGCTCTGACCGGCCCCCTCCGGGACCCGTCACCCGAACCGGTGGTCTTGTCCGAATTCCTTCTCATCGCACGGAACCCGCTGCGACGCTTCAGCCATGGCTCAATCCATGCGGTACGTAATCGTCCTCCTGGGAACGGCAGTTGCGTTCGGGCTCTGCTTCGCCTTGGCCCACTGGGACCCCTTCGGCTGGCTGCCGGACAAGGACGGCGGCGGCGTGGAGATCGCCTCGGCCTTCGCCGGCGCCATGGCGACGGCGGCCCCCGGGGCGTGGTGGGCCGCCGGCAGGCGGCGCAAGTCCGTGCGACTGCGCCTGCGCGCCGGGGAGCGCAGCGATGTGATCCAGGAGAGCGGAATCGCGGACCCCGACAAGGTGGACCAGGAGCTCGACGCCGCCCCCGGCTCGGTGGTCCGGCAGACCGGCGGGAGGGCCGCGCCATAGCCCGCAGGAAGCGGTCGCGGCAGCAGCTCACGGCCCATCGGAACAGCCTGGTCACGCAGGTGGCGGGAGACTACGTGGTCCAGGGGGACTACGTGGTCCACCGGACCGGCACCCCGGCCGCGCCGAACGCGCTGCGCGCCCTGCCCCAGGCCCCCGACGTGCTGTCCGGGCGCGAGGACAGCACCGGCGAGCTGCTGAAGGAGCTGGCACCCGGCGGAAGCAGGGCTGCCGTGGTCTCCGGCCTGGCCGGGGTCGGGAAGACCGCGCTGGCCCTGACCGTGGCCCAACAGGCCATGGAGAAGGGCTGGTTCGAGGGCGGGGTCCTGTTCGTCGGGCTGCGCGGCTACGCCCCGGACGGCACGCTCGGCGGCGGCCAGGCGGTCTCCCTGCTCCTGGGCGAGCTGGGGATCCGCGACGAGGACGTCCCGCCGACGCCGGAGGGGCGGCTGGCGCTGTACCGCTCGGAGCTGGCCGCGCGGGCGGCCGAGGGGCGCCGGGTGCTGATCGTGGCCGACGACGCGGGCGAGGTCGGGCAGGTACGGGACCTGGTTCCGGCCGGAGACACGCACCGGCTGCTGGTGACCTCCCGGGACAGCCTGATCTCGCCGGACTTCCAGGCACGGCTCGTGCCCCTCGCCGAACTGTCCGCCACGGCCGCCGCCGAGCTGGTGTCCGGGATGCTGCTGCGGATCCGTCCGGACGATCCGCGGCCGTCGAGGGAGCCGGACGCACTGACGGAGATCACCGGGCACTGCGGGCGACTGCCGCTGGCACTGACCGTCGTGGGAGCGCTGCTGGCGAGCGACCCCGGCCTGCCTCTCACCTCCCTGTCGCACCAGCTTGCCGATGCCCAGAACCGGTTGGAGGCACTGACGTACGACGACGGGCGCGCCGTGCCGACCGGGGTGCGGGCCGCGTTCGAGCTGTCGTACGCCCGGCTGCCGGACGACCAGGCCCGGCTGTTCCGGCTGTTCTCCGTCAACCCCGGGCCGGACTGCCACGTCACCTTCGTGATGGTGCTGTACGGCGAGAGCAGCGCAGAGGCGGTGGCGCTCGCCGGCGCAGAGCACCGCATGCGGGGCCTGTTGGCCCGGCTGGGCGGCACCGGGCTGATCGCGGAACATCCGACGGGCTCGGGTCGCTGGCGCATGCACGACCTGGTGCGGCTCTACGCGGCGGAGCTGGCCCGCCGGCACGCCGAGGAGGACGGGTGGGACGCGGCAGCCGAGCGCCTGATCTGCATGTACGGGGTGATGTTGGTGGGGTCGGACGGCCGCCTCCAGGGCCGGAGCGACGAGGAGTGGTCCGCGCACATCCCCGATGCGGCCACGGCCTTGCGATGGCTCGACGAGGAGCGGGACAACCTCATCGCGCTGGTCCCCTTCGCCGCGTCCCTCGGCAAGTCGGCCGACGTGAACGGATTCTGTGCGTACCTGCAGGCCTACCTCCATCGGCGCAGGCTCTTCCCGGAGGCGGTCGCACTCAACCGGCTGAGCCTCGCGGAGGCGGAGCGCTCCGGTGACGCCGCGGCAAGGGAGACGGCGCTGCGCAACCTCGCGATGGCCGTCGTCAGGGTCGGCGGGTTCGAGGAGGCCGCCGCACTGCAGGAGCGGGTCTCGGCCCCGCACCCCGGGGAAACCCCGCAGGAGAGGGCGGGCCGCCTGCTGAACGAGGCGACCCTCGCGCTGTGCGCCGGCCGGGCGGAACAGGCGGCCGCTGCAGCGCAGGAGAGCCTGCGCCTCTTCCGCGATCTGGGGGACCGGCAGGGCGAAGGGAAGGCGTGGAACAACCTCGGCACCATCCTCCAGGAGCAGGGTCGCTCCGAGGAGGCGGCCGCAGCCCAGGAGAGGGCCGACGCGGTCCTCTCGGAGGCCGGACATCCGCACACGGCGGCCGCGGCGAGGCGCAATCTGGGCCGGGCGCTCAGTGCGGCCGGGCGCCACGAGGAGGCCATCAGGGCCTATGAGGAGGCCGTGGCGATGTTCGTGGAGCTCGTCGAGGTCCACGAGGTGGGCGTGGCTTTCGGCGGGCTCGCCGAGGCTCTGGACCGCGCAGGGCGCGCCCGGGCCGCCGTCGAAGCCCACGGGAAGGCCGTCCAGTGCTTCCGGCATGCGGGCGACCGGCAGGACGAGGCACGGGCGCTGGTCCTGCACGGCCTCGCGCTGGCAGGACGCCGGGACTTCGAGGGCGCCGCGCCGGTGCACGAGCGGGCGAGCACGCTGTACGAGGAACTCGGCGACCGCTCCGGGGCGGGCTGGGCGCAGATGTGCCTGGCCAGTGCGCTCAGCCAGTGCGGCCGGGCCGATGAGGCGCGGGCCGCGCTGCTGCGGTCCGCCTCCGCCTATGCGGAGGCGGGGGACGAGGCGAGGTCCCGGCTGGCCACCCTCATGTTCGAAGGCATCCGTGCCCAGCCGAGCCGCCGGCGCGGCCGCCGCGCAGGCCGCCTCCTGCGCCGCCGGGGCCGCCGCCCCAACGGCCCCGAGGCGGCCGCCGCGCAGGCCGCCTCCTGCGCCGCCGGGGCCGCCGCCCCAACGGCCCCGAGGAGCCGTAGGAAGCGCCCGCGACGCGGGGGCCGTGCCGACCGGGCTTCACGGGCAGCGACTACGAGGAGTCCTTCGTACGGGCCGACGTGGCCATGGACCGGGCCCCCGGCCCCCGGCCCCCGGGAGGTCTCGCCCGCCTACGGCGCGGCCGGACTCACCTCCGTCGCCCCGCTGCCCGGCGGGCCCGCCGGGCCCGGCACGGCGGCCGGGAAGCCGGTGAGGTACTCCAGTGCCTCCGCCGTCTTCCTGGCCCGCCGGGCCCGGCACGCGCTCGCCGGCGGGGATCTCGACGCCTACGAGGCCGTGCGCCGCCCCGTCGCCCTGCACGTGGCGGCCCTGACCGACCGGATGACCCGGATCGCTACCACCCGCAACCCGGTCCTGCGCGCCGTACGCGACACCGCGCTCCCCCTGCTCTCCCGCATCCCCGCCCTGCGCAACCGCCTCGCGACCGAGCCGGCCGAGATCGACCACCGCTGACGGGGAACGGGCGCTACTCCACGAACAGCCCCCGCGCCGCGGCGCGGGCGTCGAAGGCCTCCAGGCGGGCCTGGGCGTCCGGAAGGGCGTCCGCCATCGCCTCCAGCAGGACCCGGCCCAGCAGCATCGGCGCGCACGCAGTGTCGAAGGCCAGTCCCGTCCCGACGGGCGCCGGGATCAGCAGGTCCGAGGAGCGGGCCACCGGGGCGAACGCCGAGTCCGCTACCGTCACCACCTTCAGCCCGGCCGCCCGCGCGTGCTCCAGGGCCTCCGCCACCTCCCGCGGATGCCGCGGCAGCGCGAAGCACAGCAGCGCCGAGGCCCCTGCCCCGGCGGCCGCGTCGATCCGGTCGGCGAGCATCGAGCCGCCCTCGTCGAGGAGCCGTACGTCGGGGTGCACCTTGGCGGCGAAGTACGCGAAGCCGCGCGCCTGCGAGGACGCCGCCCGCAGCCCGAGCACGGGCAGCGGCCTGGACGCGGCGAGCACCCGGCCCGCCTCCTCGACCGGCGCGGGGTCGGCGAGCATCGCCGACAGCTGCCGCAGGTTCTCGATCTCACCCTGGACGGCCTGCTGGTACTCGTTGTACGCGTCCTCCTGCGCGGCCTCGGCGCGCTCGGCGGGAGCCACCTCGCGCAGGTGCCGGCGCAGCGCCGGATACCCGTCGAAGCCGAGCGCCACCGCGAAGCGGGTCACCGAGGGCTGGCTCACCCCGGCCAGCTCTGCGAGCTCCACGCTCGACAGGAACGGCACGTCCGCCGCCCCCCGCACCATGCAGTGGGCGATCCGCCGCTGGGTGGGCGTCAGCCGGTGCCCCTCGAACAGCTTCTGCAGCCGCGCTGCCGGGCTGTCGCTCATCCCGACCCCTCCGTCCCCATGAATATTCAGTCACCGAGCACTCTGCATGCGGTTATGCAGCACGGCAAGCCGCGGACCGCTCCGCGAGACGGCTGAGCGGCCCCGGGATACGGGGGCTACCCCCAGTGCCGGGGCCGGCGCCCGTTCCTACGCTGGGCGCATGGAGTCCCAGGAGCTGAAGAAGGAACTCGACGCGACGTTGGACGCCCGGCGCGAGCTGGGGCCGGACTACGAGGCCGCGCTCGTGGACTCCTTCGTGGAGAAGGTCGACACCCAGGTCCGCCGCCGGCTGGCCGAGGAGCGCCTGGCCGCCGTCCGCGGGGGCCGGGGCAGCGGCGTGCCGTCGCCGCTGGACGGCGGCTTCGGCGAACGCTTCGGCTTCGCGGTCATCACGCTGGTCCTGGCGATCCCGCTGTCGGCCATCGGCGCCACGCAGGCGGGGTTCAAGGGCCTGCTGGTCGCCTGGGCGGGCGTCGTCGGCGTGAACTTCGTCCACGCGACGAAACGCCTCCGCCACCGCTCCTGAAAACGGCCTGAAAAGAGGTGTGCGCGGGGACCGCCGCACCCTCGCGAGCGCGAGGGGCGGGACGACGGCGGTCCCCGCGAAGGACACGGGCCGGGTCAGGGCCGGCCGCGTCCATGGCGTCCACGCGGTCCGGGAGCCGCTCCGGAATCGCGCCAACGCCGTTCGGTGGTGCCGGCCGGGGCGTTTGCGCTCCTGCCGACAACCACCACTGTGCCGGAGCCGTGTTAAGCCGGTGCTGCCGTCACATGACGGGCCCGTACCTTTTGCACGACATGCCGACACGGCGTCATCCCGCCACCGGCAGCGGCTACTTCGCGCCCTTCGCGAGGAACGCCAGCAGGTCCTGACGGCTGACCACACCGGTCGGCTTGCCCTCGACCAGCACGATCGCCGCGTCCGCCTCGCCCAGCACGGACATCAGCTCCGACACCGGCTCGCCCGAACCGACCTGCGGCAGCGGCCGGCTCATGTGCTTCTCGAGCGGGTCCGACAGCGAGGCCTGCTTCGCGAACAGCGCCGCCAGCAGCTCCTTCTCCACGACCGAGCCGATGACCTCGGCGGCCATCACGTCCGGGTGGCCGGCGCCGGGCTTGACGATCGGCATCTGGGAGACGCCGTACTCGCGCAGCACCTCGATGGCCTCGCCCACGGTCTCCTCGGGGTGCATGTGGACCAGGGACGGCATGGCGCCCTCCTTGTCCGCGAGCACGTCGCCGATGCGCGCCGCCGGGCCCGCCTCCTCGAGGAAGCCGTGACCGGCCATCCACTCGTCGCTGAAGATCTTGCTGAGGTAGCCGCGGCCGCTGTCCGGCAGCAGGACGACGACCACGTCGTCCGGGCCGAGCCCCTCGGCGGCCTTCAGCGCCGCGACGACCGCCATGCCGCAGGAGCCGCCGACGAGCAGGCCCTCCTCCTTGGCGAGGCGGCGGGTCATCTGGAAGGAGTCCTTGTCGGACACCGCGATGATCTCGTCCGTCACGTTCGGGTCGTACGCGGTCGGCCAGAAGTCCTCGCCGACGCCCTCGACCAGGTACGGGCGGCCCGAGCCGCCGGAGTAGACCGAGCCCTCGGGGTCGGCGCCGATGACCTTGACCTTCCCGCCGCTGACCTCCTTGAGGTAGTTGCCGGTACCGGAGATCGTGCCGCCCGTGCCGACGCCGGCGACGAAGTGGGTGATCTTCCCGTCCGTCTGCTCCCACAGCTCGGGACCGGTGGTCTCGTAGTGCGAACGGGGGTTGTTCGGGTTGCTGTACTGGTCGGGCTTCCAGGCGCCGGGCTCGCGCGCGAGGCGGTCGGACACGTTGTAGTACGAGTCCGGGTGCTCGGGGTCGACGGCGGTCGGGCAGACCACGACCTCCGCGCCGTACGCGCGCATCACGTTGATCTTGTCCATGGACACCTTGTCAGGGCAGACGAAGATGCACTTGTAGCCCTTCTGCTGGGCCACGATGGCGAGTCCTACGCCGGTGTTGCCGCTGGTCGGCTCCACGATGGTGCCGCCGGGCTTGAGGGCACCGCTCTGCTCGGCGGCCTCGATCATCCGGACGGCGATCCGGTCCTTCACGGATCCGCCGGGATTGAAGTACTCGACCTTGGCAAGGACGGTGGCCTGCAGGCCTTCGGTCACACGGTTGAGCTTCACCAGCGGGGTGTTGCCGACGAGGCTGATCATCGAGTCGTGGAATTGCACCATGTTCTCCAGGGAGGGGACTCCACGGGTTCTCCGGGAGGTCCGGCCAGACTATGCGGAAAGGGATTGGCCGACCGGCAGTACGGGGCAGGTAGGTCATCGAGGCCAGGCAGCAAAGCGAGGTGGCTCGAGAGGTGTCCAGGGCGAGGACGGCCCGCCGGATCGCGGCGGGCGCGGCGTACGGCGGCGGCGGGCTCGGGCTGGTCGGAGCCGCCGCCGTGGGGCTGGTGCTGGCGGAGGTCCAGTTCGCCAAGCGGACCGTGGGCACCGGGCTGGGCGATCCGCCGCGGGCGGACGGGCTGTACGGGAGCGAGTTCGCCAGACCGGAAGCGGGCCCCGGGCTGGAACCGGGCACCGTCCCGCTGCGGCTCGCCATGCTGGGCGACTCCACGGCCGCCGGGCTCGGCGTGCGCCGGGCCAGACAGACCCCGGCCGCGCTGCTGGCCTCGGGGCTGGCGGCGGTGGCCGAGCGCCCGGTGGAGCTGCGCAACGTGGCCGTCTCCGGGGCCATGTCCGACGACCTCGACCGCCAGGCGGGCCTGCTCCTGGACGGCGAGCTGCCGCCGCCGGACGTGTGCGTGATCATGATCGGGGCGAACGACGTGACGCGGCGCATGCCGCCGACGCAGTCGGTGCGCCACCTCACCTCGGCCGTACGCCGGCTGCGGCTCGCGGGCACCGAGGTGGTGGTCGGCACCTGCCCCGACCTGGGCACCATCGAGCCGGTGTACCAGCCGCTGCGGTGGCTGGCCCGCCGGGTCTCGCGCCAGCTGGCTGCCGCGCAGACCATAGGGGTCGTCGCCCTGGGGGCCCGTACGGTCTCGATGGGGGACCTGCTGGGCCCGGAATTCGCGGCGAACCCCCGCGAGATGTTCGGCCCGGACTCGTACCACCCGTCGGCGGAGGGGTACGCGACCGCCGCCATGGCCGTCCTCCCCACGCTGTGCGCGGCGCTCTCCCTGTGGCCGGAGTCGGACCGGCTGGAGGTGGCGCGGAACGAGGACATGCTTCCGGTGGCCAAGGCCGCGTCTGCCGCTGCCGGGCAGGCGGGCACCGAGGTCACGGCTGCCCGCGGGCCCTGGGCCCTCCTCAAGCACCGTCGGCGCCGCCGGGTCCCGGCAGAGGACGTGTCCGCACCGCCGCCCAGCCCGGACCCCGTCCCGGGCACCCAGGTGGCAGGCACCTAGGTCGTGTCGTCAAAGTCCCTCCCCCAGCTACCGCTGGGAGGTGCCCCCAGGCCGGCGGGGGCTGGCACGCACGCTCGCCGCGTTGTCGTCGGTCAACGACGTCCCCCAGCTACCGCTGGGAGGTGCCCCCACCGCGTCGCTTCCCTCCTCCGCCTTGCGAGCGCACGCACCAGACCCCGCCAGCCCCGCCCTTCCGGGCGGCCGACGCCACTTTGACGACACTCTCTAGCCCGGGAGCGGGGCGGAACAGGGCGGCTGCGGGGCGCGTTGGACCTGCGGAGCGACCGGCATCACATGCCGAAGCCGGTGACCTCGACCGTACGGGGCGGTAACTTCGCATGCGGTCCCGCAACCACGCATCCCCCTTGGAGCCCCGATGCCCGAAGCAGTCATCGTTTCCACCGCCCGCTCCCCCATCGGGCGCGCCTTCAAGGGGTCCCTCAAGGACGTGCGTCCGGACGACCTGACCGCCACGATCATCCAGGCCGCGCTCGCCAAGATCCCCGAGCTGGACCCGCGCCAGATCGACGACCTGATGCTCGGCTGCGGCCTCCCCGGCGGCGAGCAGGGCCACAACCTCGGCCGGATCGTCGCGGTGCAGATGGGCATGGACTACCTGCCCGGCACCACGATCACCCGCTACTGTTCCTCCTCGCTCCAGACCTCCCGCATGGCGCTGCACGCCATCAAGGCCGGCGAGGGCGACGTCTTCATCTCCGCGGGCGTCGAGATGGTCTCCCGCTCCGTGAAGGGCTCCTCGGACGGCCTGCCGGACACCCACAACCCGCTCTTCGTCGACGCGGAGGGCCGTACCGCCGCCGTCTCCCAGAGCGAGGGCGCGTCCTGGCACGACCCGCGCGAGGACGGCCTGATCCCGGACGCGTACATCTCGATGGGCCAGACCGCCGAGAACCTGGCCCGCCTCAAGGGCGTGACCCGCCAGGACATGGACGAGTTCGGCGTCCGCTCGCAGAACCTCGCCGAGGCCGCGATCAAGAACGGCTTCTGGGAGCGGGAGATCACCCCGGTCACCACCCCGGACGGCACCGTCGTCTCCACGGACGACGGCCCGCGCGCCGGCGTCACCCTGGAGGGCGTCCAGGGCCTCAAGCCCGTCTTCCGCCCCGACGGCCTGGTCACCGCCGGCAACTGCTGCCCGCTCAACGACGGCGCCGCCGCGCTGGTCATCATGAGCGACACCAAGGCGCGCGAGCTCGGCCTGACCCCGCTGGCCCGGATCGTCTCCACCGGCGTCACCGGCCTGTCCCCCGAGATCATGGGCCTCGGCCCGGTCGAGGCGTCGAAGCAGGCCCTGAAGCGCGCCGGTCTGACCGTCGGCG
Source organism: Streptomyces sp. NPDC032745 (assembly GCF_055579465.1). Classification (NCBI taxonomy): domain Bacteria; kingdom Bacillati; phylum Actinomycetota; class Actinomycetes; order Kitasatosporales; family Streptomycetaceae; genus Streptomyces; species Streptomyces sp. NPDC032745. The sequence continues at coordinate 423,660 of NZ_JBVING010000006.1, read as the reverse complement.
ACATCGACCTGTTCGAGATCAACGAGGCCTTCGCGGCCCAGGTCATCCCCTCCTACCGGGACCTGGAGATCCCGCTGGAGAAGCTGAACGTCAACGGTGGGGCCATCGCCGTCGGTCACCCGTTCGGGATGACCGGTGCCCGCATCACCGGCACTCTGATCAACAGCCTGCAGTTCCACGACAAGCAGTTCGGCCTCGAGACCATGTGCGTGGGCGGCGGACAGGGCATGGCCATGGTCATCGAGCGCCTGAGCTGAGCCGGAGCGGAGGGTAGGGGTCGCCGCGAAGAATGAGCGGCGGCACCTGCCCGCAGCGGTGGCGAAGATCAGCGCGACCACAAGAGGCGAGCGCCTGAGCTGAGCCGGAGCGACCGTCCGTCCAGACGCCGCAAGGGATCCGCTTGATCCCTTGCGGCGTACTGACACCGAATCCAATCCCGTCGCGGCCGACCTGTGACCGAATCTCCCCCAGGATGTGACCTTTGTCCTGGGGGTTTGGCATTTCCCCAGGTCAGGGCACATTCGCAAGCTTCCGGTGTGACCAAAGCCCTGTCCAATTCGTGACGTAATGCACTGCACGCCATTCCCAGGTCGGGACACTCTGATGTAGGAAGTCGGGGGATCGAATCAATCAGGAGTTAGTCAGTGAGCGCCATGTCTCTTGCCCTGCTGCTGACCACGGCCGCCGCCGCGGCCGTGGGCGCTGCTGCGCTGCACGCTGTACACGGCCTGCGCAAGCAGGTGGCGGCCCTCCGCGGTGAGCTGGCTCCGCCGGCCCACGTCCGCGGCGGTACGACCGTCCCGCACGCCCGCAGTGCCGTGCATTCCCCCGCCGCCGAGATACGAGCCGCCGTGGCCGAGGCCCTGGCCGAGGAGCGCGAGCGCGAGCTCGCCGAGGCGCGGGCCTTCTGGGCCGCGCAGGAGGCCCGTGACGCCGCCGACGCCCCCTCCCTGCTGGGCGGGCTGCCCGGGCTCGGTGAGGACGGCCCGGCCGTCTTCCTGCCCCGCCAGGCGGACCTGGTGGGTCTGGAGCCGGTGCTCGGCGACGAGGCGGCCGACGACTACCCCGAGGATTCCGCCGAGCTGGCCGCCGCGCGCCGGCGCCACCCCTCGCACCCCGACTTCGTACCGGTCCAGGCCTCGGCCCCCGGCGCCGACCACGAGCGCACGGTCAGCCGCCTGGAGGAGCTCGCGGAGGCCCGTACGGCCCTCGCCGACGTCCGCCCCGGCCCGCTGGGCACGCTCGACGTGTACGTCTTCACCGACGGGACCACGCTGTGCATGACCCCGGGCCACCGCGAGACGGCGGAGCGCCTCGCCGAGGCCCTGCGCTCGGGCACCGCGCCGGTCCTGCTGGGCGGCTCGGGCATCTCGGGCGCCTATGCGCTGACGTTCTCCTGCGGTGACTCCCAGGACCCGGACAACAACGTCTACATCCTCGCGGACCGCGTCATCGCGTCGCTCTGACCTCCGCCTGTTCCACCAGCCGCACGGCCTCGTCCAGCACCTCGGACGAGGCCTTCGCGCTTTCCGCGGACTCTTCGGCAGCGGCCGCGCGCAGCGCCTCGGCGAGGTCCAGCCCGGCCACCGCGACCTGGTCCCCGACCACGAAGACCCCCGCGTCGGGCATGTTCCGCGCCGGAGCCGCCCCCTCGGCCTGCTCCGGCGCCTCCAGCGCCTGGGCCCGTACGGAGAGCTCCCGGGCCAGCTCCAGCGCCTCGGCGGCGGCCCCCTGCCGGAGACGGCTCTGCGGCATGGCCCGCAGCCGGTCGGCGAAACGTTCCACGGCGGCGGTCAGAGGCGAAGTATCAAGCACCCGGCCGACCTTACGCGCCGCCGCGGCACCATTGCCAACGGGCGAACTCTCCGGCACGGTGGCGTGAAGAGAACAGCACAGCACGGCGATACCTCCGGAGGCGCCCATGTCCGTAGAGTTCTCCGAGCAGACCCACCGGAACATGATCGACAGAATCCCCCAGACCACCGGTCGTGAACTCTCCGACTGGCTCCGCACCGTGGACGACGGCCCCTCCCTCGTCCGGTTCGAGGAGAAGGTCAGCTGGCTGCGCGGCGCGCACGAGCTCTCGTACGGCCAGGCCAAGGCGATCATCCACGAGTACGACCTGCGCAGGGCGGCCCGCAAGTTCGGCTGAGCCCTCCCCGTCCAGTTCCCCTCGACCCCTCGATCCCCCGATCCCTCGATACCGGGACCTCGTTCCCGACCCCTGTCCCTGCCCCCGACCCCGTACCCCTCCGAAACGCGGGAAGGCCCCGCGAGCGGTGAGCTCGCGGGGCCTTCCCCCTGCCGGTGACGGGCACAGGTGCCCGGTACGACTAGTCGTCGCCGGAGAGGATCTGGAACAGGCGCAGCAGCTCCAGGTAGATCCACACCAGGGTCAGCGTGAGGCCGAAGGCCGCCAGCCAGGCCTCGTCGCGCGGCGCGCCGTACGCGATGCCGTCCTCGACCTGCTTGAAGTCCAGGGCGAGGAAGCAGGCGCCGAGGACGACGCCGATGATGCCGAACAGGATGCCGAGGCCGCCGCTGCGGAAGCCGAGGCCGTCGCCGCCCGCGAAGACCGAGAACAGCAGGTTCGCGACCATGAGCAGCATGAAGCCCATGGCGGCCGCCATCACGAAGCCGTAGAAGCGGCGGGTGACGCGGATCCAGCGCATCTTGTACGCGAAGAGCACGGAGGCGAACACGCACATCGTGCCGAGCACGGCCTGGATGACCACGCCGGCACCGAGCGCGGCGCTGGTGGCCGAGCTGATGACGCCGAGGAAGAAGCCCTCGAAGGCCGCGTAGCCCAGGATGATCGCCGGGGAGGCCTTGCGCTTGAAGCTCTGGACGAGGCCGAGGACCATCGCGACGAGAGCGGCGCCGATGGCGATGCCGTACGACTTGTTGACGTTCGCCGGGTCGACCGGCATGGCGATCCACGCGATCGTCGCCGTGAGGATGACCGTACCGAGCGTCATGGCCGTACGGCTCACGACGTCGTCCATCGTCATGACGCCGGCGCGCGCGGGCGCCTGCGGCATGCCGGTGGCCACGTCGGTGGCGTAAGGATTCGTCGCGTACGGGTTGGTCCCGGCCTGCTGGTGCTGCGCGTCAAAGCCCGCGTAGCCCCCGCTGTCGCGGCTGAACCCCCGTCGCGAGAAGACCGGGTTGCTGCTCCTCATCTCACTCCTCCATGGCCACCGTGCGCAGCCTTGCAACAAGAGTAATGCGCTCGCAAAGAAAGCACCCTACTGCTGGAGGAGGATCTTAGGAGAAGGCACGGCGAAGCGCCGGAGATATTCAGGAGGGTGCGGGAGTGCCCGGAGCCGGACTTGAACCGGCACGGCCTAAGGCCAGCGAGGTTTAAGCTCGCCGTGTCTGCATTCCACCATCCGGGCAGGGCGTAGCGGCTCCCGTAAAAAGCACTGAACGCTGCGCCGAGCCTATCCGGAACGCCCAGGTCGCCAGCGGCGTCTCTATCCGATGTTGTCTGATTTTATTGGCGCTTGAGAGGCCGTCAGACACGAGAACACGCGGTGGGCCCGTTACGGGCGGCGATCACCCCCGAATCGGGAATGACGGGATTTCGATGGCTCGCGCCACCCTGCCCGCCACCCTTCACGCCACCCCGGGCCACCCCGGGCCACCCCGGGCCCGCCGCCCCGCCCCGAGCACCGCCGGGCACCCGGTCCGCCCCCGAGGACCACCCGGCCGGCTGTCATACCAGAGGAGGAGGCGGGCCGCCCCGCGATCAGACTCCAGTGGGCCAGGGAACGGGCACCTCGGCTGATCCCCGGCGCGACGGGCGCGGCGACGATGGAAGAGTCCCGCCGATCAGCAGACCGCACGCCGGTCCGCAGCCCGAGGAGTCGCTTCCGTGACCACCATGAACTACGCCCCCCACACCACCCAGGCCGTGGCCGCCCGGGCCACCGGCCTCTCCAAGGTGTACGGCCAGGGCGAGACCCAGGTGGTCGCCCTCGACAACGTCTCCGTGGACTTCGGGCAGGGCCAGTTCACCGCGATCATGGGGCCCTCGGGCTCCGGCAAGTCCACGCTGATGCACTGCGTCGCCGGCCTGGACACCTTCTCCGCCGGCTCCGTCCGCATCGGCGAAACCGAGCTCGGCACCCTCAAGGACAAGCAGCTGACCCAGCTGCGCCGGGACAAGATCGGCTTCATCTTCCAGGCGTTCAACCTGCTGCCGACCCTGACGGCGCTGGAGAACATCACCCTGCCGATGGACATCGCGGGCCGCAAGCCCGACAAGCAGTGGCTGGACAACGTGATCAGCATGGTCGGCCTCTCCGACCGGCTCGGCCACCGCCCCACCCAGCTCTCCGGCGGCCAGCAGCAGCGCGTGGCCGTGGCCCGCGCCCTCGCCTCCCGCCCCGAGATCATCTTCGGTGACGAGCCCACCGGAAACCTGGACTCCCGCTCCGGCGCCGAGGTCCTCGGCTTCCTGCGCAACTCCGTCCGCGAGCTCGGCCAGACCGTCGTCATGGTCACCCACGACCCGGTGGCCGCCTCCTACGCGGACCGCGTCATCTTCCTCGCCGACGGCCGCATCGTCGACGAGATGCTCAGCCCCACCGCCGACGGGGTGCTCGACCGCATGAAGGCCTTCGACGCCAAGGGCCGCACCAGCTGAGGGACTGCCCCTCCGCCAGTCCCCCTCTGCTGACCCCCGACATCCTGGACTCCTCCACCATGTTCCGTACCGCCCTGCGCAACGTCCTTGCGCACAAGGCCAGGCTGCTGATGACGCTGCTCGCCGTCGTCCTCGGCGTCGCCTTCGTCTCCGGCACCCTCGTCTTCACCGACACCCTCAAGAAGTCCCTCTCCAACCAGTCCGCCAAGAGCTACGAGGGAGTGGCCGTCTCCGTCACCTCGTACGGCCAGGGCCGCAACCAAGCAGGCGAGAAGGAGGGCGAGCCCGGCCTCAGCCAGCAGACCCTCGACAAGGTCAAGGCGCTCCCGGGCGTCGGCTCCGTCTCGGGGCGCGTCGCCGGCTTCGCCGGCGTCGGCGACGAGAACGGCAAGCTGATCGGCTCCGGCTGGTCCAACCAGGGCGCCAACTACACGCCCGTCAAGGACGGCAAGGACCCGCGCTACGCCTTCACCCAGGGCGCCGGCCCGGCCAAGGCCGACGAGATCGCGCTCGACAGGGCAACCGCGGACAAGGGCAAGTACAAGGTCGGCGACAAGGTCCGCGTCGCCACCAACGGCCCGGTCAAGGAGTACTCCCTCGCCGGTGTCTTCACCACCGAGGACGGTGCCGTCCAGGCCGGCGGCAGCCTGGTGCTCTTCGACACCAAGGTCGCCCAGGAGCTCTACCTCAAGCCCGGCTACTTCCAGGAGATGTCGGTCGGCGCCAAGAACGGCACCTCCGCCGACAAGCTGCTGGCCGATATCAAGCCGCTGGTCGACAGCAAGAACACCAAGGCGCAGACGGGTGCGGCGCTCGCCAAGGAGCAGGCCAAGGAGATCGAGAAGGGCCTGGGCCAGATGGGCACCATGCTGCTCGTCTTCGCCGGCATCTCGCTCTTCGTCGGCATCTTCCTGATCTACAACACCTTCACCATGCTGGTCACCCAGCGCACCAAGGAGCTGGCCCTGCTGCGCGCCGTCGGCGCCAGCCGCGGCCAGGTCATGCGCTCCGTGCTCGCCGAGGCCCTGGTCGTCGGCGCCGTGTCGGCCGCCGTCGGCCTGATCAGCGGTGTCGGCCTGGCGGTCGGCATGCGCTCCCTGATCGGCTCCTTCGGCGCCAAGCTCCCGGGCGGTGACCTCGTGATCGCCCCGGGCACCGTCATCGCGGCCCTGGTCATCGGCATCCTGGTCACGACGATCGCCGCGGTGCTGCCGGCCTGGCGCACCGGCCGGATCGCGCCGGTCGCCGCCATGGGCAGCGCCCACCTGCCGGCCACCGCGAAGTCCCTGGTCCTGCGCAACGTCCTCGGTTCCGTCATCAGCGTCCTCGGCGTCGGCCTGGTCATGCTCGGCGTGTCCACGGGCGGCGACAACGGCCGTATGACCATCGGCGCGGGCGCCTTCTTCATGCTCATCGGCATGATCGTGCTGCTGCCGCTGCTCTCCAAGCCGGTCATCGGGGCCGTCCGCCCGCTGCTGCAGAAGGTGTTCGGGATCCCCGGCAAGCTGGCCTCCCAGAATGCCGTCCGCAACCCGCGCCGCACCGCCGTCACCGCCGCGTCCCTGGCTATCGGCCTGACCCTGGTCACCACCCTGTCGGTGCTCGGCATCACCGTGGGCAAGGTCGTCGACCGCATGAGCACCGAAAAGCTCAAGGCGGACTACAAGGTCTCCATGGCCGACGACATGGGCAGCCTCGACAAGTCGGTGGCCGAGACCCTGGCCAAGGCCCCCGGCATCAAGGCCGTCTCCCCGCAGGCAGGTGGCTTCTTCAAGGTCGGCGAGGACTTCCGGTCGGCCTCCGGTGTCAACCCGGCCGCCATCGGCCAGCTGCTGAACATCGAGACCGTCAGCGGCTCGGTGGACTCCCTCGGCAAGGGCGAGATCCTGGTCGCCGAGAAGACCGCGAAGAAGCAGAACCTCACCGTCGGCTCCACGCTCAAGGTGAAGTACGACGACGGCCAGGAGGGCACCCTCAAGGTCGGCGCGGTCTACAAGGACATGGAGGGCCTGCTCTCCCCGTACGTCATCGACAACAAGATCCTCAGTGAGCACAGCGAGGAACAGTACGTCCGCGAGGTGTACGTCAACGTCGACGGCGGGGCGTCCAAGGCCGGCCAGCAGAAGGTCGTCGACGCCCTGGGCAAGAACCCGGCCATCACCGTCGCCACCCAGCAGGACATGCGCAACGAGATGGGCGGCATGATCAACACCATGCTGAACGTCATGTACGGCCTGCTCGGCATGGCGCTGATCATCTCGGTGCTCGGTGTGGTCAACACCCTGGCGATGTCCGTCTTCGAGCGGACCCAGGAGATCGGCATGCTGCGGGCGATCGGCCTCGACCGGGGCCGGGTCAAGAACATGATCCGCCTGGAGGCCGTCGTGATCTCGCTCTTCGGAGCGACCCTGGGCGTCGGCATCGGCATCTTCCTCGCCTGGGCGGTCGGCACCACGATGGCGAAGGCCATGCCGAACTACGAACTGGTCCTCCCGTGGGACCGGATCGGCATCTTCCTCCTGCTGGCCGCCGTGGTGGGCGTCCTGGCCGCCATGTGGCCCGCCCGCAGCGCCGCCCGGCTGAACATGCTGACGGCCATCAAGACGGAGTAACCAAAGCGAGGGCGAGGGACACGGAAGGGCCCCGGGGCACACGCCCCGGGGCCCTTCCCGCGTTCGTACGAGCGCCTGCCGTACGGGTCACGCGCCCCAGGTGCGCAGCCGCAGCGGCAGACCCGAGCGGCCGACCGCCGCGGACTTCACCGCGAGGACCTGGTTGACGCCGAGCCGGCCGTGCTCGAAGCCCAGTGCCGAGGCCGCCATGTACAGCAGCCAGACCCGGGCCCGCCCGGGTGAGGTCAGCCGTACGGCCGCGTCCCAGTGCTCCTCCAGCCGGGCCACCCAGGCGCGCAGGGTCAGCCCGTAGTGCTCGCGCAGCGCTTCCACGTCGCGGACCTCGAACCCGGCCCGCTCCAGCTCGCCCACCGTCGTGCCCAGCGGGGAGAGCTCGCCGTCGGGGAAGACGTAGGCGTCGATGAACTCGTCGACCCGGTACGCCTCTTCGTCCGGCTCCGGCGGGCGCGCGATCTGGTGGTTCAGCAGCCGGCCGCCGGGGGCCAGCAGGGCGTGCAGGGTGCGGGCGTACTCGCGGTAGCGGTCGGCGCCGACGTGCTCGGCCATGCCGATGGACGAAATGGCGTCGTACGGGCCGTCCTTGACGTCCCGGTAGTCCTGGATCCGGATGTCGACCCGGTCGGCCAGGCCCTCCTCCGCGGCGCGCTTGCGGGCGTACACGGCCTGCTCGCGCGAGAGGGTGATGCCGGTGACGCGGACCCCGTACTCCCGGGCCGCGTGCAGGGCCATGGAGCCCCAGCCGCAGCCGACGTCGAGGAGCCGCAGGCCGGGCTCGAGGCCCAGCTTCCGGCAGACGAGGTCGAGTTTGTCCCGCTGGGCCTCCTCCAGGGTGGAGCCGGGGCTCCAGTAGGCGCAGGAGTACACCATCGAGGGGCCGAGGACGTGCTCGTAGAACTCGTTGCCGACATCGTAGTGGTGGCTGATCGCCTGCCGGTCGCGGCTCCGGGTGTGCAGCGGGCCGCCGCGGCGGGGGGCCTCCTCGGGAGGCGGCGCGGGCGCCGGCCACGGCCGGGCCAGGGCGACGAGCTCGCGCAGGGCGGCCCGGGCGGCCGGGTCGCGCAGCAGCGCGGCGGTCCCGGCGGCGCCCGCCGCGGCCCGCCCGGGCAGGTGCGGCAGGTGCGGGCGCAGGGCGGCGAGTTTGCCGAGCCCGGAGCGGCGGACCGCCGGCGGGACCTCGGGGGCGGCGGCCGGATCCCGCTCCCAGAGCAGGCCGGCCACCCGGTCCAGCAGTTCGAACAGGTCGCCCTCGACGGTGATGTCGCCGGCGACCCAGGCACGGGCCAGGCCCAGTTCACCCGGTCGCCACAGGACGCGGCGCAGGGCGCGCCGATTGGCCAGCACCAGGGTGGGTCCGGTGGGCGGCCCGGCCTCGCTGCCGTCCCAGGCGCGAATCCGGACGGGCACGGGAGCGCCCAGCAGTGTCTCGGCAAGAGTGGCCAGCCGCGGCGCGGCGTCGGTCATCGTAGGCACCTCCAGAACGATCCGACCGAACGGCCTACCCATTTCCGGGGCCCGTCAATCGGACACCGCTCCGATCGGGCGTGCCGCCGGAGGGGCCGCCGCAGGGGCTGCCGGGCACGCCGAAGGGGCCGCCCGCACCACGGATGGCAGGCGGCCCCTTCGGGGACGTACTGGAGGAGTTGCCGGTCAGGCCCGGGTCAGGAGGCCTTGGCCTTCGCGGCGGGGGCTGCTGCGGCGGCCGGAGCCGGCGCCGGCTTGGCGGCCTCGTAGAACTCTTCGCGCGGGGTCTCGAGCGCACCGAGGGAGACGACCTCGCGCTTGAGGAACATGGCGAGGGTCCAGTCGGCGAAGACGCGGATCTTGCGGTTCCAGGTCGGCATGGCCATGCCGTGGTAGCCACGGTGCATGTACCAGGCGAGCCGGCCCTTGAGCTTGATCTTCATCTTGCCCATGACGATCATCGCGACGCCCTTGTGGAGGCCGAGGCCCGCCACCGCACCCTTGTTGGAGTGGGCGTACTCGTGCTGCGGGAAGCCCCGCATGCCCGAGATGACGTTGTCGCCGAGGACCTTGGCCTGGCGCAGCGCGTGCTGGGCGTTCGGCGGGCACCAGGCGTTCTCGACGCCGGCCTTGCGGGCGGCCATGTCCGGGACCTGGGCGTTGTCGCCCGCGGCCCAGATGTAGTCGGTGCCCTGGACCTGGAGGGTCGGGGCGGTGTCGACGTGGCCGCGCGGACCGAGCGGCAGGCCGTAGCGGGCCAGCGCCGGGTTGGGCTTGACGCCTGCGGTCCACACGATGGTGTTGGAGTCGACCTCGAGGCCGTTCTTCAGCACCACGTGGCCGTCCACGCAGGAGTCCATGGAGGTGTTGAGGTAGATCTCGATGCCGCGCGACTCGAGGTGCTCCTTGCCCCAGGTGCCGAGCTTGGGCCCGACCTCGGGGAGGATCTTGTCGGCCGCGTCCACCAGGATGAAGCGCATGTCCTCGCGCTTGATGGTGGTGTAGTACTTCGCGGCGTCGCGGGCCATGTCCTCGACCTCGCCGATCGTCTCGGCACCGGCGAAGCCGCCGCCGACGAAGACGAAGGTGAGGGCCTTGCGGCGGACGTTCTCGTCCGTCGTGGACTCGGCCTTGTCGAGCTGCTCGAGGACGTGGTTGCGCAGGCCGATGCCCTCTTCGACGCCCTTCATACCGATGCCCTGTTCGGCGAGGCCGGGGATCGGGAAGGTGCGGGAGACGGCGCCGAGCGCGATCACCAGGTAGTCGAAAGGCAGCTCGTACGCCTCGCCGACGAGCGGCGTGACGACGGCGACCTTGCGGTCCTGGTCGATGCTGGTGACCCGGCCGGTGAGAACCTCTGCCTTGGGCAGCACGCGTCGCAGCGGGACGACGACGTGCCGAGGCGAGATGCTGCCTGCGGCCACTTCGGGGAGGAAGGGCTGGTAGGTCATGTACGACCGCGGGTCGACGACCGTGACGGTCGCCTCGCCATAGCGCATCTTCTTCATGATCCGCTTGGCCGCGTACAGGCCTACGTACCCACCTCCTACAACGAGGATCCTGGGACGCTCCGTGGTGCTCATGGAACGAGTATCCAGCACCCAAAGGGGTGTCGCTCGTGAGCCCCTTCACAAGGTGCCGGAAGGCCTCTGCTACACTGCGCGGCCCACGTGACGGAGGTCATGGCGCCGAACGGGAACCAGGGTGTAACGGGAGTCGTTGTTCACCCGTCCTGAACTGGCCTCCAGGCCCATAAGCGGAGTAGACCACCGGGTTGGTGGATACCTACCGACGAGGCCGGACCGCGCCCTCGAAACACACGAACGTTCAGGCAAAAAGGGCCTGCGAGCCCCGGGAGCCCCCCGAAGGGCCCTTCCCGCGGCCCATCAGGCCCCTTTTCCTTGTGAAGAACTTCACGAACTTTCTGTGCACGAGGGGACCTAAGACCCCCGTAAGGGCCCGCAGAGGTCCTCGGCAGGCCCTCCGCGACCCTCGCACGAGCCCCGCACAAGCCCCCCGCGACCCGCCCGTCAGGCGATGGACCAGGCGATTCCGTCGAGGATGTCGTGCTCCGAGACCACGACTTCCGAGGCGCCGATGCGCTCCATGATCGCGAGCAGCACCAGGGTGCCCGCGCCGATGACGTCCACCCGGCCCGGGTGCAGGACCGGGATCGCCGCGCGTTCGGCGTGCGTGGCCGTCAGCATCCGCCCACTGATCTCCCGGACCGTCTCGTACGGGACGCGCGCGTGGTGGATCGCCGAGGAGATGTACTCCGGCAGCCCGAGGGCGATCCCGGCGACCGTGGTCACCGAGCCGGCCAGGCCCACCAGCGTGCGCGCCTCGGACAGCGGGACCGTCTGCTCCACGAGGTCCAGCGCCGCCTCGATGTCGGCCCGTATGGCGGCGATCTGCTGCTCGGTCGGCGGGTCGGTGACCGCACCGTCCACGACCAGGTGGCGCTCGGTCATGCGGACGCAGCCCACGTCGACCGAAAGGGCCGCCCGTACGTGCTCCTCGCCGACCACGAACTCGGTCGAGCCGCCGCCGATGTCCACCACCAGGAACGGCTTCTCCATGTGCGTGGTGCCCGTCAGCTCCTTGGTGGCACCGATGAAGGAGAACTCCGCCTCCTGGTCACCGGAGATCACCTCGGGCTCGACGCCCAGGATGCCGAGGACCCCCTGCACGAACTCGTCCCGGTTCTCGGCGTCGCGGGAGGCCGAGGTCGCCACGAAGCGCAGCCGCTCCGCACCCAGCTCCTTGATCACCGCCGCGTACTCGCGGCAGGCCGCGAACGTGCGCTCGAGCGCCTCCGGGGCCAGCCGGCCCGTCTTGTCCACGCCCTGGCCGAGGCGGACGATCGTCATCCGCCGGTCCAGCTCGACCAGCTCGCCGGTCAGCGGGTCGCAGTCCGCGACGAGCAGGCGGATGGAGTTGGTACCGCAGTCGATGCCGGCGACCCGGGTCACGCGTCCGGCTCCTTCTTGTCCGCGGCCTCCGCGGCCTCCGCGGCCTCCGCCTTCTCCGCGCACGGGGTGACGCAGGCGCCCTTGGCCCACCACTCCGGCAGCATCGCCAGCGCCTCGTCGCCGAACGGGTTCACCCCGGGGCCGGCGGCGAGCGAGTGGCCGACCAGCACGTGCAGGCACTTCACCCGGTCCGGCATCCCGCCGGCGCTCGGGAAGCCCTGCAGCACCTCGATGGCGTCGCGGCGACGGATGTAGTCCTCGTGCGCGGCCTGGTAGGCGGCGGCCAGCTCGGGGTCCTCGGCGAGGCGGGCCTGCATCTCCTTCATCACACCGTTCGCCTCGAGCGTGCCGATCGCGGAGGCCGCGCGCGGGCAGGTGAGGTAGTACAGCGTCGGGAAGGGCGTGCCGTCGGGGAGGCGCGGGGCGGTCTCCACCACGTCCGGCTGGCCGCAGGGGCAGCGGTGGGCGATGGCGCGCAGCCCGCGCGGCGGGCGGCCGAGCTGCTGCTCGAACGCCTCGATGTCCGCGTCGGTCGGCTCGGTCCGGTCGGTCTGGGGCGGGGGCGTCTGCATGCCTGGAGGAAGTCTCTTCGTTCTCGTGGATGGGTGCGGTGCTCGGGGTGCGGTACTCGGAGTGCCGTTGCTCGTCACTCGCCGGGGCGGTCGGCCTTGTCGACGCCGTCCCAGACGTTCGAGTACCAGGGCCGGCCGGATCCGGCCGTTCCGGTGCGGTGCCGCTCGGCGGCCCCGGCCCCGGGGTCGGTCATGATGTAGCTGATCTCGCCCGGGCGGACGAAGTGCAGGTGCTTGCGCGCCTGCTGCTCCGCGTACGCGTTGTCCTGCCAGCGGGCCTTCTCGTCGCGGAGGCGTTCGAGGCGCCGGCTCGCGGCCTCGGCGGCCCGCCGCTGCTCCGCGATCTCCGAGCGCTGGGAGACGTACTGGCGCATCGGATACGCGAGGGCGACGACCAGCGTACAGAGGACGAGCACCAGGAGCGCGGCCCGGCCGGTGAGCCGGCTGCGGCGGACCTGGCGGCGCGTCTGCGAGCGGTAGACGTGGGCTGCGGTCCGCTCGCCGAGCTGCTTGAGCCTGGTCGCGGTGGAGAAGGTGGAGAACCGATCCCGGTTCCCGGCCATTGATCCCGCCTCCCCTTGTACCCGGTGCGCACTACGCAATACGTCCCCGCACACGGTACGGGACCGAGTGCGGGGACGTACGGAAGCAAGAGCGTGGTTAACCCTTAGCCCTTGAAGCGCGGGAAGGCGGAGCGGCCCGCGTACACCGCGGCGTCGTCGAGGATCTCCTCGATGCGCAGCAGCTGGTTGTACTTGGCGACGCGGTCCGAGCGGGCCGGGGCGCCGGTCTTGATCTGACCGCAGTTCACGGCGACGGCGAGGTCGGCGATGGTGACGTCCTCGGTCTCACCGGAGCGGTGGGACATCATGCACTTGAAGCCGTTGCGCTGGGCCATCTCGACGGCGTCGAGGGTCTCGGTCAGCGAACCGATCTGGTTCACCTTGACGAGCAGGGCGTTCGCGGAGCCCTCCTCGATACCGCGGGCCAGGCGCTCGGGGTTGGTGACGAAGAGGTCGTCGCCGACGATCTGGACCTTGGCGCCGAGGCGGTCGGTGATGACCTTCCAGCCGGCCCAGTCGTCCTCGTAGAGCGGGTCCTCGATGGAGACGAGCGGGTACGCGGAGACGAGCTCCTCGTAGTACTCGGTCATCTCGGCGGCCGAGCGGGACTGGCCCTCGAACTCGTACTTGCCGTCCTTGTAGAACTCGGACGCGGCGACGTCGAGCGCGAGCGCGATGTCCTTGCCCGGGGTGTAGCCGGCCTGCTTGATGGCCTCGACGATGAGGTCGAGCGCGGCGCGGTTGGACTCCAGGTTCGGGGCGAAGCCGCCCTCGTCGCCCAGGCCGGTGGAGAGGCCCTTGGTGTGCAGGACCTTCTTGAGGGTGTGGTAGACCTCGGCACCCCAGCGCAGGGCCTCGGAGAAGGACTCCGCGCCGATCGGGGCGATCATGAACTCCTGGATGTCCACGTTGGAGTCGGCGTGCGACCCACCGTTGAGGATGTTCATCATCGGAACGGGCAGCAGGTGCGCGTTCGGGCCGCCGAGGTAGCGGAAGAGCGGGAGGTCCGAGGCCTCGGACGCGGCGTGCGCGACGGCGAGGGACACGCCGAGGATGGCGTTGGCGCCGAGCGAGCCCTTGTTGTCGGTGGCGTCCAGGTCGAACATGGCCTGGTCGATCAGGCGCTGCTCGGTGGCGTCGTAGCCGACGAGCTCCGGGCCGATCTGCTCGATGACCGCGAGGACGGCCTTCTCGACACCCTTGCCCATGTAACGGTTGGGGTCACCGTCACGGAGCTCAATGGCCTCGAAGGCACCGGTGGAGGCGCCGGACGGAACTGCAGCACGGCCGGTGCTGCCATCGTCGAGGCCCACCTCGACCTCGACCGTGGGGTTGCCTCGGGAGTCCAGGATTTCCCGGGCTACGACGACGTCGATGGACGGCACGAGCATCTCCTTCTGGGATGTGACGCTGGGTGTGCGGTGGCATGTCAGGCCGTGGGACGGCCTCGCCGACTAGAGCCTAACCGGCTCCGGGCACTGGGCCGGCCGACCGCCCGCCTCCTGGGACGAAAAAGGGCCCGAATACCCGCCTTCCGGTACATAGGACTCCTGACCACCGGCGTCCCGGCCGGACAAAACGCCGCCGCCCGGCGCGTGGGGGGAAGACGCGCCGGGCGGTGGGGATGCTGCGTGTTGTGCTCGGTGCCGCAGTTGTTACGGCAGGGTTCAGCTGAGCTTCAGCTTCTGACCCGGGAAGATCAGGTCGGCGTCCGAGACGATGTCCTTGTTGAGCTCGAAGAGCTTCTCCCAGCCGCCCTTGACGCCGTTGGCCTCGGCGATGGTGCCCAGGGTGTCGCCGGGCTTGACCTCGTACGAGCCGTTGCCGGTCTTCGGGGCCGGGGCCTCGGAGCGCTCGGAGCGGGTCGTCGGAGCCTCGGAGCGCTTCGTCTCCTTCTTCGGCTCGGTCTTCTTCGGCTGGGTCTTCTTGGTCTCGGTCTTCTGCTCCGTCTTCTTCGGGGTGTCGGTCGTACCACCGCCGGTGTAAGAGGAGTTGGAGAGGCCGACGCCGCAGGACGGCCACGCGCCCTTGCCCTGGCCCTTGAGGACCTTCTCGGCGACGGCTATCTGCTGCGACTTGGAGGCCTGGTTGGCCTGCGCGGCGTACGCCTTGCCGCCGTACGCGGCCCAGGTGGAGGACGAGAACTGCAGGCCGCCGTAGTAGCCGTTGCCCGTGTTGATGGACCAGTTGCCGCCGGACTCGCACTGCGCGACGCGGTCCCACTCGGTGGCGGTGGCGGCGGAGGCCGAGCCGGCCGCCATCAGCGGGGCGGCGACGGCGACGCCGGTGACGCCGGCGAGCGTGACGATGCGGGCGGCCTTGGAGGCGCGGCGGTGCTTGCCCTTGCCGGAAAGCAGCATGGAGTTCTCCTCACCGACGCCTGCGAGGTGAGCTGTCGGGTTCGGGCGGATGAGTGCCCGGCCGTGCGACGTGGCGCACGACTTAACCCCTAGCCGTTTCCGTGACCGTCTCTCAACGGCCGGTCCCGGCGCCTACCTTGGTTCCCCCGCTCCTGCCTTCGGCGCTTGACGCGACGACTGTTCCCTCCGGCCGCCGGCAGGATTCGGCGATGCGGTCGAAGGAGCCCGCGGTGGCGGGCGACTCAGAAGGTAGGCAGGTCTCTCCCCGATGTTCAACGAGGAACACCGGGGAGAAACGGCCCCTACTTGCGCTCCCTTTACTGCCGTTTGCGCAGGTGAGGACGGGGTTTGCGGAAGGCTCCAGGCGGGACACGCCAGTTGACCGGAAGAGACACATGTCTCACTTGCAGATAACGGACATTCAGCTCTTTCCGGGTGTCCGAAGTGCCGCTATTCCTAGCTTAGATCCAGGTTCTGGCCGGGCTTGATCAGATCGGCGTCATTGCCGATGACCTGCTCGTTGGCCTGGTAGAGCGCGTTCCAGCCGCCCTTGACCTTCTTGGCAGACGCGATGGTGGCCAGGCTGTCGCCCGCCTGGACGGTGTACGAGGGCGCCGACGCCCCCTCAGATGCGGCGGTCAGCTCGAGGGCTGGCGTACCACGGTGCTTGCCGGTGCCGGAGGTGTCCGGGATGGCACTCGGGTCGGTGGAGGCGCCCGGGGTACCCGGGGCCGCGGGGGCGCCGGGGTCGGCCGGGGTGACCGGAGCAGTCGGGTCCGCCGGGTTCCCGGGCGTGGTCGGGCTCCCCGGGGTCGTCGGCGCGGTGGGCGTCGTCGGGGCCGTGGGGGTACCCGGGTTCGCGGTCGGGTCGCCCGGGAGCCCCGGGACGGTCGGCGACGTGGACGGCACGTCCGGGTCGGGCATGACGGGCAGTCCGCTGTTCGGTGCGAGCGGCGCCGGCGGGAGCGTGAAGACCGGCGTGGGGGCCTGGGTCGGGGCGCCGAAGTCCCTCGCCTTGGCGCCGGAACCGCCGGCCGGGACCGAGTCGTCGGGGCGCGAGGCGCTCGGGGCGACGGGGCCGAGCGTGCCGGGCAGGCCCGGGTCCACGGCCGCGGCGGGGGCCTGCTGGGTCAGCCCGGCCGACTCCGAGCACTGCCCCCACGCCCGGGGGCCCTGGGTGCCCAGGACCCGCTCGGCGACGGCGATCTGCTGCGAACGGCTGGCGAGGTCGGGGCGCTCGGCGAAGTCGAGGCCACCCGAGGAGTTCCACTGCTCCTGCGTGAACGAAAGTCCGCCGTACGACCCGCTGCCGGAGTTGGCGCTCCAGGAGCCGCCGCTCTCGCACTCGGCGACCTTGTCCCACGTGGAGGTGTCCGCCGCGCTCGCGCCGGTGGCGGCGAGGAGTGGCAGGGCCAAGGCGGAACCGGTGACTCCGGCGGTGACGACTATCGCGGGTACCTGGCGGGGGCGTCTGTGGCGGCCGTTCCCGGAACGCATGAGCTGCACCTTTCGCATAACGACTGGGTAACGGCAGAACCTAGCCGTCTTAGCACGTCAGTAACAACTCCTGGCGGGGGCTGACTTACGGTCAGGGACCCTTCAGATGTTTCGAGCTGTGAACCTGACGGGAAGAGTGCGCAGGCCACGCATGATCAGACCCCCGCGCCAGCGAAGCTCGTTGGGCGGAACAGCGAGTTCCAGATCTGGCAGACGCGTCAGCAAAGTCGCAAGCGCCGTCTGCCCTTCAAGTCGTGCGAGCGGAGCACCCAGGCAGTAGTGGATGCCGTGCCCGTATCCGAGGTGCTGGTTGTCACTGCGGGAGAGGTCGAGGGTGTCCGGATCGGCGAACCGCTCGGGGTCCCGGTCGGCCGCGGCGAGGACGACGAGCACCGGATCGCCGGCTGCGATCTCCTGGCCCCCGAGGGTCAGCGGCTCGGTGGCGAACCGCCAGGTGGCCAGCTCCACGGGACCGTCGTAGCGGAGCAGCTCCTCGATGCCGGTCTCCAGCAGGCCGCTCTCCCCGGCGGCGAGGGAGTCCTGGAGGCGGGTGCGCTGATCCGGGTTCATGAATAGGGCATGCACCCCGTTTCCGATCAGATTGACCGTGGTCTCGAAGCCCGCGAACAGGAGGATGAAGGCCATCGCCGTGGCCTCGGCCTCCGTCAGGTGGTCCCCGTGGTCACTCGCGCGGATCAGGTCGGAGATGAGGTCATTGCCCAGATCGTCCCTTTTACGGTGGATGAGTTCACCGAGATAGGTCCGCATCTGCTTCACGGAGCGGGCGACCCCGCCGCGCGGGCCGCCGCCGTGCCGGATCATCATCCCGGCCCAGTCACGGAAGTCGTCCTGGTCCTCGCGCGGTACGCCGAGCATCTCGCAGATGGCATAGATGGGGAGCGGGAAGGCGAACTCGTGGATGAGGTCCGCTTCCCCCTCGCCCGCGTCCCCCGCCTTTTCAACGATCTTGTCGATGAGGTGGTCGGTCAGCTCCTGCACCCGCGGGGTGAACTCGGCCACCCTGCGCGGGGTGAACGCCTTCGACACCAGCCGCCGCAACCGGGTGTGGTCCGGCGGGTCGATGTTGAGCAGATGCGTCATCAGCTCCGCCTTGCGCTCCCCCGGGATCCCGGTCTTGCCCTTGGCGTGCGCCGGCTCCGCGTGGTGCGCCGGGTTCTTGCTGAGCCGCTGGTCCGCGAGGGCCTGCCGGGCGTCGGCGTACCGGGTGACCAGCCAGGCCTCGACCCCGCTGGGGAGTTTGGTGCGGTGCACCGGGGAGTGCTCGCGCAGCCAGGCGTACGCCGGGTACGGATCGGTCGCGAACTCCCAGTCGAACAGGGTCGGGCCCTGGGGAGGAGTGCTGTCTGCGGGGGCTGCGGAGGTCGGCTCGTGCACCCGCTGACCGTATCCCGCGGGCCGGCCGGTATCCCATATGGGTCGTTCGCCGCGGCTGTCCGTAGATCTGCCATCGCTTGACCTCGCGTTCCCCGGCCCTCCTACTTTCGGTTCTGTGGATGCGAGGATCTTGAAGAGCAGTTTCGCGGTGGTGGAGAGAAGGGCCGAGCACGCGGTCAAGTACTTCTACTCCCACCTCTTCTGGCACAACCCCGGGATCCGAGAACTCTTCCCGGCCTCCGCCGAGGACATGGAACGCCAGCGCGACCGGCTCTTCGCCGCGCTGACCCACGTGGTCGCCCACCTCGACGACGAGGGCCTCCTCCCCTATCTCCACGACCTCGGCCGCGACCACCGCAAGTTCCTCGCCAGGCCCGAGCACTACGCGGCCGTCGGCTCCAGCCTGCTCGCCGCGCTCGCCCGGACCTCCGGCGAGGCGTGGACCCCGGGCGTGGAGAAGGCCTGGTCCGAGGCGTACCAGGTGATCGCCGACGCCATGATGGAAGGGGCCGCTTCGAGCGAGGACCCGCCGTGGTGGGACGCCGAGATCGTGCGCCACCTCCAGTACGGGGAGGACATAGGGGTGCTGACCCTGCTCCCGCACACCTCCTTCCCCTATCTCCCCGGCCAGTACGTGAGCGTGAGCAGCGAGCGGGTCCCGACGACCTGGCGCACGTACTCCATAGGCAACGCCCCGCGCCCGGACGGCACCCTCGACCTGCACGTCAGCCGCATCGAGCACGGCCGGCTCAGCACCGCCCTGGTCCGCGAGGCCCGGCCCGGCGAGATGCTGCGGCTCGGCGCGGCCGGCGGGCAGCTGACCTTCCGCCGCGCCGACCGGCCCGTCAGCCTCATCGCGGCGGGCACCGGCTGGGCACCGATCCGGGCCATGCTCGAGGAGCTCGCCGGGCGGCCGCCCGATCAGGACGTACGGCTCTTCGTCGTCGCCCGGGACGCCGCCCACCTCTACGACCGGCCGCTGATCGACGCGTACGCGGCCGCCTTCGGCTGGCTCGGCGTCACCTACATCACGCCCGCCCCCGGGCAGCACCGCAACCAGGCCACCGGGCGGCTCGCGACCGCGCTCGGCCACCGGGCGCTCTGGCCCGACCAGGACGTCTACCTCAGCGGCCCGCCGCCGTTCATCGAGGAGACCGCCTACCTGCTCCGGGAGCTCGGCGCCCTCCCCGGCCGGATCTTCCACGACTCCGTACCCGCCGCCGGCACCGGCCACGGCCCGAACGGCCGGCCCCTGGGCTTCGGGGAGTGGTTCCTGAGCCGCCCCGCCCCGCACTGGCACAACCCGTCGGGGCGCGCGCCCCGCTAGGTCGTGTCGTCGAAGCGTCGCCGGGCGCCGCGGGCTACTCGCCGACGCCCTCGGCGGCGCGGATCGCGTCCCGGTAGACGCGGGCCGCGGCGCGCAGCGCGCTCTCGGGGTCGACCCCCGCCGCCTCGGCGCGCGCCGCCAGCTCCAGCAGTTCGTACCCGATGCCCTCGCCGCGGGGCAGCTCCACGGCCACGCCGCCCGTGCGGACCCGGCCGGCGAGCTTGGCCGCGAGCGCGAGACCGGGCTGACCCAGCGGGATCCCGTCGGTGACCGACTCCCGCTGCTTCTCGACCGCCTTGGTGCGCTGCCAGTGCGCGCTGACGTCCTCCGGGGTCTGCGCGTCCGCGTCCCCGAAGACGTGCGGGTGCCGGTGGATCAGCTTCTCGACGAGGCTGCCGGCCACGTCGTCGACGGAGAACGGCTCCTCGGAGTGCTCCTCGGCGATGCGCGCGTGGAAGACCACCTGGAGCAGTACGTCGCCGAGCTCCTCGCGCAGCGCCTCCCGGTCCCCGTCCTCGATGGCCTCGACCAGCTCGTACGCCTCCTCCGTGGCGTACTTGACCAGTCCCTCGTGGGTCTGGCGCGAGGTCCAGGGGCATTCCCGGCGGACCCGGTCCATCACCTGGACGAGGTCGAGCAGGCGGGCGCCGGGCAGATCGTAGGAGCCGGGCAGCAGCTCGAGGTCGGGCATGTCGACGCGGCCGGAGCCGGCGAGCCGGGCCAGCCCGTCGGTGAGCCGCTGGTCGCCCTCGCCGCCCGGGATCACCACGACCGTGCGGCCGCCGGCGCAGGCCTCGACCAGCGCGTGCGCGTCCGGGGTCTCGTGCGCCACCTCGACGCCCGCCTCGCGCAGGTACGGCAGCTGCGGGTGGGCCGGGTCGGCGCACAGCACCCGGTCCGCGGCGTGCAGGGTCTGCCAGGCCGGCCAGGACAGCAGGCCGGGGGCGACCCGGTGGCTGGCGGTCAGCAGGACGATCCGGCCGGCGCCGGTTTCGTCGGCGGGCACGGCAGGGGCGGGTTCGGGGGCGTGGTCGTTCACCCTCCGAACCTACCTCTGTACCGGCGGCTCAGGCTCCGGCGGGGGCCTGCTCGGGCCGGGTCCGCTGGACGATCCACGGGGTGTCCTGGTCACCGAGCACGATCTGCTGCGCGTCCCAGACGCCGTAGCGCGGGTTCACCTCGATGTGCAGCGCCTTCGCGGCGGAAGCGAGCTTCTCGACGGCCTTGTCCTGGCTGCCGTAGTGGTCGAAGAGCTTGTCGCGCAACAGCTTGAAGCGGGCGTCGGCGTCGAGCTGGCCGGGCGCCAGCTGGGCCTGCTCGAGGGCCGCCGCGGCCAGCTTCTCGCTGCCGCCGGCCTTCTCCAGCTGGGCCTTGCGG
Source organism: Streptomyces sp. NPDC032745 (assembly GCF_055579465.1). Lineage (NCBI taxonomy): Bacteria > Bacillati > Actinomycetota > Actinomycetes > Kitasatosporales > Streptomycetaceae > Streptomyces > Streptomyces sp. NPDC032745. Next base: position 402,852 of record NZ_JBVING010000006.1, on the reverse strand, counting down.
AAGTCCTGGACCTCCTTCTCGCCGACGCTCACGCCCGCGTCCTTCGCGGCGCGTTCCAGGACGACGGTCTGGATCATCTTGTTGAGCTTGACGCGTTCCAGGCCGGGCGAGGCCTGGATGAGCTGCGCGGCGGTCGGCCCGGACCCGTTCTGCGCCGCGCGGACGTCGCCCACCTGGGCCTGGAGGGCGGAGGTGGTGATCCGTTCGCCGCCGACGACGGCCGCGGTGCCGGGGCGGGCCTGGCCCGAGCAGGCGGACAGCAGGGGGGCCGCCGCGAGCAGGGCGGCGGAGACGGAGAGCGCAGTGCGACGGTGCAAAGGAGCCTCCAGGGCCGGGAGATTGTGCGTCGGTGCACAAGGGCCGTGCGGTGATCGATGGTATGCAGTCAAGCTGATCCGAGCCACTGCTTCGACCAACGATTCCGGGGGTGTTGGGGGTACGCGTCTGTTGATGTCGCCGCCACCCGGTGGCAACCCTGTGGTCGACCGGCGGTGCCAAGGTCGGCCCACCATGTCGACACCGCACCGCTCGCCGCGCCGCCGGAGCCTGCACGGCTCGGCCCTCGCCGCCCTGATCACGGTGGTGGCCGTGTGCGCCGGGGACGCGGCCGCCCGCGTGTTCCCGTACGGACACCGCCACCGCAGCATCAACGACCTCGGCAACCAGTTCGTCCCCTTCCACGCCCACCTGTGGGACCTGCTGCACGGGCGGGCGGAGGGCGGGCTGCTGCTCAACTGGCAGTCCGGCTACGGCACGAGCTTCCTGCCCGACTTCGGCACCTACCTCTCGAGCCCGTTCGCGGTGCTCGTCGGCCTGTTCCCGCGCGAGGACATCGACCTCGCGGTGTACGTGGTCACGGTGCTCAAGATGGCCGCCGCGGCGGCGGCGATGGCGTGGCTGCTGCGCACGCAGCGCCGCGGGCCGTGGTGGGCGGCGGGGCTGCTGGCGGCCTCGTACGCGCTGTGCGGCTGGTCGGTGATCGAGGCCTCGTACAACCCGATGTGGCTGGACGGGCTGATCGCGTTCCCGCTCCTGTGTCTGACGGGTGAATGGGCGCTGCGGGGGCGCCGGCCGGCGGTCTCCGTCCTCGTGGTGGCGCTGTGCTGGACGGCGAACTTCTACACGGCCTACATGGCGACGCTGGGTGCGGCGCTGGTGCTCCTGTTGCGGGTGGTGCTGACGCGCCAGGGGGTACGGGCGCGGCTGCGGGTGCTCGGTCGCGGGGCGGGGGCGACCCTGCTGGGCATCGCGGTGTCCGCCCCGGTGCTGGTCCCCCTGTTCCTGAGCTCGAAGCAGGCGTACCCGGGGTGGACCCGGCAGTTCGCGCCGGTGTCCTGGCCGGATCTGTTCGCGCGGGTCCTGCCCGCCACCTACTCCTTCTCCTCGCCGGCGCTCTTCGTGGGTACGGGGACGCTGCTGCTGGTGGCGGCCCTGCCGTTCCACCGGGCGGTGCCGCTGCCCACCCGCCTGGGGTGGGCGGGGCTGACGGCGGCCGTCCTGCTCTCCTTCCAGTGGACGCCGACGCACCTGGCCTGGCACGTGTTCGCGACCCCGAACGGCAGCCCGTACCGGCAGACGTTCGTGCTGGCCGGGGTGGCCGTGATCGCCGCGTGGACCGGACTGGCGACGGCCGGGCTGCCGGGCCCGCGGGCGCTGGCGGCCGGGTCGGCGGTGCTGGCCGCGGCGGCCGTGGCGGCGAGCGGCAGCACGCTGGCGACGACGTGGGGGTTCGCTCTGTTCTGCGGCGGGCTGGCGCTCGCGGCGGGGGCCTGGTGGTGCCTGCGCCACCGCAGGCTGGTCCTCCCGGCGGCCGGGCTGCTGGCGCTGGTGCTGGTCGGCCAGGCCGCGGCGACGACGGCGTTCGGGCACAAGGGCAAGCTGGGCGGCCTGGACGACTACCCCTCGTGGGGGGCGGCCCACACGGCTCGCGCCGAGGCGCTGGCCGGCGCCGAGGGCTGGCCGGCGTACCGCACGGACCCGAGCCGGCCGGCCCTGTCGGGCAACGATCCGCTGCTGCTGGGCGGGGAGGGCGGCGCGTACTACAGCAGCCACACCCCGGACGTGTTCACGCGGACGATGGTGGCCCTCGGGGCGGGCTGGACCTCGCGCGGACGCAACGTGCAGAGCATCGACAACCTGGTGACGGACGCGGTGTTCTCGGTCGGCGCCCGCCTGCAGCCGGACGGCACGATCGGCCGCGCCCAGGTACCCCCGCTGATCACGATCCGTCCGCCGGGGCCCAAGCCGTCGTACGCCGAGGGCGACGGGCCCCCGTTCGCCAACCAGGAACTCCTGCTGGGCGCCCGGGTGTACGAGGACCCCGTCTCCCCCGGGGTGTGCCGCGCGGGCACCGAGGCCTACCTCTGGGCCCCGGAGTACAACGCGACGGCCCGCCTCGCGGACGGCCCCGCCTTCCGGCTGAACGGCAACGCCCCCCGCAACCGGGCGGCCCTCCAGCCGCTGGGCGCCTCCCGGGGGGCCTCCTCGGCGCTGGTCTTCGACGCTGCCGCGCCCTCGCGCTGGGCCCTGTCCTGCCTGGACCGCGCCCGCCTGGTCCCGGCGGTGGCCGCGCTCCGCGCGACGGCGCCGACGTCCCTGCGGGTCGGCTCGTCCGGCGTGCGCGCCACCGTCCCGGCGGGCACCACGGGCACGGCGGTCCTGTCGTCCCCGGCGATCGCGGGCTGGACCTGCAACGACCGACCGGCCACGCCGTACCTGGGCCTGGTCTCCGTCCCCGTGACCCCGGGTACCACGACGATCACCTGTGCGTTCCGCCCCCCGGGCCTGCTGCCGGGCACGGCCGTCGCGGCGACGGCCCTCCTGCTGCTGGGCGCGTTCCTCGCGGCTCAGCGGCGCCGCAGGCCCCGGACCGGCAGGCCGGACGTGCCGGGCGCCCGGGAGGCCGGCGCCTCCGCGGAGCTCGCCGCGACCGGGGCCTGAGCCGCGGGCGTCAGCGGACCTGGCTCAGCCAGTGCAGGGTGCGTCGGACCTCGGTCGAGAAGGGGTGCGCCGGGCCGTGGACGCGCTCCGCGTCGAACAGGAGACGGGCCAGGGTGTCGTGGGCCGCGGGGCGGTCCCCCATGGAGAGCAGCAGCTGGGCTATCCGGCGGCGGACCTCCAGCGGGAGACCGGGATCCGGGTTGGCGTAGTGGTTCTCGAACAGCGGGAGCAGGGAGCGGTATTCGGCCAGGGCCGCCCCGGGGGCGCCGAGCTGCTCCAGGCACTGGGCCGCGTCGTAGCGGAAGCGCAGCGACTGGGGGTCGCCGGCCGGGAACTCGTCGGCGAGGCGGCGCAGTTCGGGCAGGGCGCGGCGGTACTGGCCGTCGTCCATCAGCGTGGCGGCGTACTGCTTGCGCAGGGAGCGGACCACCGGTGAGTGCTCGCCGTGCTCGGCCGCCGCGGCCGGGAGGATCCCGCCGAGGATGTCCACGGCCTGGGTGAGGCGGCCCTGGTCCAGGAGGCTGCGGGCCTCGTCCACCGCGGCCGGGATGTCCGGCTTCCGGGGCGGCGTCGGCGGTGCGGTCGGCTGCGGCGGGACGGTGGAGGCGCGGTCCGGCCAGGGGGCGTGGGGGCGCAGGAAGGGGCGGGTCGGGTCGAGCGTGCCCTTCGGCGTGCCCTCCTTGGGCAGCAGCGATGCGAGGGCCTCGTACACGTGCTGTGCGGAGGCGGGCCGGTCCTGCGGGTCCTTCGCGAGGAGGTGGAGCAGGACCGCCTCGAGCTGGTGCGGGATCTCGGGGCGCATCCTGCGGACCGGGACCGGCGGCTCGTACAGGTGGCGGTGCAGTACGCCGAGTGCGGTGGACCCGGCGAACGGGACGTTGCCGCTGAGGAGTTCGTACAGCAGCACGCCCAGGGCGTAGAGGTCGGTGTGGGGGCCCACCGCGCCGCCCATCGCCTGCTCGGGCGCCATGTACGCCGGGCTGCCGATCGGTGTGCCGGTGCTGGTGAGGCGGGTGGTGTCGGTGTCCATCACCGAGGCGACACCGAGGTCGAGGACCAGCACGGTGCCGTCCGGGCGGATCATCACATTGCGCGGCTTCAGGTCGCGGTGCACGATCGGCACCGCGTGCACGGCCGACAGCACCCCGCACAGCTGGGCGACCACGGCGACCGCCCACGGCCAGGGGTACGGGTCGTGCTGGGCGAGGTGGTCGGCGAGGTCGGTGCCCTCGACGTAGCCCATGACGAGGAACAGCTCGTCGCCGTCGCTGCCCGCGTCGTGGACCGTGACCAGGCCCGGGTGGTCCACCTGCGCCGTGACCCGGCACTCGCGCACGAAGCGGCGGCGCAGCTCGTCGGCGACGGAGCCGGGGCCCGCCACCTTGTCGGGGCGCAGCAGCTTGACGGCGACGCGGCGGTCCAGCCGCTGGTCGTACGCCGTCCAGACCTGGCCCATGCCGCCCTGTCCCAGGATGGAGGCGAGCTGGTAGCGCTCGCCGATGATCCGGTCGTCGTCCGTCACCGGGCCGGGCCCTCACCCTCGTTGCCGGGCGTGTTCGGGTTGGCCTGCGCGTTCGGGTTCGCCTGCGGGTTCGGGTTCGCCTGCGGGTTCGGGTGCGGGTGCGGCGTCTGCTTGCGCAGCAGTTCGCTCAGCTCGTCGAGCTCGGCGCGCACCTGTCCGATCCGCGGCGGGGTGGCCGGCCCGGGAGCCGGTGCGGGGGCCGGGGTCGGAGTCGGGGTCGGGGTCGGGGTGTGGTGCTGGGCCGGCGGGTATCCGTACGCCGGCCGGGCCTGCTGCTGCGGCGGAACGTACGGCGCGGGCTGCGCCGGGTACCAGGGGGCGGTCGGGGCCGCCGCCGCGCGGGCTCCGTAGTGGCGGATGTCGGCGACGAGGAAGTACACGCAGGTCAGGAAGCCGGTGATGATGATGCCGAAGGCGCCGGTATTGCCCTGCCAGCCGTCGGTGTTGGGCGTCGGGTCGGCGCCGATCAACGCGATCCAGGCGACGCTGAGCGCGCAGTTGACGGCCAGCAGCCACCAGTCCCGGGGCTTGCGGGTGACGACCGCGAGCCGCAGCATCGTGCCCCAGCCCAGGAAGCCGCAGCTCAGGACGGGCAGCAGGGCGAACAGCACGCGCAGTGCCACGATTCCCCCGGTACTGGGCTGGGGGCCTTGCTGCGGCGGGAGGCCGGGGCCGTGCATCGCTGCTCCTGACGGACCGTGTCGACGAAGTTTCGGGTCTGAGCGTATACAGCGTTTCCGGCCGCCAGTGAGGGGATGCGCGCAACCGTTGCAGGGTCGCCGCACACCTCCGGCCGCCGCGGGCCGTGCCGCCGGAGCGGAAATCGTCGGGGCCCCCTGAGCGGCGGCGACTACCCTCGGCAGTCGAATTGTTGTTCCAAGGGGGAATCCACATGCGGAGCCGGACCATCGGCGTGTCGGTACTGGCCACGACGGCCCTGTTCGGGCTGACGACGGCCTGCCTGCCGGGGGGCGGGGGCAAGGCCGCCGACGTCGGCAGGGCGGCCCGCGCCGCCGAGCAGGCCTCGGGCGGGGCCACGCCGTCGCCGACGGCCACGGGCAAGGACAAGGGCACCGGCGTGCTCGCGGACCTGTCGGGCGCCGAGATCCTGAGCCAGTCGTACGAGGCCATGCGCAAGGTCGAGTCGGCGCACGTCTTCGCGAAGGTGCGCGAGGAGGGCAAGCCGATGGAGTTCGAGCTGTCCCTCGACAAGAAGGGCAGCTGCAACGGCGTGATCCGGTACGAGGGCATGGGCCGGATGAACCTCATCAAGTCCACCGACCTCATCCACTTCAAGGGCGACGAGGACTACTGGCGGGGCGCGGCCGCACAGAAGCACACCCCGAAGAAGGAGGTGGACGCGATGGTCGCGATGCTCGCCGACCGCTGGCTGAAGGTTCCGGTCTCCGACCCCCGGGCCGCCTCGATGTCCCACGTGTGCGACCTGGGCAAGCTGACGGGCGGCAGCGGCCGGGCCAACCCGCTGGCCCGCAAGGGCGAGACGGTCACCATCGACGGCAAGCAGGCGCTGGCGATCACGACGGCGGCCAAGGAGGGTACGGAGACCGACTACATAGCCACGCAGGGCACCCCGTACATGCTCAAGTCCACCGTCACGGGGGACGAGACGGGGGAGGTCCTCTTCTCCGCGTTCGGCACGCCGGTCGACACGGCCCTGCCGGCCGGGGCGGACGTCCTGGACCTGTCGAAGCTGGGCGGCGGCGTCCCCGGCGAATCGGTCTGAGACCGACCTCGGCGGGCGGATCCCCTGAAACGCGCGTAGCGTCGCAAAAGGGATACGGAAGGGAGCCCTCGCATGGGGATCTTCGACAGGGCCAAGGAAATGCTGCACGGCCACAGCAAGCAGGCGAAGCAGGCGTCCGACGCCGCGGAGCAGCAGATCAACCAGCGCACCGGCGACAAGTACGCCAAGCAGGTCGACCAGGGTCAGCAGCAGGTGGAGAAGCAGCTGGGCATCGACGACGACCCGAACAGGTAGCCCGCGCCCGAGCAGCCGGCGGCGCGGCCGGGGACCCGCAGGTCACCGGCCGCGCGCCTCGCCGTACACAGGCGCCCGCGGGCGCCTACGGGCGCCTACGGGCGCCTACGACCCGAGGATCGTGGTGAGGAATTCCCCGGTCCAGGCCAGCAGTTCCCGTCCGACCAGCGGCTTTCCGCCCACCCGGGCGGTCTTCGGCCGCGGGATCAGCACCTGCGAGGTGGCCGGCTTGAGCACCGAGCCCGGGTAGAGCCGCTTGAGCCGCAGCTCCTGCGACTCGCGCAACTCCACCGGCCCGAAGCGGATGTTCACGCCCTGGAGGGTGATGTCGCCGACCCCGCAGGCCCGCGCCAGCATCCGCAGCCCCGCCACCAGCAGCAGGTTCTCCACCGGCTCCGGGAGCTTGCCGTAGCGGTCGTGGAGCTCCTCGCGTACGGCCTTGATGTCCGCCTCGGAGTTCGCCGACGCGATGGACCGGTACGCCTGGAGGCGCAGCCGCTCGCCGGGAGCGTAGTCGTGCGGGACGTGCGCGTCGACCGGCAGCTCGATCTTGACCTCCAGCGGCGGCTCCTCCTCCACCCCGCCTTCGACGGCCGCCCGGTAGTCGGCCACGGCCTCGCCGACCATGCGGATGTAGAGGTCGAAGCCGACGCCCGCGATGTGGCCGGACTGCTCGCCGCCGAGCAGGTTGCCCGCGCCGCGGATCTCCAGGTCCTTCATCGCCACGTACATGCCGGCGCCCATCTCGGTGTGCTGGGCGATCGTCGCGAGCCGCTCGTGCGCGGTCTCGGTCAGCGGCTTCTCCGGCGGGTAGAGGAAGTAGGCGTACCCGCGCTCGCGGCCTCGTCCGACGCGGCCGCGCAGCTGGTGCAGCTGGGAGAGGCCGAAGTTGTCGCCGCGCTCCACGATGAGGGTGTTGGCGTTGGAGATGTCGATGCCGGACTCGACGATCGTCGTGGAGACGAGGACGTCGAACTTCTTCTCCCAGAAGTCCACGACGACCTGTTCCAGGGCCTGTTCGGACATCTGCCCGTGTGCGGTCGCGATCCGCGCCTCGGGGACGATCTCGCGCAGCTTGGCGGCCGCCCGGTCGATCGACTCGACCCGGTTGTGGATGTAGAAGCACTGGCCCTCGCGCAGCAGTTCGCGCCGGATGGCCGCGCCGATCTGCTTCTCCTCGTACGGGCCGACGAACGTGAGGACCGGGTGGCGCTCCTCGGGCGGGGTGGTGATGGTCGACATCTCGCGGATGCCGGTCACCGCCATCTCCAGGGTGCGCGGGATCGGGGTCGCGGACATCGTCAGCACGTCGACGTTGGCGCGCAGCTTCTTCAGCTGCTCCTTGTGCTCGACGCCGAAGCGCTGCTCCTCGTCGACGATGACCAGGCCCAGGTCCTTGAACTTGGTCTCCTGCGAGAACAGCCGGTGGGTGCCGATGACGATGTCCACCGCCCCCTCTTTCAGCCCCTCCAGGGTGGCCTTGGACTCGGTGTCGCTCTGGAAGCGGGACAGCGCCTTCACGTTCACCGGGAACTGGCTGTAGCGCTCGGAGAAGGTCCCGAAGTGCTGCTGCACCAGCAGCGTGGTGGGGACGAGGACGGCGACCTGCTTGCCGTCCTGGACCGCCTTGAACGCGGCCCGGACAGCGATCTCGGTCTTGCCGTAGCCGACGTCGCCGCAGATGAGGCGGTCCATGGGGACGGACTTCTCCATGTCCTCCTTGACCTCGGCGATGGTGGTGAGCTGGTCGGGGGTCTCCGCGTACGGGAAGGCGTCCTCCAGCTCGCGCTGCCAGGGGGTGTCGGGGCCGAAGGTGTGACCGGGGGCCGCCATGCGCGCGCTGTACAGCCTGATCAGGTCGGCGGCGATCTCCTTGACCGCCTTCTTGGCGCGCGCCTTGGTCTTGGTCCAGTCGGCGCCGCCGAGCCGGTGCAGGGTCGGGGCCTCGCCGCCTACGTACTTGGTGACCTGCTCCAGCTGGTCGGTCGGGATGTAGAGGCGGTCGCCGGGCTGGCCGCGCTTGGCGGGGGCGTACTCGACGAGGAGGTACTCGCGGGTGGCGCCCTGCACGGTGCGCTGGACCATCTCGATGTAGCGGCCGACGCCGTGCTGCTCGTGGACGATGTAGTCGCCGACCTCCAGGGTGAGGGGGTCGATGGACTTGCGGCGCCGGGTCGGCATCCGGCCCAGGTCCTTGGTGGCGGTGCGCTGGCCGGTCAGGTCCGTCTCGGTGAGGACGGCGATCTTGAGAGCGGGGTCGAGGAACCCGTTGTCGAGGGAGCCGCACGCGACGTGGACGATCGACGGCTCCAGGGTGCGCAGATCGGCCTCGAGCCGGGCCGCGATGCCCTCGCCGCCTAGCACCTCGACGGTGCGGGCGGCCGGGCCGTGGCCCTCGGTGAGGTAGACGGTGTGCCAGCCCTCGGCGATCCAGCCCTTGGTGTCGGCGAGCGCGCGGGCGGTGTCGCCGCGGTAGGCCTCGGGGGCGTGCATGCCGAGCTTGAGGGTGTCGCCGGCGCCGTTGGCCTCGTCGGCGGCGAAGGGGGACACCGACCACCACATCATGCCCAGCTCGCGCGCGTGCTCCCGTACGTCCGCGATCCCGCGCAGCGAGGCCGCGCCGACGTCGATCGGGGCCTCGCCACCGCCGGCGGTGGCGGCCCAGGAGGCCATCAGGAACTCCTGCGAGGTCGCCACCAGGTCGGCGGCCCGGGTGCGTACCCGCTCCGGGTCGCACACCACGGCCATGGACCCGGCCGGCAGGACGTCGATCAGCAGTTCCATGTCGTCGACCAGGACCGGGGCGAGGGACTCCATGCCCTCCACCGCGATCCCCTCGGCGATCTTGTTCAGCAGTTCGCCGAGCTCGGGGTGGGCCTCGGCGAGGGCCGCGGCCCGCTCCCGCACCTCGTCGGTCAGCAGCAGCTCCCGGCAGGGCGGGGCCCACAGCCCGTGCTCGGCGACCTCCAGGGAGCGCTGGTCGGCGACCTTGAAGTAGCGGATCTCCTCGACCTCGTCGCCCCAGAACTCCACGCGCAGCGGGTGCTCCTCGGTGGGCGGGAACACGTCGAGGATGCCGCCGCGCACGGCGAACTCCCCGCGCTTCTCGACGAGCTCGACGCGCGAGTACGCGGCCGCGGCCAGCGCCTCGGTGATCTCCCCCAGATCGGCGCTCACGCCCTGGCGCAGGCTCACCGGGACCAGGTCGCCGAGCCCCTTGACCTGCGGCTGGAGCACGGACCGGATCGGCGCGACGACGACGGAGACGGGCCCTGCGGCCGGGTCGTCCTTGCTCGGGTGCACGAGGCGGCGCAGCACGGCGAGCCGCCGGCCCACGGTGTCGCTGCGCGGCGAGAGCCGCTCGTGCGGAAGGGTCTCCCAGGACGGGTACTCGGCCACTTCGTCGGGCGGCAGGAACGAGCGCAGCGCGGCGGCCAGGTCCTCGGCCTCCCGCCCGGTGGCGGTGACCGCGAGCACGGTCCGCTCGGTCCTGGCGGCCAGCGCAGCGATGGCGAAGGGCCGCGCGGCCGGCGGTCCGACGAGGTCCACGTGCATCCGGTTGCCGTCGCCGGCCGCGGTGACCGCCTCGGCGAGGGCCGGGTCCCGGGTGACGGCGTCGAGCAGTCCGTGCAGGCTCATGAAAGGAGGCTTCCGTCCGGTGAAGGGGCAACGCGAAGGGCCCGACACGTCTCACGGGCCGGGGCTTCCCACCCTACGACGACGCCCCCTCGCCCGCGCGAGGGATTGCGGTCACTCCGGCGAGTGACGCTGTGACCGCCGACGGCCCCGGCCGGCCCGGATGGGCCGACCGGGGCCGTCGGCCCCCCGTACGACCGCGCAGCTACTCGCTCGCGATCGCGTTCAGTACGTTCATCCGCCCTGCCCTGAAGGCCGGGACCAGTGCGGCGAACAGGCCCACGAAGGCCGACCCGGCGAAGACACCGATGATCGTCGGCCAGGGGATCTCCAGCACCTTCAGGCCCTGGAGGGCGAGCAGCTGCTGCGCGGCGGCTCCCCAGCCCATGCCCAGGCCGAGGCCCAGGAGGGCGCCGAAGAGGGCGATGACCACCGACTCCAGGCGGATCATGCGGCGCAGCTGGCGGCGGGAGAGACCGATGGCGCGCATCAGGCCGATCTCGCGGGTCCGCTCGACCACCGAGAGGGCGAGGGTGTTCACGACACCCAGGACCGCCACGATGATCGCGAGGCCGAGGAGCCCGTAGACCATGTTCAGCAGCTGGCCGACCTGGTCCTTGAGGGCCTTCTTGTAGTCGGTCTGGTTGCGCACGTCGTACTGCGGGTACTCCGCCAGCGCGGCCTTGACGGCCGCGTACGCGGCGTCGGACTTGCCGTCGGCCTTGGCCAGCAGCATGAAGGGCAGCGGCATCCGGTCGGCCGGCACGAACTCCTGGGCCGTCGCGGTGCTGATGTACATCACGCCCTTGTCGATGTTGCCCTCGTCGGAGGTGATCGCGGCGACCTTCAGCTTCGCCGTCCGCCCCTCGGTGAAGGCGACCGTCAGCTCGTCACCGACCTTGACGTGGTGCTCGTTCGCGTAGATCGAGCCGACGGACATCGCGCCCTTGCCGTACGCCGCCGCGTGCTCGCCGGCCACCATCTTGCGCCGTACGTCCTGGACGTAGGTGGGGTCGGTGACACTGAGGCCGTCGTCCTTGACAGAGCCGTCGGGGGCGGTGATCTTCGCCGCCACCTGCCGGTACGCGGTGACGTGGTCGAGGCCCTTGGTGGCGCGCAGCGCCTGCTCGGCCTGCGGTACGACCGGCTGCTGGGCCTGCGACTGGACGATGTAGTCCGCGCCGACCGACTTGTCGAGCTCGTCGGTCGCGGAGGCCACCATGGAGGAGCCGACCACCGAGAGGCAGGCGACCAGCGCCAGTCCGATCATCAGCGCGGCGGCGGTGGCGCCGGTGCGGCGCGGGTTGCGCAGCGCGTTGCGCTCGGCGAGCCGGCCGACGGACCCGAAGGGCCGCAGCACCACGCCCGAGAGCAGCCGGACCACGCCGCCGGCGAGCAGCGGGCCGATCACGATGAAGCCGATGAGGGTGAACAGCACGCCCAGGGCCAGCCAGAGCGAGCCGGGCACGGCCTTGTCGGCGGCCGCGGCGAGGAACAGTCCCGCGCCGCCGATGCCGGTCAGGACCAGGCCCAGGACCGCCCGGATACGGCCGGCCTTCTTGTCGCCGGGGGTGCCGGCGTCGCGCAGGGCGGCCATCGGGGAGACCTTGCCTGCCCGGCGGGCCGGGATGAACGCCGAGACGACGGTGACGATGATGCCGAGCACCAGGCCCACGACCGGGGTGGACCAGGCGACGGTCAGGTCGTCGGTGGACAGGTGCATGCCCATCTGGCCCATGAGCTTCATCAGGCCGACGGCCAGGCCCACACCGGCACCGACGCCGAGGAGCGAGCCGACGAGGCCGAGCAGCAGGGCCTCGACCACCACGGACTTGAGCACCTGGCCGCTGTCGGCGCCGATGGCCCGCATCAGGCCGATCTCGCGGGTGCGCTGGGCGACCAGCATCGAGAAGGTGTTGAAGATCAGGAAGATGCCGACGAGGAAGGCGATCCCGGCGAATCCGAGCATCACGTACTTCATGACGTTGAGGAAGGAGCCGACGTCCTTGCGGTTGGCGTCCGCGGCCTCCTTCGCGGTCTGCAGCTTGTACGTGTCGGCGCCGACGGCCTTCGCGATGTTCTGCTTGAGCTGCTCGTCGCTGACCCCGTCCTTGGCGGTGACGTTGACGTGCGTGAAGAGGCCGGGGGCGCCGAGCAGCTTCTCCTGCGCGGTCGCGGTGTCGAAGTAGACGATCGCGGCGCCCGGGTTGGTCACGGTGAAGGTGGCGATACCGCTGATCCGGGCGCGGATGTCGCCGGTGACGGCGATGGTCCGCAGCTCGTCACCGATCTTGAGGTGGTGCTTCTCGGCGGTGTCGGCGTCGACCATCATCTCGGTCGGGCCGCGCGGGGCCCGGCCGGAGGTGATCTTCATCGACTTGAGCTCGTTGTCGTTCCAGTTGCCCGCGATGGTCGGGGCACCGGTGGTCGAGCCCATGTTCTCGTTCTTGGCGTTGACGACCGTGACGGACAGCGAGACGACGCCGCCTTCGGCGCCCTTGACGCCCTCGGCCTTCTTGACCTGCTCGACGACCGAGGCGGGCAGCACCTCGGGCTTGCCGCGGTCCGGGGTGTCCTCGCCGCCCTTGGCCTCCTTGGGGCTGACCGTGACATTGGAGTTGGTGACGGCGAACAGCTTGTCGAACGTGGTGTTCATGGTGTCGGTGAACACCAGGGTGCCGCAGACGAACGCGACGGAGAGCATGACGGCGACGGCGGAGAGCGCCATCCGCCCCTTGTGCGCGAGGAAGTTGCGCCTCGAGGTCTTCAGGACGGTGTTGCTCACGAGGTCCGCCCGCGCGCGTCGAAGTCCTTCATGCGGTCGAGGACCTGGTCGGCGGTGGGCCCGTACATCTCGTCCACGATCCGGCCGTCGGCCAGGAAGATCACGCGGTCCGCGTACGAGGCGGCCACCGGGTCGTGCGTGACCATCACGATGGTCTGGCCGAGCTCGTCGACCGAACGGCGCAGGAAGCCGAGGACCTCGGCGCCGGCCCGGGAGTCCAGGTTTCCGGTGGGCTCGTCGCCGAAGATGATCTGCGGGCGGGCCGCGAGGGCGCGGGCGACGGCCACGCGCTGCTGCTGGCCGCCGGAGAGCTCGGTCGGACGGTGCTTGAGGCGGCCCGCGAGGCCGACGGTCTCCACTACCCGGTTCAGCCACTCCGCGTCGGGCTTGCGGCCGGCTATGTCCATGGGGAGCGTGATGTTCTCCAGGGCGTTGAGCGTCGGCAGCAGGTTGAACGCCTGGAAGATGAAACCGATCCGGTCGCGGCGCAGCTGCGTGAGCTTCTTGTCCTTGAGACCGGTGATCTCGGTGTCGTCCAGGTGGATCTGCCCGCTGGTCACCGTGTCGAGACCGGCGAGGCAGTGCATCAGCGTGGACTTGCCGGAACCGGAGGGGCCCATGATCGCCGTGAACTGGCCGCGCTTGATGTCCACGTCCACCTCGTCGAGGGCGACCACACGGGTCTCCCCGGCGCCGTAGGCCTTAACGACCTTGCGAGCCCGGGCCGCGACGGCTTCATGCCCTCCAGTACCCCCGTGCCTGGTTTCGGTCATAGCCGTTGTCACGGTGCTTCCCCTCGTTCGTCGCGTTGCTGCGCGTGTGGCCGGTTCCGGCCTGCCGGCCGGATCCTGCGTGTGATGCCGTCGTGAAGTCTGCGGGGCGGAGGCGGTCGGCGCGCTGGTGCCCATCGCCGTATCCACCGGGGGGTTAACCCCACCCCCGCTCATATGAACCAGTTAAGGACCTCCCTGGGCCGTCCTCCTCCTCCGCCGGGACGAACGGCCCCTGGACCCTTGTGAGGAGCAACCCCTAGGGGTTCTCCACCCTTTGGGGGATCAGCTCTGGGGGATACCGCCGGATACGCCGTGATGAGAGGGTGTTCCCCGCAGGTACGTGCACGGTGAAAGGATCTTGGTGGGCGCGGAGGAGAGCACGGGAGAGCGCGCCGGGGACGCCGCCGGGGAGAGCGGCGACGCCGACGCCGGGCGTGCGGTTTCCGCCAGGACGGGCAAAGCCGGCGCCGGGCCGGGAGCGGGGGCCGGAACAGCAGCCGGAGCCTCGGCGGCCGACGGCGGCGGCAGCCGGCCGCCGCGCACCGCTCTCGTCGCCGCCCTCATGCTGAGCATGGCCCTCGCCGCCCTCGACAGCTCCATCGTCTCCACCGCCGTCCCCCAGATCGTCGGCGACCTCGGCGGGTTCTCCGTCTTCTCCTGGCTCTTCGCCGGCTACCTGCTCGCCGTCACCGTCACCCTCCCCGTCTACGGGAAGCTCTCCGACACCCTCGGCCGGGGGCCCGTCCTGCTCTTCGGCATAGCCCTGTTCATCGTCGGCTCCCTGCTGTGCGCCGTCGCCTGGAACATGGCCGCCCTCATCGCCTTCCGCATCGTCCAGGGGCTGGGCGGCGGCGCCCTCCAGGGCACCGTGCAGACCCTGGCCGCCGACCTGTACCCGCTCAAGGACCGCCCGAGGATCCAGGCCAGGATGTCCTCCGTCTGGGCCGCCTCCGCAGTGGCCGGCCCCGCACTCGGCGGACTCATCGCCTCGTACGCCGACTGGCGCTGGATCTTCCTCATCAACCTGCCGCTGGGCGGCCTGGCCCTGTGGATGCTCGCCCGCCACCTCGTCGAGCCCGTACGCTCCCCCGGGCGCCGCGGCCCGGTCGACTGGGCGGGGGCCCTCGGCGTCTTCGCCTGCGGCGGACTGCTGCTCTTCGCGCTGGTTCAGGGCGGGGTCGCCTGGCCCTGGCTGTCCGCGCCCTCCCTCGGGCTGCTGGGCGCGAGCGCGGTGCTGGCGGCCGTGGTCGTCCGGATCGAACGCCGGGCCGCGGAACCGATCATTCCCGGCTGGGTCTGGCGCCGGCGCACCATCGCCGCCGTGAACCTGGCCCTCGGCGCACTCGGCGTGCTCATGGTCGCCCCGATGGTCTTCGTCCCCACCTACGCCCAGTCCGTGCTCGGCCTCGGGCCCGTCGGCGCCGGTCTCGTCATGTCCTCGATGACCCTCACCTGGCCCGTGTCCGCCGCCTTCAGCCAGCACGTCTACCGGCGCATCGGCTTCCGCAACTCCGCCGCCGTCGGGATCTCGCTGGCCGCCGTGATCCTGTTCTCGTTCACGCTGCTCCCGTATCCCGCCCGGCCCTGGCAGCCCACGCTGATCATGCTGCTGCTGGGCGCCGCCCTCGGCCTCTTCCAGCTGCCGCTGATCATCGGGGTCCAGTCCACCGTGGGCTGGTCCGAGCGGGGTACCACGACGGCCTCGGTGCTGTTCTGCCGCCAGGTCGGCCAGAGCCTCGGGGCCGCGCTGCTCGGGGCCGTCGCCAACGCGACCATCGCCGCCCGGCTGGCCGACGCCCCGATGACCGGACTGCCGGACCACCTCGACGACGTCTCCAAAGCCCTCGACCGGCCCGGGCTGCTCCCGCAGGCCGCCGCCGACTACCTGCGCGCGTCGGTGGCCGCCGCCGTGGACCACATCTTCCTCGGCGCGACCGCCGCGGCCGTGGCGGCCCTGCTGGTCCTGCTCCTGGTGGCTCCGCGACGGTTCCCGATACTGGCGGAGCATCAGGAGAAGTAGCGGCGCACCCGGCTCCCGCTTGTCATGACCCCGGTCAACGGAGTACACCTCGAAGCCTGAATCCGAGATCCGTTCCGGGGGGACGACATGGTTTCCGCACTCTTCGCACTGGCCTTACTGGCCGCCGTGGCCGGGCCGATCGGCCTGCGGCTGCGCCGCCGTCCGGGCTTCGTCACCGGCCGCGACGGCCGGCTCTCCACCTCCACCACCCTGGCACTGGCCTGGACGGTGATCCTCGTCTGGCTGCTGCTCACGATCCTCGCGTACGGACTCACGGCCGGCGGCGGCGCCGCCTGGTTCGCCGGTGAGCACGGCCCGCTGTCCTCCCTGACCACCGTGTACCTGCCGCTGCTCGGGGGCCCGTACGTGGCCCTGATCGCGGCGAAGACGGTCGTCGGCATCCGCCTGGAGAACGGCAGCATGGCCAAACCCGCCCCCAAGCCGACGGCCTCCGGGAAGCGGCCGCTGCGCGAGCTGATCGCGAACGACAGCGGGCGCACCGACCTGGTGGACCTCCAGTACGTGGCGCTGAGCGCGGTCACGATGCTGTACGTGGTGCTGTTCTTCCTCTCCGACGTGGGCGGCGGGCTCCCCCACCTCCCCGCCGAGATCTGGGCGCTGACGGGCGCACCGGCCGGGGCGTACCTGGTGAACAAGATGGCCACGCGCGCGAATCCGGTGATCACGGGCGTGTCGGTGCAGGGCGCCGCCCTGGTGGTGGAGGGCGGCGGCTTCGGCCCCGAAGCCCGGGTGGAGCTCGACTCCACCGCCCTGGCGAGCGAGTACGACCCGGCGACGGGCACCCTGACGGCGCAGCTGCCGGCCGCCGCGCCCCCCGCCTTCACGGTGGTGGTCACCTCCCGCGGCCTGCGCAGCGACCCGTACCGCCACGCACCGGCGGCAGCGGCTCCGGCAGCGGCTCCGGCACCGGCACCGGCACCGGCCCAGCGGTCGGCGGGCCGGTAGTCGGCGGGCCAGTACGCCCGCGTCGGGGGCGGGTCAGGTCACGGGAGGTTCGCGAGGAACTCCCCGATCAGCGGGGCGATCTGCGCGAGGTGGGTCTCCAGTGCGAAGTGCCCCGCCCCCTCGAAGACGTGCACCTCGGCATCCGGCGCATCGCGCAGGTACGCCTTCGCCCCCGCCGGGGTGAAGAACGGGTCCCCCGCGCCCCAGACGACCAGGACCGGCACCCGGGCGGCGCGCAGCCAGGCCTGCCAGGCGGGGTAGTGGGCGAAGTTCGACGCGTAGTCGAAGGCGAGGTCGGCCTGCGCGTCGGCACGCCCCGGCAGCCCGAGGTAGTGCACGTCGAGCGTCCGGCCGTCCGGGGAGATCAGGCTCGTGTCGGCGACGCCGGTCTCGTACTGGAAGCGGGTGCCCTCCGGGGTGAACAGCCCCCGCACCCGCGCCTCGTCGCCCGGCACGTCCCGCCGCAGTCCGGCGAACTCGCGGGCCGCGTCGGAGAGTCCCTCCTCGTACGCGTTGCCGTTCTGCACGATCAGGCCCGTCACCCGCCCGGGCCGCCGCGCGGCGAGCCGCAGCCCGACGGGGGCGCCGAAGTCGAAGACGTACAGCGCGAAACGGTCCAGCCCGAGGGCGTCGGTGAAGCCCTCCACGATGTCGGCGAGCCGGTCGAAGGTGTACGTGAACCCGTCCGGGGCCTCGGTCCGGCCGGAGCCGGGGTAGTCGGGGGCGATCAGCCGGTACGGGGTGCCGCCGAGCGCGTCCATCAGCCGGGCGAACTGGTGCGAGGAGGTGGGGAAACCGTGCAGGAGCAGCAGGACCGGGCCGTCGGCGGGGCCGCTCTCGCGGTAGGCGACGCGGACCCCGTGCACCTCGGCGGTGCGGTGGTGGACGAGCTGCATCACATGCCTCCAATGGCTTGGGTGCCATTAGTCTCGCCGGAGATCGCTAATGGGTCAAGCGATTCGAGTAGCATTAGTTCCATGACAGCGCCCGCGACGGAACCGACGTTCCCGCTCACCGGTGAGCCCCTCGCCCTGGACCTCCTCAACACCCGGCCCGCCGGAGCGGGCGACCTGATCGCCGGCCCGGAGGGGCTCGCGGCCTGGCTGGCCGTCCAGGAAGGCCGGCTCGGGCCGGCCGGGCAGGTGGGCCCGGCGGAGGTGGCAGCCGTGCACGCCGTACGGGAGGCGGCCGGCGCGGCACTCGCGGCCGCACGGCGCGGCGAGCAGCCCCCGGCCGGCGCGCTGCACGCGCTGAACGAGGCCTCGGCGGGCGCCCCGGCCCACCGCACGCTCGCCTGGACCCCGGATACCGGCCTGACGGCCGCCCCGCACCGCACGGGCACCCCGGCCCGGCGGCTCGCGGCGCAGCTGGCGGACGCGGCGGCCGATCTCCTGACGGACCCCCGGGTGCAGGACGTACGGGAGTGCGAAGGGGCCGACTGCGTCCTGCTGTTCCTGCCGGCGCACCCGAGGCGGCGCTGGTGCGTGGCCTCGGCCTGCGGCAACCGCGCCAGGGTCGCCCGCTACTACGCCCGCCACAAGTCCTGACCGGGCGCCGGCGCCGGCGCCGGGCTCGGGACTCCCGACGCGGGACTCGGGCGCCCCCGGGATCCGCCCCGCCGGGTCAGCCCTCCGCCGGCGCACGCCCCGTCAGAGCCGCAAGGCTCGAGCGCACGTGGTTCATGTGGGCCCGCATCTCGTCCTGCGCCTCCGCGTGCTCCCGCAGGATCCGGTCCGTTTCCCGGCCGGTCCTCTCCTCCCGCACCCGGGCCTCCGCCAGCAGCTCCGCGGCCCGCGCCTCCGCGTCCTCCTGCCCGTGCCGCGCCGACTCCTCCGCCTCCGCGTAATCGCGCCGCGCCTCCGCCAGCCGGCCCTCCGCGTACCGCTCCAGCTCCGCCTGGCGCGCCTCCAGATCGGCCTCCTGGGCCGCCAGCTCCCGTTCCGCCGCGTCCCACCGCTCCACGTGCTCCTGCTCGCGGTCCGCCAGCAGCGCATCCGACCGGCGCCGCATCTCCGCCAGCGCCGTCTGCGCCTGCGAGCGCCACTCCGCCGCATCGTCCCTGGCCTCCGCCCGGACCGCGTCGGCCTCCCGCTCCGCCCGCAGCAGCCCCTGCCGCGCCCGGACCTCCGTCTGCTCGCGCACCGCCTCCGCGTCCTGCCGCGCCAGCTCCGCCACCCGGTCCGCGTACGCCTCGGCCGCCCCCGTCGCGTCCGCCGCGTCCACCCGGGCGTCCCGGCACACGGCGTCCGCCTCCTCCTCCACCAGCAGCAGGATCCGCCGGGCCCGCTCGCTCAGCTCGTCGTACGTCTGCGGGGCCAGCTCCGCCACCGCCTCGCGCAGCCGCCCCGCCTCCGCCTCCATCCGCTTCGCCAGGACGGTCAGCCGCGCCACCCGCTCCCACGCCTCGTCCCGGCTGCCGGAGAGCCGGGCGAGATACCGGTCGACCTCTTCCGTGCGGTAACCGCGACCTCGTACGGTCGCGAAACCCGGTCCGTGAGGTGACATGGGTGCAGTCATCCTGGAAGCGCCTCTCTCGGGGGGATTCCTGTCAAGGATGCGCCATTTGCTCTCAGAAGCCGGAATGGCCGGGCCGAGACCCTGTACGAGGGTCCCGGCCCGGCCATTCAACTGATCATCCGATCAGAGCAATCCGTCCCACATCTGCTCCAGAAGCACCGACCACCAGCTCTCCGGCGACGCCAGCGCCGCGCTGTCGAGCCCGGCCAGATTCGTCTGGAAATCGACGGTCCAGTGCCCCGCCTGCTCCGGCGTCAGATGCTGGCGCAGACGCCACATGTGACCCAGCATCGCCAGCGAACGGGCGAACTGCGGCAGGCTCGAATTCACGAACTGCGGCGGCACCGGCGCACCGCCCGGACCGGCCTCCACCGGAACCGCCACTATGTGCGCCGTCCCGTACTGCACACACAGCGCCTTGCCGAAGTCACTGCCCACGACCAGGTACGAACCCGCATCCGACGCCGGCTGCACCTGTCGCTGCGCAGCCAGCTCCGCCAGCGTCGGCACCGGCTGGCCCGGCACCGCCTGCGCCCAGAAGAACGGCCCGAAGTCCGTCGGCAGACCCGCCCACACCAGCGTCTGCGCCACGATCTCCGGCACACCCTGACGGGACACCGCCCGCTGGTCGAAGCGGAACACACCCTGCGGACCGAACGCCCCTGCCAGCTCCGCACCGATGGCGTCCAGCGGAATCGCCGGCTGGAGCGGCACCTGCTGCAGCGGTGCCCGTACCGGCGCAGGGCGCGCCGGGCCGTCCGCCACCTGGTGCAGCTCACCCTGGTGGGTCAGCAGATGCCGCATGCCCTGCTGACGACCCGCGTGGTCCTTGCCGTACGGGGCCACGCTCGTGATCCGGACCTGCGGCCAGGTCTCCCGGATCATCCGCGCGCAGTAACCGCCCGGCAGCTCGCACGACTCCAGCTCGGTGTGCAGCTCCAGCACCTGCTGCGGCGGCACGTTCATCGCACGCAGCTCGTGCAGGATCTGCCACTCCGGGTGCGGGGTACCCGGCGCGGAACGCCGGATGAGCTGCTGCTCGGAGCCGTCGGGCGCGCGGTAGCGCAGCACGGCCTGGTAGCCCGGGCCGACCGTGGGCACACCGGCGGGCGCCGGGGGCTGCGCCACGGGACCGGGACCGGCCTGCGGCTGCCCGGGCGGGCCGGGAGGCGCCGGCGGCTGACCCGTCACGGCCGGACCCGCCAGCATCGTCGCGGCATGGTCGAGCCCGCCCGCGGGCGCACCGGGAGCCCCCGGCGGACCGGGGGGCTGGGGTACGCCGGGACCCGCGAGCATGGTGGCGGCCTGATGGGCCGAGCCACCGGGAGCCCCGGGCGGGCCGGGAGGCGCCGGCGGCCGACCCGCACCGGGAGCACCGGGGGGGCCGGGAGGCGCAGGCTGACCCGTCACGGCCGGACCGGCCAGCATCGTCGCCGCATGATCCAGCCCACGCCCCAGCGAACCCGGAGCACCGGGCGGACCCGGAGGCGCCGGCGGCTGACCCGCAC
>NZ_JBVING010000006.1:0-382091 GCF_055579465.1 Streptomyces sp. NPDC032745 | reverse complement strand
CGCACCAGGAGCACCAGGAGCACCAGGAGCCCCGGGCGGACCCGGAGGCGCAGGCCGGCCCGTCACGGCCGGACCCGCCAGCATCGTCGCCGCATGATCCAGCCCACCCCCCAGCGAACCCGGAGCACCGGGCGGACCCGGAGGCGCCGGCGGCTGACCCGCACCAGGAGCACCAGGAGCACCAGGAGCCCCGGGCGGACCCGGAGGCGCAGGCCGGCCCGTCACGGCCGGACCCGCCAGCATCGTCGCCGCATGGTCCAGCCCGCCGCCAGGCACACCGGGAGCCCCGGGAGCACCAGCCGCACCGGGAGCCCCCGGCGGCCCGGGCGGCGTCACCGGCTGCGCGCCCGGCCGGGAGACCTGGGCCTTGCTCGTCGGCGCATCGGCGATGGACCCGGAATCCGGGCCCGCGTCGGCCCCGAGGTGCAGCGCCGGCGCGATCGCCGTCTTCGGGAGCTGGCTGCCCCCGGCCATGAGGGTGGTCTTCGCCTCCGGGGCCGTGCCGGACGGCGGCGCCATGTCCTCCAGGTCCGACCCCGACAGCGGCGGCGCGAACACCGTCGCGGGCAGCGGCACGGACACGTCGTCCGCACCGGGGTTCACATCGGTCCCGGCCCACGGCGTGGCCCCGGCGGGCACCCCGTCGTTGGCGGTCGGCTCGTACGGCACCTCGCGGCGCAGCGGCACCGCCTCCACCGGCCCGGGCGCGGACACCTGAACGGGATCCGGCACAGCCGCCGGAACCGCAGCCGCCGGAACCGCCGGAACCGCAGACTCCGAAGCAGAAACAGGGCCAGGCGCAGCTGCAGGTGCAGGTGCAGGCGCCGCAGGGGCCGGCGCCGCCGGAATCCCCGCCCGGTCCGCCGCCTCCTGCAGCCACTCCGGCGGACTCAGCATGAACGAGGTCTGCTCCGAGTCGATCCGCGGCGTCGGCACCGACGCCTCCGCCACCGGCGCGGCCGCAACCCCGTACTCCTCCTCGTACCGGCGGATCACCTCACCCACCGGCAGCCCCGGCCACAGCGTCACCTCACCGCTGTCCCGCGCGATGACCAACCGCTGCCGGCCACCACCGGACACCGGGCCGGCCGCACGGTCCTCCGCCCACACCACGAACCCGAGCCCGAACTCCCGTACGCGCACCTCCCGGTGCTGGTACGCGGGCACGTCCCCGTTGATCCACTCCTCGGCGCGCTCCTGCGCCTGCGCAAACGTCACCATCGCGCCGTCACCCCTCCACCGGTGCCGCACCCGGCCCGGCAACCGACCCGGACACGGGAACCGAGCGTGCGAATCCGCCGTCCACCATCAGACCGGCCACCGTCTCCAACTCCGGCGGGTTCCCCGCCAACCGCTCGAGGAAGGCATCGAAATCGGCACCGCACGGCAGCAACAACCGCTCCACGCGCTCCTGCACCGACCAGCCGTCCCGGTCACGGGCGTCGTCGTACGGGGAGAACCACACCGAGCCGATGGCCTCGCCCTTCACCTTCACCGCGAGCAGACCCCCCTGGACGAAGGCCACGCACAGGTAGTCCTTCGTCAGATGGTCCCGCAGACACTTGTTGACGTACACGAGGTCGTTGACCGCCGCCTCCTCACGCACCGTGAAGAAGGGCTGGTCCACCAGCAGACCGAGCTCCACGTCGAGGCCCGCACCCACCGGCGCACAGCCACCCGCAGCCTTCAGGAACGCGCGGTACGCCTCCGGCAGCCGGTAGCCGAGGTCCTCCTCGACACCCTGCACCGCCTCCTCGGACACCGACACCACCGACTTCGGCAGCCCCAGGTGCACCGGACGCACCTCCTGCAAGGGCCGCGTCCCACGCTTCTCATGGTCGACCGGCGCCGTCGCCAGCCCCGCGTGATGCCGCAGCAGCGCCTTCACCTCGACCGGGACCAGCTCCATCCGCCGCGTCTTCGCCACGTGGTGCCAGGTCCAGCCGTGCGGGGTCGCCACCGGCCCGACGGTGTCCCACAGCGCATGGCCGGCCGCATGCATCGCCGCGTTCGCGGACACGCAGTCCGTCAGCCGCAACTCGTCCGCGCCGAAACCCTCCGGCGGCTCGGCGATCTCCACCGCCGCACGCGCGTACGGGGAGAGGTCGGGATGTCCGTCCCCGTCCATCCGCACACCGTGGGGATGCCGAGCGGCCCGGACCGGGTCCGGGAAATGCACGACCTGCCCCGAGTACGCGGCGTTGGGTGGCGCGGCCTGCTGCCCGAGCCGACCTGTCGTCATGGCGGTAGCCCCCTGCTGGATCTGGCTGGTTCACCACAGCCTATGTGCTCCGGCAAGAGGGACACCCGCCCGCAACCCCCGCACCCGCGCGAGGGCCAGGAACATCCGAATTGATACGAATATTCGACCCCGCTTCCACACGACAGGTGACATTTGACAGGCTGTCCCCTCAGCACGGGGGCGTGCGCGACAGCGGCCACCACCGCCGCCACGGGAGGGAAGACGCGACCATGCAGAACACCGCCACACGCACAGACACGGCCGACGGCGCCTCAGGAACGGGCGGACAGGCCACACAAGACGGACAGACCACCGGACAGACCGGCGGCCCGGCCGGCGACCCACGCCTGCGCTGGAGCACCACCGACGGCCGACCGGCCGCCCCCGTCCTGCGCTTCCGCCGCGACGGCATCCTCCCCACCGTCGCCGCAGCCCTCTCCGTACGCGGCGAAACCCTCACCGGCACCGCAGGCAAAGCCGACCAGCCACCCGCACTCCACCCCCTCGTCCAGGACTTCCTCGACACCCTCACCAGCGGCCAGCGGGAACGCTTCACCGGCCGCTGCCCAGAGGCGATCCTGCTCTCACGCCACCTCACCGCCACCGAAGGCGCCCGCAGCCGCCGCGCCTCCCGCAAACCCCTCACCGCGAACGAAGCCCGCCGCTCACTCAAACACTCCAAAATCACCGCCCGCCGCATCCGCGAAGACGGCGACCCGCTCCACGGCACCTACGCACCCCCCTGCCGCTCCTGCGAAGCCCTCCTCGCCCACTTCGGCGTACGCGCCGTCGACCTCACCCCCGCCTCAGAGAAGGCCTGACCCCCGACACCATGACCACCTCCTCCGCCTCCTACGACCGCTCCTCGGCCACCCGCTTCCCCACCGCCGTGGACACCGCCCTGCGCACCGCCGGCTGGGAACCCGGCCGCTGGGACATCAAGCAGGCCGAGTTCTGGGCCGACGCCCTCCGGGACCACACCACCCCCGCCGGACACCGGCACACCGTCTTCCCCGCCGCCGTCGAGGCCTGGGCCGAATTCGGCGGGCTCACCGTCACCGCCCCCGGCCCGGGCCGCCAGATAGCACCCGTCCCCGTGCGCCTGGACCCCCTCACCGGACTCCACCTCGCACGCACCTTCGCCGACCTCGGCCGCGCCCTGTCCACCGAGCTCTGCCCCCTCGGCATCGACACCGACGCCGGCTCACACCTCGCCATCGACCGCGAAGGCCGCGTCTACGCCATCGACCACACCGGCGACTGGTACCTCGGCGGCGCCCCGGACGAAGCCCTGACCCTCCTCCTGACCGGCCTCCAACCCACCCGCCTCACCACAACCCCCTGACCCCCACCCCACCCGGGGCCCGGCCAGGGAACGTGAGCCCGCCCCGGGGCGGGCTCACACCTGCCGGGAGCCGCCCGGCAGAACCGCCGAGACCTTGAAACCGCCCTCGTCCGTCGGGCCGGACACGAACACCCCACCCAGCCCGAGCACCCGCTCACGCATCCCGACCAGCCCGTTCCCGCCACTCGGCAGCCCCGGCTGCACCACATCCGCCCCGCACGGCCCGTTCTCCACCTGCATGGCCACCTCACCCTCCCGGTGAGCCAGCCGCACCACGACCCTCGCACCCGGCGCATGCTTGTGGCAGTTGGTCAGCGCCTCCTGCACCACCCGGTACGCCGTCTGCTCCACCTCCGCCGGATACCCCGCCCCCGCACCCCGCACATCCAGCTCCACGACCATCCCCGCCGCCCGCGACTGCCCGACCAGCGCCTCCAGCTCCCCCAGCGAAGGCCCGGGCCCCTCCTCGAAACCCCCCACCAGCGCAGCCACCGGCACCACCGCAGGAGCCCGCTTCGGCGACTCGGCCGCCCGCAGCACCCCCAACATCTCCCGCAGCTCGGTCAACGCCTGCCGCCCCATGTCACCCACCAGCGCCGCGTTCTTCGCCGCCCGCGCCGGATCCTTGACCGCCACCGCCTCCAGCGCCGCCGCATGCACCACCATCAGCGACACCCGGTGCGCCACCACGTCGTGCATCTCCCGCGCGATCCGCGTCCGCTCCTCCTTACGGGCCCACTCGGCCCGCTCCTCCGCCCGGTCCGCGAGCAGCGACAGCTCCCGCTCCAGCGAGTCCGCCCGCTCGTGCAGGCTCTCCATCAACCGCCGCCGCGCCCCTATGTACAGACCCAGCAGCACCGGCGGCACCGTCAGCGCCACCGCCACGAACACCGACAGCACGATGACGAGGGAACGCGAGGCCCCCTGGTCCCCGATGGTCCGCACGTACATCACGACGAACGTCGCGACCAGCGACATCGAGGCCAGCGTCGCGGTGATCCGCCGCGGCACCTCGCAGGCGGCCAGCGTGTACAGCCCCACCACCCCGAGCAGGAACCCCATCGCAGCCGGCGACACGGCGATCCCCACCAGCACCACCGCGATCGGCCACCGCCGGCGCAGCACGAGCGTGGACCCCACCAGGAGCCCGAACAGCACCCCGACCGCCACCGGCACCCCGGCCTCGCGCGCGAAGGGCACCCCCTCGACGGCGCACTCGACGGCGGACACCGCCGCCAGCCCCACATCGAGCACGGCCCCCCGCCGCCGCTCCCACCACAACGGCCCGTCGCGCCCGGCGCCGCCCTGCTCTTCCCCCGTAACGGTCATGCCGTCCAGCGTACGCAGGGCCCCCAGCACACATGCGAACGGAATTCCGGCAATCCGAAGGCAATCGCACGTACGGCTGAATCGTCCGCTGGGCGAGACCTGAATCCCGCATTCCGGACGACATTGGGGACATGACCGAAATCCGACGTCGCCCCGGCGACGGCACAGGCGGCCTCCGCACGGGCGCCGCAACCTTCGAGGATCTCCGCGAGCAGGCCATCGCCCTCCGCCGCGAGGGCCTCAGCCTCCGCCAGATACGTGATCGCCTCGGCGTCCACAACAACGACATCCTGGGCCGCCTCGTCAAGGGCGAGCCCCCGCCCGAATGGACCAAGCGCCCCAACGCGAAGGACGAGCTCCGCGCCAAGGCCCGCGAACTCCGCCTCCAGGGCATGACCTACGACCAGATCCAGGTTGAACTGGGCTGCTCGAAGAGCTCCATCTCCCTCTGGGTTCGCGACCTCCCGAAACCCGAGCCGCGCTACTCAGCCGAAGAACACCGGGCGCGCATGACCGCCGGCTTGGAGAGGCTCCAGAGGACGAGGGAGGAGAACCGCCAAGCGACGAAGGCGTCGGCGGAAGACGAGCTCGGCGGGATGACCGACCGCGAGCTGTTCGTCACCGGCGTCGGCCTCTACTGGGCCGAGGGACAAAAGAGCAAGCCGTACGCACGCCGCGAGCGGGTGATCTTCGTCAACAGCGATCCAGACATGATCCAGCTCTTTCTGGCCTGGCTCGACCTCCTCGGAGTCGAATCCGAGCGACTGCAGTACCGAGTGATGATCCACGAGACGGCCGACGTTCTGGGCGCCGAACGCTTCTGGGCTGACCAGGTACGAGTAGACCATTCACGCCTGCAGAGAACGACTCTCAAGAAGCACAACCCGAAGACCGTTCGCAAGAACGTTGGCGAGGACTACCGGGGTTGTCTGGTGATCGGCGTACTGGACAGCGCCGACCTGTACCGCCGAATCGAAGGGTGGTGGTCCCGTATGGCAGTGGAGGCGCGCCGCAGAAACGCGTAGGCTGACGGCGCGCAATCCCGGGTTGCTCTGTCGGCAGGGGCGACCAGACTTTGAATCTGGGTACGACGCAGGTTCGACTCCTGCCCCGGGAGCCGTCGGTTCGGGTCCTGACCTCCATGGTCGGGACCCGGCTTCGTTTCCGGGGGGCGGCCCCCCGGTATCCTTCACGGGTCCACCACCCGAAGCCGAAGGGCACACCCGTGAGCGCCAACCGCCCGGCAGCCGTCGTCGTACTCGCAGCGGGTGAAGGCACCCGCATGAAGTCGGCCACTCCCAAGGTTCTGCACGAGATCTGCGGGCGCTCGCTCGTGGGCCACGTCGTCGCCGCCTCGCGCGAGCTGGACCCCGAACACCTCGTGGTCGTCGTCGGCCACGCCCGTGAGCAGGTCACCGCGCACCTCGCTGAGATCGACGCCGGCGTCCGCACCGCCGTCCAGTACGAGCAGAACGGCACCGGGCACGCCGTCCGCATGGCCCTCGAAGAGCTCGGCGGCACCGTCGACGGGACCGTCATCGTCGTCTGCGGCGACACACCCCTGCTCACCGGGGAGACGCTGCAGCAGCTCGCGGCCACGCACGAGGCCGACGGCAACGCCGTCACCGTGCTCACCGCCGAGGTGCCGGACTCCACCGGTTACGGCCGCATCGTCCGGGACGGCGCCGGCGCCGTCACCGCCATCGTCGAGCACAAGGACGCCACCGACTCCCAGCGCGCGATCCGGGAGATCAACTCCGGGGTCTTCGCCTTCGACGGCGCCCTGCTCGCGGATGCGCTCGGCAAGGTGCGTACGGACAACAGCCAGGGCGAGGAGTACCTCACCGACGTGCTCGGCATCCTGCGCGAGGCGGGTCACCGCGTCGGCGCGGCGGTCGGCGCCGACCACCGCCAGATCCTGGGGATCAACAACCGCGTGCAGCTCGCCGAGGCGCGCGCGCTGCTGAACGCGCGTCTGCTGGAGCAGGCGATGCTCGCGGGCGTGACGGTGGTCGACCCGGCGAGCACGTTCGTGGACGTGACGGTGACGTTCGGGCAGGACGCGCTGGTCCACCCGGGTACGCAGCTGCTGGGCGCGACGCACGTCGCCGAGGGCGCCGAGGTCGGCCCGAACACGCGGCTCAAGGACACGCAGGTGGGTCCGCGGGCCCGCGTCGACAACACGGTGGCGGACACGGCGGTGATCGGCGAGTCGGCGTCCGTCGGCCCGTACGCGTACCTGCGCCCGGGTACGAACCTGGGTGTGAAGGCGAAGGCCGGTACCTACGTCGAGATGAAGAACGCGACGATCGGTGAGGGCACGAAGGTGCCGCACCTGTCGTACGTGGGTGACGCGACGATCGGCGAGTACACCAACATCGGCGCGGCGAGCGTGTTCGTGAACTACGACGGTGAGCACAAGCACCACACCACGGTCGGCTCACACTGCAAGACGGGTTCGGACAACATGTTTGTGGCGCCCGTCACGATCGGGGACGGCGCGTACACGGCCGCCGGGTCGGTGATCACGAAGGATGTGCCGCCGGGTGCGCTGGCGGTGGCCCGTGGTCAGCAGCGGAATATCGAGGGCTGGGTGGCCCGCAAGCGTCCGGGAAGCGCTGCGGCGACGGCGGCTCAGTCGGCGGTCCAGGAGGACTCCGACCCGCGTTGAGGCCTCGTTGAGGTGAACTGACCGGAAACAGGTACGCCCGGGACGGCGTACCGTGATAGGTGCACGCAATTCGGCTGGCTCACCGTGTGCGGGACGGACGCACACGGGGGCGAGCAGCTTTCAACACGTCTGAGGAGACTGTGCTGTGACCGGGATCAAGACGACCGGCGAGAAGAAGCTGATGCTCTTCTCCGGCCGCGCCCACCCCGAGCTGGCCGAGGAGGTTGCGCATCAGCTGGGCGTTGCCCTCGTGCCGACCAAGGCTTTCGACTTCGCGAACGGTGAGATCTACGTTCGTTTCCAGGAGTCGGCTCGTGGCGCGGACTGCTTCCTGATCCAGAGCCACACGGCTCCGATCAACAAGTGGATCATGGAGCAGCTGATCATGATCGATGCGCTGAAGCGCGCGTCGGCTCGCTCCATCACCGTGATCATCCCGTCGTACGGGTACGCCCGCCAGGACAAGAAGCACAAGGGCCGTGAGCCGATCTCGGCCCGTCTGGTCGCCGATCTGCTGAAGACCGCGGGTGCGGACCGCATCCTGACGGTCGACCTGCACACGGACCAGATCCAGGGTTTCTTCGACGGCCCGGTGGACCACCTTTCCGCGCTGCCGGTCCTCGCGGACTACGTGGGTGCGAAGGTGGACCGCTCCAAGCTGACGATCGTTTCTCCGGACGCCGGGCGCGTACGCGTCGCCGACCGCTGGTGCGACCGTCTGGACGCGCCGCTGGCGATCGTGCACAAGCGCCGTGACAAGGACGTCGCGAACCAGGTGACGGTCCACGAGGTCGTCGGTGAGGTCCGGGGCCGTGTCTGTGTCCTGGTCGACGACATGATCGACACGGGTGGCACGATCTGCGCCGCTGCCGACGCGCTGTTCGCGCACGGTGCGGAGGACGTGATCGTGACGGCCACGCACGGCATCCTGTCGGGGCCGGCTGCGGACCGTCTGAAGAACTCGAAGGTCAGTGAGTTCATCTTCACGAACACCCTGCCGGACCCGTCCGACCTGGAGCTCGACAAGATCACGGTCCTGTCGATCGCTCCGATGGTCGCGCGTGCGGTGCGCGAGGTCTTCGAGGACGGTTCGGTCACGAGCCTGTTCGAAGAGCAGCAGTGACCGGGAGCGGTAACCGGTAGTACAGAGATCCTTTTGGGTGCGGCCTCCGCGCCGGGTAGACTCTACGAGTTGCTCGGCGAGGGAGGCCGCACCTTTTGGTGTCGGTGCTCCGTTATCGACGCGCTCTTCGTAGCAGGCCGTTCAGGCCGGGTGACCGTTGTCCATTTCCGTCACCCCACGAGGAGTGAGCATGTCCGAGGTCAAGCTTTCCGCCCAGCTCCGCAACACCTTCGGCAAGGGCTCTGCCCGCCAGGCCCGTCGCGACGCCCTGGTTCCCGGTGTCATCTACGGCCACGGCAACGACCCGAAGCACGTCAACGTCGAGGGCCACGGCCTGGCGCTGGCGCTGCGTACCCCGAACGTCCTGATCTCCCTGGACATCGAGGGTGACGGCACCGAGCTGGTCATCCCGAAGGCCGTGCAGAAGCACCCCCTGAAGCGTTCGATCTCCCACGTCGACTTCCTGATCGTCAAGAAGGGCGAGAAGGTCACCGTCGAGGTCGCCGTCGTCACCGAGGGCGAGCTGGCCGCCGGCAACAACATGCTGGAGACCCTCCTCAACACCATCACGGTCGAGGCCGAGGCCACCCACATCCCGACCGAGGTCACCGTGTCCATCGCGGGCCTCGAGGCCGGTGCCTCCATCCACGCCAAGGACCTGGTCCTGCCGGCCGGCACCACGCTGGCCGTCGACGGCGAGACCGCCGTTCTGCAGGTCGTCGCCCCGCAGGCCGAGGAGCCGGCCGCCGAGGGCGCCACCGAGGGCGAAGAGGCCTGAGCCTCGCTTTCCCCCCTCAGCACTTGCTGATCGACCGCCGTCCGGCTCCACTGGGAGCGGGACGGCGGTCGTCCTCGTTAAGGAGCATGGATGTCGGACGACGCGGCGCCGTGGCTGATCGTCGGCCTCGGTAATCCCGGGGCGGAGTACGCGGGCAACCGCCACAACATCGGGTTCATGGTGGTGGATCTGCTGGCCGAGCGGATGCGCGGGAAGTTCAAGGCGCACAAGGCGCGGGCGCAGGTGGTGGAGGGCCGGATGGGTCCTCCGGGTCCGGCGAACCGCCGGGTGGTGCTGGCGAAGCCCATGTCGTTCATGAATCTGTCGGGCGGGCCGGTGACGGCGCTGCGCGATTTCTACAAGGTGCCGTTGGACCGGATCGTGGCGGTCCATGACGAGCTGGACATCGACTATCCGACGCTGCGGCTGAAGCTGGGCGGCGGGGACAACGGGCACAACGGCCTGAAGTCGATGACGAAGTCGATGGGGCCGGACTACCACCGGGTGCGGTGCGGGATCGGCCGTCCGCCTGGTCGTATGCAGGTGGCGGACTTCGTGCTGAAGGACTTCTCGTCGACGGAGCGCAAGGAGCTGGACTGGTTCGTGGACCGGGCGGCGGACTCCGTGGAGTGCCTGATCGCCGAGGGCCTGGAGCGGGCCCAGTCCGCGTACAACTCCTGACGGCTACAGCTCGTCGGCCCGGGTCAGGTCGATCTCCATGCGGAAGGGGACGTCGGTCGTGACCACGCCCTGCTGGGCACCCGTGTGCGCGTAGATCCGGTTGACCGGGTCCAACTGGAAGAGGTGCACGAGCGGGGGCCGCTCTCCCCGCTCTCGGCCCGCCGGAAGTTCGGGATGCCCGCGGCTGCATAGTTGTGCGGCTTGGTGCCGGTGTGCCGTGCTTCGGAATCCGGAGCGACCACCTCGAGGACGAGCGCGGTGTCGGCGACGGGGTAGGACCACTGGTCCCGGCCCGTACAGGCGCTTCCCATGGTGCGGTCCTCGTCGCTGCCGGCTGCGGCGGAGCCCGGTATCCGTGTCCGTCATCACAAAGGGTGACGGACACGGACACCGGGGCGCGGTGTCAGCCGGTGTTGCGCAGGCCTGCCGCGACGCCGTTGACGGTGAGGAGCAGGGCTCGGGCGAGCAGCGGGTCGGGGTCTTCGCCGCGGGCGGCGGCGGCGCGCTGGCGGGCCAGCAGGGAGACCTGGAGGTAGGAGATCGGGTCCAGGTAGGCGTCGCGGACGGCGAAGGTCTGCTGGAGGACCGGGTTGGAGTCGAGGAGCTTCTGGCCGCCGGTGATGCGCAGGACCTCGCGGACGGTGAGCTCGTGTTCGGCTTCGATGCGGGCGAAGACGTGCTTGAGGTCGTCCGGGACGAGGGTGTCGACGTAGTGGCGGGCGATCCGCAGGTCCGTCTTGGCCAGCGTCATCTCGACGTTGGAGAGGAAGTTGCGGAAGAAGTGCCAGCGCTCGCCCATCTCGGCGAGGGCGGCTTCGCCGCCTGCTTCGCGCAGGGCCTTGAGGCCGGAGCCGACGCCGTACCAGCCGGGGACGATCTGGCGGGACTGGGTCCAGCCGAAGACCCAGGGGATGGCGCGCAGGCCGTCGAGGCCGGCGCCGGAGTCGGGGCGGCGTGAGGGCCGGGAGCCGAGGTGGAGGTCGGCGAGCTGGTCGACGGGGGTGGCGGCGAAGAAGTACGAGGGCAGGTCCGGGTCCTCGACGAGCTCGCGGTACGCGGTGTGTGCGGCGTCGGAGACGGTGTCCATGGCCGCGTCCCAGCGGGCGAGGTCGTCCTCGGACTGGCGGGGGGCGGTGTGCAGGGCGGAGGCCTGCAGGGTCGCCGCGACGGTCAGTTCGAGGTTCTCGCGGGCGAGGGACGGTACGAGGTACTTGTCGGAGATGACCTCGCCCTGTTCGGTGACCTTGATCTCGCCTTCGAGGGTGCCCCAGGGCTGCGCGAGGATCGCGTCGTGGGAGGGGCCGCCGCCGCGGCCGACGGTGCCGCCGCGGCCGTGGAAGAGCCGCAGGCGCACTCCGTAGCGGTGGGCGACGTCGCGCAGGCGGCGCTGGGCGCGGTGGATCTCCCACTGGCTGGTGGTGATGCCGCCGAACTTGCTGGAGTCGGAGTAGCCGAGCATGACCTCCTGGACGTCGCCGCGCAGGGAGACGAGGCGCCGGTAGGAGGGGTCGGCGAGCATGGCGTCGAGGATGACGTCGGCGGCCTTGAGCTCGTCGGTGGTCTCCAGGAGCGGGACGATGCCGATCTTGGCCCAGCCGGCGTGGAGGTCGATGAGGCCGGCTTCGCGGGCCAGCACCGCGGCGGCGAAGACGTCGTCGGCGCCCTGGCACATCGAGATGATGTAGGACTCGATGACTTCGGGGCCGAACTTCTCGAAGGCGTCCTTGATGGCGGAGAAGACGCCGAGGGTCTTCTGGCCGGCGGCGTCGAGCGGTGCCGGGGTGGGCGCCAGCGGGCGGCGGGAGCGCAGCTCCTTGGCGAGCAGCTTCTGCCGGTAGTCGCGCGGCATGTCGGCGTAGCGCCACGACTCCTCGCCGAGGCGGTCGAAGAGCTGGCCGAGGGCGTGGTGGTGGGCGTCGGCGTGTTCGCGGACGTCCATGGTGGCGAGCTGGAGGCCGAAGGCGGCCAGCGTGCGGATGGTGCGGTCCATGCGGCCGTCGGCGAAGAGGGCGCCGCGGTGTTCGCGCAGGGAGGTCTGGATGAGGGTGAGGTCGGTGAGGAGCTCGGCGGTGCCGAGGTAGTCGCGGCCTTCCTCGTGGGGGGTGCCCTTGGCGAGGCGCTCGCGGGTGTTGACGAGCTTCTGGCGGATGCAGGTGGCCTTGAGGCGGTACGGCTCCTCGGCGTTCAGCCGCTTGTAGCGCGGGCTGATCTCGGGGAGGCGTTCGAGGTCGGCCTGGAGGGAGGAGAGGAGTTCCTCGGTGGCGCCGGTGTAGCGGATGGAGTTCGACAGCAGTCCGCGCAGGTAGTCGACGAGTTCGAGGGCGTCGGTGATGCCGTGCTCGTGCTGGAGGATCAGTACGTCGCGGGTGACGTCGGGGGTGACGTTGGGGTTGCCGTCGCGGTCGCCGCCGATCCAGGTGCCGAAGGTGAGGGGGCGGGTGCCTGCGGGCAGCTCGACGCCGACGCGCTGGAGTTCCGCGGCGAGGTCCTCGAGTACGTCCCCGACGGCGCCGGCGTGGAGCTCGTCGAGGTAGTAGATGGCGTTGCGGGCCTCGTCGGCGGGTTCGGGGCGTACGACGCGGAGCTCGTCGGTCTGCCAGACGAGGTCGATGTTCTCGGCGAGGCGCAGGTCGTGGCGGCGGCGTTCGCCGGCGCCGGAGACGGGCTCTTCGAGGAGGGCGGCGATGCGGCGCAGCTTGTTGAGGACGCTGCGGCGGGCCGCCTCGGTGGGGTGTGCGGTGAAGACGGGCCGGACGTTGAGGTTCCGGACCGTCTCGCGCAGGTGTTCGGGGTCTGCGTCCTTGAGCATGTCGGCGGTGCGGGCGAGCAGCCCGCCTTCGGCGGCTCGGTGGGCGCGCAGTTCCTTGCCGCGGTGTACCTGTTCGGTGACGTTGGCCAGGTGGAAGTAGGTGGAGAAGGCCCGTACGAGCTTGGCGGCGGTCTCCAGGTCGGTGTCGCCGAGCAGTGCGGCGGCGGCTTCGCCGTCGGTGCGCGTCAGGGCGCGCACTTGTTCGACGAGGTCGAGGAGGTCTTGCCCTTCCTGGCGGACGAGGGTCTCGCCGAGGAGGTCGCCGAGGCGGCGGATGTCCGCCCGCAGCTCTGCGTTGGCGGCGACGGCGGTGGCCTGGGCCTTGGCCGGGGTGGAGGAGGCCTGGTCAGCACTGCTCACAGGTGCGGCTCCTTGCAGTGTTCGAGCGCTACTGGGAGGTGGGCTCCGGGGTGCGCGGGGGTGTGCGTCCCGGAATTCCTCCCCCAGCGACGGCTGGGAGGGGCCCCGGGGGTGTCCCCCACCTGATGCGCAGCTCGGCTGCCCGTGCGGACCGCGCTGTCCGACGACACCAGGATAGGTGTCGTTGGCTCGCGCCCCGCTAAACGTCTCATCAGGCGGCGCGCGGCCCAGGGCGGGCGCCGTTTCGAGCGCCCCGGGCCCGGTCGTGCTCCCCTTGCCCCGGGCTGTGGCTTTGCCATACTTACGATGCCGTAGGTTACGCGTCCGTAGCCGGGGCGGGCGCCAGGGCGCCTGCCGATTCCTCACCCCCCAGGGGACCCTCATGACC
Organism: Streptomyces sp. NPDC032745; assembly: GCF_055579465.1. Lineage (NCBI taxonomy): Bacteria > Bacillati > Actinomycetota > Actinomycetes > Kitasatosporales > Streptomycetaceae > Streptomyces > Streptomyces sp. NPDC032745. The sequence continues at coordinate 368,365 of NZ_JBVING010000006.1, read as the reverse complement.
ACCAGTCCCGAGCTGATCGAGGACGCCTCGGCGACCTCCGATTCCGATTCCCCCGCACCCTCCGCGACCCTCGGAGGCGAGAGCAAGCGGTCAGTGGAGCAGATCGCCCTGCTGATGTTCATCGTCGTTCCCTTCCTCGCGCTGCTGGCGGCGATTCCGCTGGCCTGGGGCTGGGGGGTGAGCTGGCTGGATCTCGGCCTGATGGTGTTCATGTACTTCCTGGCCTGCCACGGGATCACCATCGGCTTCCACCGGTACTTCACGCACGGTTCCTTCAAGGCGAAGCGGCCGCTGCGGATCGTGCTGGCCGTGATGGGTTCGATGGCGGTGGAGGGGCCGCTGGTGCGCTGGGTGGCCGACCACCGCAAGCACCACAAGTTCTCCGACCACGAGGGCGACCCGCATTCGCCGTGGCGGTTCGGGGAGAGCGTCCCGGCGCTGATGAAGGGGCTGTGGTGGGCGCACATCGGGTGGCTCTTCGACGAGGAGCAGACGAACCAGCAGAAGTACGCCCCGGACCTGGTCAAGGACCCGGCGATCCGGCGGATCTCGCGTGACTTCGTGCTGTGGACGATCGTCTCGCTGGCGATCCCGCCGCTGGTCGGCGGCCTGGTGACGATGTCGTGGTGGGGTGCGTTCACGGCGTTCCTCTGGGGCTCCCTCGTGCGCGTGGCGCTGCTGCACCACGTGACGTGGTCGATCAATTCGATCTGCCACGCGGTGGGCAAGCGCCCGTTCAAGTCGCGGGACCGCTCCGGCAACGTGTGGTGGCTGGCGGTGCTCTCGTGCGGGGAGTCCTGGCACAACCTGCACCACGCAGACCCGACGTCGGCCCGGCACGGCGTGCTGCGCGGCCAGGTCGATTCCAGTGCCCGGCTGATCCGCTGGTTCGAGCTGGCGGGCTGGGCGACGGACGTGCGCTGGCCGTCCAAGGACCGCATCGATGCCCGGCGCAGGGAAAACGCGTCGAACGCGGCATGATGGGGGACGTGGCGATCGACGGCAGCAGTTCCAGCAGCGACAAGCCCCGGCGTGGCCGCCGGGTCCGGATGACGGGCGCCGAACGGCGTCAGCAACTGCTGGACATCGGCCGCGCCTTGTTCGCCGAGAAGGGCTTCGAGGGCACGTCGGTGGAGGAGATCGCGGCGAAGGCCGGGGTGTCCAAGCCGGTGGTGTACGAGCACTTCGGGGGCAAGGAGGGCCTGTACGCGGTCGTCGTGGACCGGGAGATGCGCCAGCTGCTGGACGGGGTGACGGGCGCGCTGACGGCCGGGCATCCGCGGGAGCTGCTGGAGCAGGCCGCGTTCGCGCTGCTGGACTACATCGAGTCGTACACGGACGGCTTCCGGATCCTCGTCCGGGACTCCCCCGTCGCCCAGTCGACGGGTACGTTCGCCTCGCTGATCAGCGACATCGCCACGCAGGTCGAGGACATCCTGGGACTGGAGTTCAAGGCGCGCGGGTTCGACCCGAAGCTGGCCCCGCTGTACGCGCAGGCGCTGGTCGGGATGGTCGCGCTGACCGGGCAGTGGTGGCTGGACGTGCGCCGGCCGAAGAAGGCGGAGGTCGCGGCGCACCTGGTCAATCTGGCCTGGCACGGGCTGGACGGGCTGGAGTCGAAGCCGCGGCTGGTGGGCCACCGCAAGAGCTGAGGCCGCGGCGGCGGTGTGTACGACGCGACGGCGCCCCGTCACCGGAGATCCGGTGGCGGGGCGCCGTCGCGCTGCACGGCAATGTCAGGCAGCCGGGCAGCCGGGCAGTCAGGCAGTCAGGCAGTCAGGCAGTCAGGCAGTCAGGCGAGGGGCTCCAGGAACTCGATCCGGTTGCCGACGGGGTCCTCGGAGTAGAAGCGGCGGTGCCCGGGCAGGTTGTCGTCCCAGACGACCTCGGCGCCCCGTTCCTCCAGCCTGCGCGCGTAGGCCTCTATCCCGGTCACCCGCAGCCCCGGGTGCGCCTTGCGGGCGGGCCGGAAGTCCTCCTCGACGCCCAGGTGCAGCTGCACCGGCCCGGCGGCGAACCAGCAGCCGCCGCGGGCGGCGAGGACGGGCGGTTTGGGGACCTCGGTCATGCCGAGGACGTGGGTGTAGTACGCGCGGAGCCGGTCCTCCGAGCCGGGCGGCGCGGCGAGTTGGACGTGGTCGACTGCGGTCAGCACGGTCAGAGCTCCTTGCGGGCGACGGTGAAGATGCGGCGGAACGGGAAGACCGTGCCGCGCGGGCCGGGCTGGTAGGCCTCGCGCAGCAGGTCGCGGTACTCGGCGAGGAAGGCGTCCACGGCGTCCCGGTCGCCCCCGAGGGCGGTCAGGACGGGCCGCAGGGCGGTTCCCTTGACCCAGTCGAGCACCGGGTCGGGACCCGACAGCAGCTGGTGGTACGTCGTCTCCCAGGTGTCGACGGCGCAGCCCAGCTCGGTGAACCGGGCCAGGTACTCGGCGGGTTCGAGGAGGTGGGTGTAGCGGGCGCCGTGGCCGGCGAGCCGGCTCCGCCAGCGCGGGGTGTCGCAGAGACCGGCGAGCAGGGCGTGGCTGGGGGCGGTGAAGTTGCCGGGGATCTGGAAGGCGAAGGTGCCGCCGGGGCGCAGTCCGTTGATCCAGGCGGCGAAGGAGCCGGGGTGGCTCGGGACCCACTGGAGGGCGGCGTTGGAGACGATCAGGTCGTACGGCTCCTCGGGGAGCCAGCTCGCGAGGTCTCCGTGGTGGAAGTCGAGGCTGCCGCCGCCGGTGGTCTTGCCCGCGTACTCGTCGGTGGCGCGCCGGAGCATTTCGGGGGAGAGGTCGAAGCCGGTGATGTGGGCCTCGGGCCAGCGTTCGGCGAGCAGCGCGGTGACGTTGCCGGGGCCGCAGCCGAGGTCGGCGATACGGGCGGGGCGGGTGGGGAGTTCGGGTATCCGGTTCAGGAGGTCGAGGAAGGGGCGGGTGCGGTGTCCGGCGTGCCGGAGGTATTGCTGGGGGTCCCAGGTGGGCGCGGCGTGGGTGGTGGCCGTGGGGATCCTTGCCGACGCGGTATCGGAATGCATGTTCGAGCCTCCCTGCTGGCGGGGCGGGCGGAAGCGGAAGCTGTTCCGGCCCCCTCCATGCCCATCGTCGCCCAAAATATATCTTGACGTCAAGATTCCCGTCATCAAGATATCTATTTCCGAGATCCTCGATTTGAAGAGACTTCACGTCGACAGACCCCTTACACTGATCCGCATGGAGGACGAGGTCGACCGATTGGTCGCGGCATGGCGGCGGGAGCGCCCTGACCTCGACGTGGAACCGCTCGAAGTGCTGAGCCGTGTCAGCAGGCTCGCCCGTCACCTCGACCGCGCCCGCAGGCTGGCCTTCTCCGAGCACGGCCTGGAGCCTTGGGAGTTCGACGTCCTGACGTCGCTGCGCCGCGCCGGCGCGCCCTACCAGCTCTCCCCCGGCCAGCTGCTGACACAGACGCTGGTCACCTCCGGCACCATGACCAACCGCATCGACCGGCTCGCGAAGAAGGGCCTCGTCGAGCGGCTGCCCGACCCCAACGACCGGCGGGGGGTGCTGGTCCGCCTCACGCCGGAGGGCCGCGACCGCGCCGACCAGGCCCTGGCCGGCCTGCTGGCCCAGGAGCGGGCGATCCTCGCCCAGCTCTCCCAGGCCCAGCGCGGCGACCTCGCGGCGCTGCTACGCCAGTTGACCGCTCCGTTCGACAACATCCCCGGCTAGATCGGCCGGCCGCACCCCGGCCCGCCGGGCCAGTGCCACCGCCGCGAGCGTGGAGTGCACCCCGAGCTTGCCCAGCACGTTCTGCATGTGCGTGCGGACGGTGTGCGGGGACAGGAACAGCCGCGCCGCCACGTCCTTGCGGCCCAGCCCCGCCACCATGCAGCGCAGCACCTCGTGCTCGCGCGGCGTGAGGGACTCGACGAGCCGCTCGCTGTCCGTACGGTGCTTGCGCGCAGCGGTCAGTTCGCGGAGTACTCCGGTGAGCAGTGCGGGCGGGAGGTGGGTCTCCTCGCGCAGGACCCCGCGGATGACGGCGAGCAGCCGCGAGAGCGAGCAGTCCTTCGCCACCCAGCCGGAAGCCCCCGCCTGCAGGGCGTGCGCGGCCCGGCGCGGGTCGTCGCGCTCGGCGAGCACGACGGTGCGGACCCCGGGGTGGGACACCCGTACCCCGGCGACCAGCGCGATCCCGTCCGCGCCGGGCGGTGGTCCGGAGCCCGGGTCGCGCTGGGCGGGCACGGCCCCGGCGGCGGCGCCGAGATCGGCGTCGACCAGCAGGACGTCGAAGCGGCGGCCCTCGGCCACCGCCCGTTCGAGGCAGCGCAGCGCGGCGGGGCCGCTGCCGGCCGCGGACACGTCCACGTCGGGCTCGGCCGCGAGCGCGGCTGCGAGCGATTCGGCGAAGATGCGGTGATCGTCGACCACGAGAACCCGGATGCGAACCACAAAACCCCCAAGGGTCGGGGAACGGACGACTGCGGGTACGGCGCCCGGACCGGGTGATCCGCAGCTGCCGCGGCCGCCGCCGAGACATCTCTGCACTACCCCGGACCGGACGCCGTACCCGGCGTGTCTCGACCCCTGAATCAACACCGGCCCCCACCGGCGTCACGCATCAGCGTAGAACGGGTCGCGGCTCGCGGTTGGCCGAATAGCAGAAGTTTTCCGAGCGATTTTCGGGTTGGGCTGTGAGGAACGCGGTGCGAGGTGGCTTGAATTCGACGGTGTGGAAGGTCTGGAAGGCGGTTTCCGACCGGCGCGTGCCACGGGCAGTTGCACGGGGGGCATTTCACCCGGCGTGTGCACGCCGGGCGCCCGCGCACCGCGCCCGCCCACGGCGCTGACCCACTCGCACGCGCTCCCTGCGCACGCCGCCGCACGCACCGCGCCCCCCGCACCGTCGGGTGCGGGGGGCGCGGTGAGCGGGTGCGGCAAGGAGTCAGGAACGGTGCTTGCGCGTGAAGTTCCAGGCGTCCGTGATGATGCCGGTGAGGTCCGAGCGGGCCGGGGTCCAGCCGAGCTTCTCGTGGGCGGCGCGCGCGGAGGCGACGAGCACCGCCGGGTCGCCGGCCCGGCGCGGGGCGACGACCTCGGGGATCTCCGCGCCCGTGACCTTGCGGACCGTCTCGACGACCTCGCGGACCGAGAAGCCGTTGCCGTTGCCGAGGTTGCAGATCAGGTGCTCGCCCTCGGTGGCGGCCTCCAGGGCGGCCAGGTGGGCCTCCGCCAGGTCGGCCACGTGGATGTAGTCGCGGACGCAGGTGCCGTCGGGAGTCGGGTAGTCCTCGCCGAACACCGAGATCGACTCCCGCTCGCCGAGGGCGACCTGGAGCACCAGCGGGATCAGGTGGGTCTCGGGGTCGTGCCGCTCACCGAACTCCCCGTACGCCCCGGCCACGTTGAAGTAGCGCAGCGAGACCGCCGCGACGCCGTGCGCCGCGCACTCCCCCGCGATCATGTGGTCGACGGCCAGCTTCGAGGCGCCGTACGGGTTGGTGGGCTTGGTGACCGATTCCTCGGTGAGCAGGCCCTCGGTGGGTTCGCCGTAGGTCGCGGCGGTGGAGGAGAACACCAGCTTGCGCACCCCGGCCCCGCGCATCGCGGCGAGCAGGGCGAGCGTGCCGCCGACGTTGTTCTCCCAGTACTTGCCCGGGTTGACGACGGACTCGCCGACCTGCGAGGACGCCGCGAAGTGCAGCACCGCGTCATAGGAAGCGTCCAGGTAGCGGCCGGCGTCCTGGATCCGGCCCTCGATGAAGGCCGCGCCCGCCGGGACGCCCTCGCGGAAGCCGGTGGAGAGGTCGTCGAGGACCGTGACCTCGTGCCCGGCCTCCAGGAGGTGCGCCGCGACGACACTGCCGACGTATCCGGCGCCGCCGGTGACCATGAACTTAGAAGACGCCGTCTTACTCACTCGCCTACTGCCTCTCGCAGGGGGGTCCACGCGGGGTGCGTGCACATGCCGGTCACTGGCTTACCGGATTACGGGCCTCCGGGGAAATCGGCGGCCACCGGCACCGGCCCCGCCCGGTCCAGCAGACCGGTCCGGGCGGCCAGCGCCGCCGCCTCCAGCCGGGAGCCCACCCCCAGTTTCATCAGCACCCGCTGGACGTGCGTACGGGCGGTGCTCGGTGCGATCTCCATGCCCGCGGCGATGAGCCGGGTGTCCTCGCCCTCGGCGACCCGGACCAGCACCTCCACCTCGCGCGGGGTCAGCAGCCGCAGCAGCCGGCTGCCCTCGTCGTCGGGCTGGGCGGCGGGGTTGAGCAGCTCGGCGAAGGCCCCCTGGAGCAGCTGCGGGGAGATCGCGACCTCCCCGGCCCGTGCCTTGGCCAGCGCCCGCTCCACGCCTTCGATCCGCTCGTCGTGGCGTACGTACCCCGAGGCGCCGGCGGCGAAGGCGGCCGCGATCCCTCGCGGGCTCGGCACCGGGCCGAGGACGACGACGGCGATCTGCGGCCGTTCCCGCTTGATGCGCACGACCGGCTCGAACACCCCCGGCTCTGCGGGCGTGGCGGTGCCCAGCAGGCAGACCTCCGGCGCCCGGCTGATGACCAGCTCGGCGGCGCCCGCGGCCGGGGCGGCCGCGGCCAGCACCCGGTGCCCGCGCAGCTTGAGAGCCGAGGCCAGCGCCTCGGCCAGCAGCCGGTGCTCGTCGAGCACCATGACCCGTACGCCCATCGCGCACCCACCCCCGACCCTTCTGCCCCGGCAAGCTACACGCTTGTTCGACGGTGCGCGGCGGTTACTGCGCAGAAGCCCCCGGAAGGCGGACCTTCCGGGGGCTCGAGCCGTCTGCGGGGACCGGCCGTGATCGGCCGGGGATCAGCTGGCGCTGAAGGAGACGAACAGGTACTCGGGGTCGCCCTTGTCCGAGTACGGCTTCCTGGCCGTCGTGCGGGAGATGAAGAGCTTGCCGTTGTGGTAGCGGTATTCGGAGTAGTCGGGCGAGAAGCCGGTCTCGGCGGTCCGGCTGGCCTTCTCGGCCGGGTTCTCCATGAGGACGGTCTCCTTCATGGTCATACCGTCGATGCTGACGATCTGGCCGCCCTTGTCGTACGGGGGCTCCTTGTACGCGATGACGTTCGACCCGTCCATGCGGAGCGGGAACATGGTGTACCGCTCGCCCGCGTCGGCGCGGTCGGTGGTCTGCTTGCCGGTCTCCAGGTCGAAGGAGAGCAGCTCGTTGGTGCGGCCGGCCGACGCCTGGCCCTGGTGCTCGATCGAGGGCAGGTAGAGCTTGCCGTTGCCGACCACGAAGCCGGAGCACTTCTCGACCTCGGTGCCGCCGCACTTGCCGCCGAAGTTGCCGGAGGCGAGCGAGATGCGCGCCTTCAGCTCGCCCTTGGGGTCGACGACGAAGAGGTCGCTGACGCCGGAGGCGTTCTTGGCGGTCTTGCCGACGTCGGCGGCGACGATGAGGGGCTTCGTGGAGACGATGGACGCCCACTCGATGCCCGGGGAGAGCTTGTACGAGGCCGTCTGCGCGCCGGTGGCCGGATCCAGGGTCTGGGCGTACAGGGTCTGGGCGTCGCCCCGGCCGCACTTGCGGATCACGCCGAGGGCCTCGCCGCCGGCGTAGCCGCTGTCGTAGCAGCCCTCGCCGTCGACCTTGGGCGTCCACAGGGGCTTGCCGTCGGCGAGGTTCCAGGCGGCGCCGCCGCTGGTGCCGCCCGCGGCGACGGTCTGGCCGCTGAGCGTGACCTCGTAGTAGGAGGCCGGCTTGTCACCGGTGGTGGCGCCCTTGGCGTTGCCGGACCAGAGGAGCTTGCCGGCGTTCAGGTCGATGACGCCGACCTCGGTGCACGCCGGGTACTTGACCTCGGGCGTGGGCTGCGCCGGCCGGAAGAGGACCGCCGTCTTGTTGTCGCTGACGTGCTTGGTCGCGCCGCACAGCTCGCCGGGGAACGGGATCTCCCACTTCTTGGCGCCGTCGACGGTGTTGTAGCCGACGACCTTCGACACGTCGGACTTGATGTAGGTGGAGTCGGTGAGCCAGGAGCCCGCGACGGTGACGACGTCTTCCGGGGTCGGGTTCGGCTGGTTGAACAGCGGCTTCGACTTGACGTTGGCGGGCACCTTCTCCGAACCGGGGGTGCCGGCCGCCGGCTTGCCGCTGGGGCTGCCGTCCGCGGTGGGCTTCTTGTCGTCGCCGCCGCCGTCGCCGGAGACGTACCAGAAGCCGCCCGCGACGATCAGGACGATGGCCAGCAGGGCCGCGCCGACGATCATCAGCTGGGTGCGCTTGTCGTTGGCGCCGCCCGGGCCGCCCGGGCCAGGGGGCTGGGCCGCCTGCATCGGGGCCGTGGGCGCGCCGAACTGCGGCGGGGCGCCGGCGCCGGGGGCCGGCTGCTGCTGCGGGTAGCCGTATCCCTGCTGCGGATAGCCGTACGCCGGCTGCCCCTGCGGGGGCACGGCCGGCGCGGCCGGCGCGGCCGGCACGGTCGGCGGTACGGGCGGCTGCTGGGGGGCCGTCGGCGGAACGGGCGGCACCGGCGGCGGCGCGCCGAAGCCTCCGGACGGCGGGGCCTGCGGCGCCCCGAAGCCCTGGGGCGGGGGATCCTGCGGCGCTCCGAAGCCGCCGGCGGGCGGCTGGTTGGGGGGCGGCGGGGTACTCATCGCTTGCTACTGCCTCTCGGTGGGCGGCTCGGTGGACTCGTTCACTTGCCGAAGACCATCAGGAGCTTCTCGTCCGTGCCCTTGGCGAGAAGGCGGGTTTGGGAGATGTAGAGCCGGCCGCCCACGTAGTCGATCTTCGGGCTGTAGAAGCTGCTCTCGATGGGAGCGGAGGTTCCCGACGGGTTGCGCAGCAGCGCGGTGGGCGTGCCGCCGGCGGCCGGGATCGAGACGATCTCGCCGCCCTGGTCCGAGGTGGCCTTGCGGTAGGCGAGCAGCTGGCCGTTCGCGGCCCCGATCGGGGTGAGGGTGCGGCCGTCGCCGGCGGGCGTGCGCCACTTGACCTTGCCGGTGCCCAGGTCGAAGGCGACGATCTCGTTGGCCTTGCCGGACTCCGCGACGGTCGGCATGTAGAGGGTGTTCGCGTCCACGGCGGTGGTGGAGCAGACCGCGACGGAGACGAAGAGGCCGTTGTCGCACTCGGTGGCGAACCCACCCTCGCCGTTGACGGTGGCACGCTGCTTCCCGTCGGGTCCGAGGACCACGATGGCGCGTTCCTTCTTGTCCTGGTTGCCGATGTCGAGGACGACGGGGTCCAGCGAGTAGACGGCGGCGACCTTGTACTTCGCGGGCAGCTTGAAGGTCCAGCTCTTCTTGCCCGTGACCGGGTCGGCGCCCGACACCTCGTTGGAGAGCTCCTCGTCGTAACAGGCGGAGAGGGCGATCATCTTGCCGTTGTCCACGGTGTACGAGCCGGGCTTGCAGCCCTCGGCGGTGGCGCTGCCGAAGAGCTTGTCGCCGGTGCTGACCTTGAAGGCGCTGGCGGTGCCGCTGCGGCTGACGGCGACGGTGTCGCCGGTGATGCCCAGGCTGGGGAACGTCATGATGTCGAAGAGGCCCTCCGAGGGGACCTCCTTCGTCCAGCCTTCCTTGCCCGCCTTGAGGTCGACCTGCTTCATCTGGTTGCAGGTGGCGTTGTCTCCGTCGCCGTCCTTGAACATGACGACGGTCTTGCTCTCGGCGGTGGTCTGCCGGGTGACGGAGCAGATGGGAGTGGGGAACGCGAGCGTCCACTTCTCCTTGCCGTCGGTGGCCCCGTAAGCGGTGAGGTTCTTCCAGACGCTCTTGACGACGGTGTCGCCGACGATCCACTGGCCGGCGGACTCCACGCCCATGCCGGGGCCGTCGATCTTGGCGGTCCTGAGCCAGAGGGCCTTGTCCTCGCCCTGCTTGCGGCCGGCGTTGAGGTCCTCGCCCGCCTTGGACCCGTTGCCGCTGCCGTCGCCCTTGTCCACCTCGCCGGAGGGCTTGGCGTCGGCCGGGGCGGAGCTCTGCGCGACGGGCTTCTTCGGGTCCTCGTCGCTGCCGCCGGCGAAGGCGAAGTAGCCGCCGGTGCCGAGGACGAGTACGCCGGCGACGGCTGCGGCGATGAGCACGGCCGTCTTCTTCTTGGGCGCCGTGCCCCCGGCCTGCTGCATCGCGGCGGTCGGCGCGCCGGGCGGCGGCGGGAGGTAGCCCTGCTGCGGCATCGGCGGCGCGGGCTGCACCGGGTGCATCGGCTGCGTCGGGGGCTGCTGCGCGTAGGGGTTCTCGCCCTGCTGCGGGTAGCCGTAACCGGGCTGCGGCGGGCCGGGCAGGTGGCCGTAACCGGAAGGTGTGGGCTGCTGGTTCGGCGGCTGGGGCGGCTCGGTCATCAGCGCATACCTTCGGCTTCGGGTGGCGTAGGGGGATCACCTTTCTATCACTGACAGCGCTCATACATCGGGCCGGTCCAGCCCCTGTTCCCAAGGGAGGACCGGCCCGTGACAACGCCGTTATCAGGTCAGTTGAGGCCGGCGGATGGCGGAATCTAGGCCTCCTCGGCCAGCTCCAGCCAGCGCATCTCCAACTCGTCCCGGTCCGAGATGAGTTCGCGCAGCTCCGCGTCGAGCTTGGCGACCTTGTCGAAGTCGGTGGCGTTCTCGGCGATCTGGGCGTGCAGATTCGTCTCGCGGTCCGCCATCTTGTTGAGCTGGCGCTCGATCTTCGCGAGTTCCTTCTTCGCCGCGCGCGAGTCGCCCGAGGCGCTCGACTTGGCGGCGGCCGGGGCGGGCGCCGGGGCGGCCGCCTCGATCATCTTCTGCCGGCGCTCCAGGTACTCGTCGAGGCCGCGCGGCAGCATCCGCAGACTGGCGTCGCCCAGCAGCGCCATCACCGTGTCGGTGGTGCGCTCGATGAAGAACCGGTCGTGGGAGATCACGATCATCGAGCCCGGCCAGCCGTCGAGGAGGTCCTCGAGCTGGGTGAGGGTCTCGATGTCGAGGTCGTTGGTGGGCTCGTCGAGGAAGAGCACGTTGGGCTCGTCCATCAGCAGCCGCAGGATCTGCAGTCGGCGCCGCTCACCACCGGAGAGGTCGCCGACGGGCGTCCACTGCTTCTCCTTGGTGAAGCCGAACTGCTCGCACAGCTGACCGGCCGTCATCTCGCGCCCCTTGCCGAGGTCGACGCGGTCGCGTACGCGCTGCACCGCCTCCAGGACCCGCAGGGACGGGTCGAGTTCGCCGACCTCCTGGGAGAGGTAGGCCAGCTTGACCGTCTTGCCGACGGTGACGCTGCCGGCGGCCGGCTGGACGTCGCCCTGGGTGCGGGCCGCTTCCGCGAGCGCGCGCAGCAGGGAGGTCTTGCCGGCGCCGTTGACGCCGACGAGGCCGACGCGGTCGCCGGGGCCGAGGTGCCAGGTGAGGTGCTTGAGCAGGGTCTTCGGCCCGGCCTGGACGGTGACGTTCTCCAGGTCGAAGACGGTTTTGCCGAGGCGGGCGTTGGCGAACTTCATCAGCTCGGACTTGTCGCGCGGCGGCGGCACGTCGGCGATGAGCTCGTTGGCGGCCTCGATGCGGTAGCGCGGCTTGGAGGTGCGGGCGGGGGCGCCGCGGCGCAGCCAGGCCAGTTCCTTGCGCATCAGGTTCTGCCGCTTGGACTCCTCCGTGGCGGCGATGCGGTCGCGTTCGGCGCGGGCGAAGACGTAGTCGCTGTAGCCGCCCTCGTACTCGAACACGGAGCCGCGCTGCACGTCCCACATGCGGGTGCAGACCTGGTCGAGGAACCAGCGGTCGTGGGTGACGCAGACGAGCGCGGAGCGGCGTTCCTGGAGGTGCTTGGCCAGCCAGGAGATGCCCTCGACGTCGAGGTGGTTGGTGGGCTCGTCGAGGACGAGCAGGTCCTGGTCGGCGATGAGCAGCTTGGCGAGCGCGATGCGGCGGCGCTCACCGCCGGAGAGCGGGCCGATGACGGTGTCGAGGCCCTGGCCGAAGCCGGGGAGGTCGAGGCCGCCGAAGAGTCCGGTGAGCACGTCGCGGATCTTGGCGTTGCCGGCCCACTCGTGGTCGGCCATGTCCCGGATGATCTCGTGGCGGATGGTCGCCGCGGGGTCGAGGGAGTCGTGCTGGGTGAGCACGCCCATGCGCAGGCCGCCGCTCTGGGTGACCCGGCCGGTGTCGGGCTCCTCGAGCTTGGCGAGCATGCGGATGAGGGTGGTCTTGCCGTCGCCGTTGCGGCCCACGACACCGATCCGGTCCCCCTCGGACACGCCGAGGGAGATGCCGTCGAGCAGGGTACGGGTGCCGTACACCTTGCTGACTGCCTCGACATTGACCAGATTGACGGCCATCAGGAGCGCTCCAGGTGGGGGTCCCCCCGGACGGGTCCCGGGGGAGGGTGTGGATCAGCCCCCCAGCCTAACCCTCCGGGCCGCTCCGGAACGTTCCACCAGGAGCCAGCCGCCGAGCGCCATGGCGATCGCGGCGGGCGCCGTGACCGGAAGGGCGATCAGGGTGGCGCTGTGGCCTTCGAGGAGGCCGCCGAGGCCGGTCGTGGACAGGCCGAGGATGCCGAGCAGGCAGAGGGTGGTACCGAGGGCGGCCAGCGGTCCGCTGCCGGGTCCGGCGGCGGTGCGCGCCGGGGCTTCGAACCTGCGGAAGAGGGCGACGAGTACGGCGGTCAGCCCGGCGGCGGCGAGCAGCCGCAGCGGCACCTGGGCCCACCAGGCGGCGGAGGCGGGCGCAGGGAGCGCGATGCCGAGCGCGAGCTGGGCCGCGTACACGGCGAGCATGGCGGTGAGGTGCCAGAGGAAGGCGGTCATGGCGATGCCGTTGGCGGCGACGACCGTGCGCCAGACTCGGGGGCGGGCGAGCCAGGCGGTGGCGGGGGCCGCGAGCAGCTGCACGGCGCCGACGAGCCACATCCCGTGCGCCAGCAGGGCGAGGGTGGGCGGGGCCATGTTGGAGACCTTCTCGCCGGGCATCCCGACCATGGACAGCGGGTACGGGCCGTACGCGACGAGCAGCACCGCGCCGGTGAGCCCGGCGGCGGCGAGCAGGCCGGGTCGGGTGATCCGGCCGTCGGCGCGCAGGAAGCCGAGCTGGTGGACGGCGAGCCAGACGAAGGCGAAGTTCAGGAACTCGGCGTACGGGACGGCGAGTACGAAGCGGAGCACGTCGACGGCGGCCGCGGACCCGGCGAGGAGGGCGAACGCCCCCCAGCCCCACCGCCGGTGGAGCGTCAGCAGGGCCGGGGTGAAGGCGACCATGGCGAGGTAGATCCCGATGAACCACAGCGGCTGGGTGACCAGCCGCAGGGCGGCACCGGTCAGCCGCCCCTGCCCGCCGCCGGCGAGCTGCACGGCCAGCGCCCCGGCGGTCCAGACGAGGACGAAGACGAGGGTGGGGCGCAGCAGCCGCTGGAGCCGGGCCCGCAGGAAGGCGGCGTAGACGGGCCGCCCTTCGGCCTTCCGGGCGAGGGAACGGTACGACAGGGCGTGCGAGAACCCCCCGACGAAGAAGAACACCGGCATGATCTGCAGGCCCCAGGTGAGCACCTGGAGCGCGGGGACGAGGGCGAGCAGGTTCCCTATGCCGTCGCTGCTGACGGCGGCCATCAGCCAGTGCCCGAAGAGCACGGTCCCGAGCGAGGCGACCCGCAGCAGGTCGACGTAGCGGTCGCGGTCGGCGGGGGTGGCGTCGGCCATGGCCCGTGCGGTGGCTGTCATGGAGCCACGGTCGCCCCCGCGGGCCGTCTCCCGACAGGGCGCGGGTACTCAACTCCGGTATGAGTACCCGGCGCGGCACGGCGGCCGGCCCTGCGGGGTCAGGACGGCAGGACGGTGGCTCCGGGGGCCGGGCTGGACGCCACGCGCGTGGCCCGGCACGTGCCGGAGGCGGACAGGGCCGCCGCCACCTTCTCGGCGGACTCCGCGTCCCGGCACAGGAAGGCCGTCGTGGGCCCCGAGCCCGAGACCAGCGCGGCGAGCGCACCGCCGTCGGTGCCCGCCGCCAGCGTCCCGGCCAGCTGCGGGCGCAGCGAGAGCGCCGCGGGCTGGAGGTCGTTGGCCAGGGTGGCCGCCAGCGCGTCCGCGTCGCCCGAGGCGAGGGCCGCCAGGAGCGCCGGGGAGGCATCGGGCTCCGGGATCTGCGTACCCTCCGCGAGGCGGTCGAACTCGCGGAACACCGCCGGGGTGGACAGGCCGCCGTCGGCCACCGCGAACACCCAGTGGAAGGTGCCCGCCTCGACCGGGGTCAGCAGCTCGCCGCGGCCGGTGCCGAGCGCGGCTCCGCCGACCAGGCTGAAGGGGACGTCGCTGCCGAGCTCCGCGCAGATGTCGAGGAGCTCGGCACGCGGGGTGTGCAGACCCCACAGGGTGTCGCAGGCCAGCAGGGCCGCCGCGCCGTCCGCGCTGCCGCCCGCCATGCCGCCCGCCACCGGGATGTTCTTCGCGATGTGGAGGTGGACGGCGGGTTCGATGCCGGCCCGGGCCGCGAGGATCTCGGCGGCGCGCGCCGCCAGGTTCGTCCGGTCCAGCGGGACCTGGCCGGCGTCCGGGCCCGCGCAGGTGACGGTGAGGGCGTCGGCCGGGGCGGCCGTGACCTCGTCGTACAGCGACACGGCCAGGAAGACGTTGGCCAGGTCGTGGAAGCCGTCCGGCCGCGCCGCGCCCACCGCCAGCTGGACGTTGACCTTCGCGGGGACCCGTACGGTCACGGCCCGGCGGCTCTCGGCGTGGTTCACAGCGCGGGCCTCTCCTGCGCGGGCTTGTGCTCGGCGATCGCCGCGAACTCCTCCACCGTCAGCGACTCGCCGCGCGCCTGCGGGGAGATCCCGGCGGCGACCAGCGCCGCCTCGGCGCCCGCCGCCGAGCCGGCCCAGCCGGCCAGCGCGGCGCGCAGCGTCTTGCGGCGCTGCGCGAAGGCCGCGTCCACGACGGCGAAGACCTCCGCCTTCGTGGCGGTCGTCTTGATCGGCTCGGCCCGCCGCACCAGCGACACCAGGCCCGAGTCCACGTTCGGCGCGGGCCAGAAGACCTTGCGGCCGATGGACCCGGCGCGCTTGACGTGCGCGTACCAGTTCGCCTTGACGGAAGGCACTCCGTACACCTTGTTGCCCGGCTCGGCGGCCAGCCGGTCGGCGACCTCCGCCTGCACCATCACCAGCGTGCGCTCGATGGTCGGGAAGCGGTCCAGCATGGTCAGCAGCACCGGCACGGCCACGTTGTACGGGAGGTTCGCGACGAGCGCGGTCGGCGGCGGGCCGGGCAGCTCCTCGACCAGCATCGCGTCGGAGTGCACCAGCGCGAAACGGTCCTTGCGCGCGGGCATCCGCGCCTCGATGGTGGCGGGCAGCGCCGCGGCCAGGACGTCGTCGATCTCGACGGCGGTGACCCGGTCGGCGGCCTCCAGCAGCGCGAGCGTCAGCGATCCCAGCCCCGGCCCGACCTCGACGACCACGTCGTCGGGCCGCACCTCGGCGGTACGCACGATCCGGCGCACCGTGTTGGCGTCGATGACGAAGTTCTGCCCCTTCTGCTTCGTCGGCCGTACGCCGAGTACGGCGGCCAGTTCCCGGATGTCTGCCGGTCCGAGAAGGGCGTCGGGGGGCGTGCCGGTCGTACGCTCGGGCTGCTGCTCTGCGGTGCTCACCGGTAAAGCGTCTCAGATCGGCCCGGGTTTCACCCAGGCCGGTCCTGCGCCGCGTCAGCCGCGGTAGAGGCGGCGGCCGCAGTGGGGCCAGGGGGTCGCGCCCCGTTGTACGTAGAGCTTCTTCGCCCGGTACGTCTGTTCCGCGCCCGAGGCGTCCTGCGGGCGTCCGGAGCCGCCGAGGCTCTGCCAGGTGCGGACGTCGAACTGGTACAGGCCGCCGTAGGTGCCCGAGGCGTCGGTGGCTGCGGGGCGGCCGCCGGACTCGCACTGGGCCAGTGCCCCCCAGTCGAGGCCGTCCGCCCCGGAGACGGAGGTCGGCAGTGGTTTCGTGCCGACCTTGACCAGCTGGGTGACGGGCTCGCGGACGATCTCCTCGGCGATCTTGCGGGGCTTCTGCCGGACCCCGTTGACGGTGCGCAGGGCGTAGGTGGCCCGGCGCGCTCCGGGGCGGCCCGCCCGTTCGACGACCTCGGTGCCGGCGAAGAGGCCGTCGTCCTCGGTCTTCTCGGTCTCGTACGGGATGCGCTCCTCGCGGACCTCACGGGTGCCGGTGATGCGGAGCACGGTGACGGTCTGCCCGTCGCGCGGGAAGGAGGCGGGCGGGACGGAGGTGGTGTCCTGGCCCTGGAGGGTGATCCCGGCCTGGCCCAGGGCCTCCTGGATGGTGGCGGCGTTGGTGCGGATGGTGCTTTCGCGGCCGTCCGCCATGAAGGTGACGCTGCGTTCGGTGCGGACGGCGAGGGTGAGGCCGGCGCGGGGCACGGGGGCGGTGCGCGCGGCGGAGAGGTACGCGCCCTCGACGCGGATGCCGAACTGGCGCAGCGCACCCTCGACGGTGCCGGCGGTGGTCCACACCTGGCGGCTCTGTCCGTCGAGGGTCAGGCGCACGGGGCGGCCGTAGCGGACCACGATCTCGTCGCCGTCGTCGAGGGCCTCGCCCCGGGCGGGGGCGACGAGGTCGTGGGGGCCGACGCCGACCCCTTCGGCGGCGAGGAGTTCGCCGACGTCGTCGGCGAAGGTGTGCAGGGTCCTGGGCTCCCCGTCCACGGTGAGGCGTACCGACTTGTCGGCGGCGACGAAGGCCGTGGTGCCGCCGGCCAGGAAGGCGACGACGAGGGCCTGGGGGACGATCCGCCGCCAGCTGTCCCGCCCCGCGGCCGTCCCGGCGGGGGCGGGGCGGCGCCGACGGCCGGTCCCGGCGGGGATCGTATGGATGCCGGTACCGGCTCCGGCGCCGGGGCGGGTGCCCTGTCCGGGGCCGAAGGTTGCGCCGTTGCCCGGGGGGACGGGGTCCGGGCTGCGGCGGCGCCCGGTGCCGGGTCCGGCGGGCGCCGCGGGGTCCGCGCCCGCGGCGGGCGCGGCCCGGCGCCGCCCGGTGGGGGCGGCGGGTACGGGGGCGGCCTCGGCGCTCCGGCGGCGCCGGGCGGCCCGCCGGTCGCCGGTGCGCGGGGCGGGTACCACGGCCGGCTCCGGGTCCGGGGCGGCTTCGTCCCCGTACACCCCGGTGAAAGGACTCTCGCTCACGACGCTCGCTCCACTGGTCCGGCCCCATCGGTTCGGGCACGGCACCCTAGCGGACGTCCGTCACTCACCAAAGTCGATCGACTACCCGGCGTGTCGGGTGTCGTTGCGGGCCCGGTGGTCCTCAGTAGTCGAAGGCGCGCGCCGTGTTCGCCGCCAGGGCGGTGGCCATCGCGTCCTCGTCGATGTCCCGCACCGCCGCCATCGCCCGTACGGTCAGCGGAATGAGGTACGGCGCGTTCGGCCGTCCGCGGTACGGCGCCGGGGTGAGGTAGGGGGCGTCCGTCTCGACGAGCACCAGCTCCAGCGGGGCCACGGCGAGGGCCTCGCGCAGCGGCCGGGCGTTCTTGAACGTCACGGTCCCGGCGAACGACATGTAGTACCCGGCGGCGGCGCATTCGCGTGCCATGGCGGCGTCCCCGGAGTAGCAGTGGAAGACGGTGCGCTCGGGCGCGCCCTCCTCGCGCAGGATGCGCAGCACGTCCGCGTGGGCCTCCCGGTCGTGGATGACCAGGGCCTTGCCCTGCCGCTTCGCGATCTCGATGTGCGCGCGGAAGGAACGCTCCTGCGCCGCCATCCCCTCGGGCCCGGTGCGGAAGTGGTCGAGCCCGGTCTCGCCGACGGCCTTGACGTGGGCGAGCTTCGCGAGCTCCTCGATCTCGGCCAGCGCCTCGTCGAGCGCGGCCTCGCCGCCCCCGGACCGCGCCCCCTGCCGGGACCAGCCGTCAGGATCTCCGTGGACGATGCGGGGGGCTTCGTTCGGGTGAAGGGCCACGGCCGCGTGGACGTTCTCGTACGCGGCGGCGGTCTCGGCCGCCCACCGGGAGCCCTTCACGTCGCAGCCCACCTGGACGACGGTGGTCACCCCGACCGAGGCGGCCTTGGCGAGGCCCTCCTCGACGGTGCCGCCCTGCATGTCCAGATGGGTGTGGGAGTCCGCGACCGCCACCCGCAGGGGTTCGGGCAGCGGCGGCGGGGTGTCCTTCGAGGCGTCCTTGGCGGCAGTGCTCATACGGCCGATCTTATGACCGGCGGAAGATCCTCATCAGGCGGGAGAGCCAGCCCCCGCGCTCGGCGGCCGCGTCCACCGGGACGGGTCCGGGGGCGTCGTGCGCCGGGGCCTTGCGCGGCTTCGGGGTGCGCGGGACGTTCGCGCCGGCCGGCACCGGGCCGGCGATCCCGGGCGAGATCTGGTGGTGGTAGATCTTGTCGATCGTGCCGAGCACCGACGACACCTGGCCTTCCCGCATGATCCGCACCACGTGCCCGCCGCAGTTGTGGCAGGTCGGGTTCGACAGCGGGGAGGGGACCCGCTCGCCCTTGACGGTGTAGATGATGAAGGGCTGGCCCTTGCCGTCGACGTGGTGCTCGATCTCGTAGCCCTGCTCCCAGGCGTACCCGCACTTCATGCACGCGAACGAGTAGGCCTCGTGCACGGTGTGCACCGCGGACCTCGGCACGGAGACGGGTGCTGCGGGGGCGGGGACGGGGGCGGGGACGGGTACCGAGGTGTCTGCGATCTCACTCATGCCAGCTCCTCTTGTTCCACTGGTGCCATTGCCAGTGGACGCCTCTTCGGGCGGGAGCGCATCAGGCCCTGTCTACTGTTGGACGGCCTTTGGGCGACTCATGTCCCAAAGCGCCCGGTGCGCGGTCTGAGCTTTGCTTTTCAGGTTAGCTCTTTACCGTCTTACAGCACCTTTTGAGCCGCATTCTTTGCCGCGACCACTGCGTCGAAGACCTCCCGCTTGGGTACTCCGGCCTCGGCCGCGACCGCCGCGATGGCCTCCTTCCGCCGCTCCCCGGCCTCCTCGCGCACCCGCACCCTGCGCACCAGCTCCTCGGCGTCCACGTCTCCGGGCCCGGCCGCCGGGGCGCCCTCCACGACGACGGTGATCTCTCCGCGGACGCCCTCCGCGGCCCAGGCCGCCAGCTCGCCGAGCCCGCCGCGCTTGATCTCCTCGTAGGTCTTGGTCAGCTCGCGGCACACGGCGGCCCGCCGGCCCGCGCCGAAGACCTCGGCCATCGCGGCGAGGGTGTCGTCGAGCCGGTGCGGGGCCTCGAAGTAGACGAGCGTGCGCCGCTCGCCCTCGACCTCGCGGAGCCGGCCGAGGCGCTCGCCCGCCTTGCGCGGCAGGAACCCCTCGAAGCAGAAGCGGTCCACCGGCAGCCCCGACAGGGCGAGCGCGGTGAGCACTGCGGACGGCCCGGGCACGGCGGTGACCTTGATGTCCTTCTCCACGGCGGCGGCGACCAGCCGGTAGCCGGGGTCGGAGACGGACGGCATGCCGGCGTCGGTCACCAGCAGCACCCGCTTGCCGTCCTCCAGCGCCTCGACCAGCTCCGGGGTGCGTGCCGACTCGTTGCCCTCGAAGTACGAGACGACCCGCCCGGTGGTGTGCACGCCGAGCCCCTGGGTCAGCCGGCGCAGCCGCCGGGTGTCCTCGGCGGCGACCACGTCGGCCCGCTCCAGCTCGGCCGCGAGCCGCGGCGGGGCGTCGGCGAGATCGCCGATCGGGGTGCCGGCGAGCACGAGCACGCCCGCGGAGGAGGAGGTCGAGGAGGGGGTTTCGGAGCCGGTGGGCTGGTCAGTCGTCACCCGCCCATCCTCTCAGCCGTCCCACCGGCACACGTCATCCGTCCCGCCCGGCACACGCACCGAGGGTCCCCGGCGCTGGGGTTCGCACAGGTGCGTTCCCTACGATGACCCGGTGACCAGTACCGCGACGCCGCCGCCCAGCCCCGCGGGGGCTCCGCCCGCCCCTCCGGCGGGGCGCGAAGAACAGCCGTCCACCTGGCTGCGCCGCCTGCGCAGCTTCGGCTACGCGACGCCCGCCGACACCGGGCGGCGCCCGGACGTCCGCGCCCGCCTGGTGCCCCCGTACGCCCGGCCCTCCGAGCAGTTGTGGACGGCGCTCGGGATCCCGCTCTCCGCGGTGGGGGCCTGGCAGCGCGTGCTGGCGTGGGCGGGGCCGGTGCTGGTGGCGCTGGTGGCCGGGGTGCTGCGCTTCGCGCACCTGGGCAGCCCGAAGGCGGTGATATTCGACGAGACGTACTACGCCAAGGACGCCTGGGCCACGATCCGGCAGGGCTACGAGGCCAGCTGGCCCAAGGACATCGACAAGTCGATCCTCGCCAACCCCGACGGGGTCGCCCTCCCGCTGGACCCCGGCTACGTCGTGCACCCGCCGGTCGGCAAGTGGGTCATCGGACTCGGCGAGTGGATGTTCGGCTTCACGCCGTTCGGCTGGCGGTTCATGACGGCCGTGCTCGGCACCCTGTCGGTGCTGATGCTGTGCCGGATCGGGCGCCGCCTGTTCCGCTCGACCTTCCTGGGCTGCCTGGCGGGCGCGCTGCTCGCGGTGGACGGCCTGCACCTGGTGATGAGCCGGACCGCGCTCCTCGACCTGGTGCTGATGTTCTTCGTGCTGGCCGCGTTCGGGGCGCTGCTCGTCGACCGGGACCGGACCCGGGCCAGACTCGCGGACGCGCTCCCGGTGGACGAGGAGGGGCGCACCCGCCCGGACGTCGCCGTCGCCGAGACGCTGCGCCTGGGCTGGCGCCCGTACCGGATCCTGGCGGGCGTGTGCCTGGGCCTGGCCTTCGGCACGAAGTGGAACGGCCTGATCGTGCTGGCGTTCTTCGGTGTGCTGACCGTCCTGTGGGACGCGGCCGCACGCCGCACCGCCGGCGCGGGCGCCCCGTACGCGGCGATGCTGCGCCGCGACGCGCTGCCGGGCTTCCTGTCGACGGTGCCGGTGGCCATCGCGGTGTACCTGGCCTCGTGGACGGGCTGGATCCTCTCCCCCGACAACGGCAAGGGCGGCTACTTCCGCGACTGGGCGGCCAAGAACGACCAGGGCAGTTCGCTGTCGTTCCTGCCGGAGTGGCTGCGTAGCCTGTGGCATTACGAGACCGAGGTCTACAAGTTCCACGTCGGCCTGACCTCGGGTCACACGTACGAGTCGAACCCGTGGAGCTGGCTGGTCCTGGGCCGTCCCGTCTCCTACTTCTACGAGTCCCCCGACCCGGGTACGGACGGCTGCCCGGCGACGGAGGCGGGCAAGTGTGCGCGCGAGGTGCTGGCCCTGGGCACGCCGATGCTGTGGTGGGCGGGCTGCTTCGCGCTGCTGTACGTGCTGTGGCGGTGGTTCTTCCGGCGCGACTGGCGGGCGGGCGCGATCGCGTGCGCGCTGGCTGCGGGCCTGCTGCCCTGGTTCAACTACCAGGAGCGGACCATCTTCTTCTTCTACGCGGTGGTCTTCGTCCCGTACCTGTGCCTGGCGGTGGCGATGATGATCGGCGCCCTGCTGGGCCCGTCGGGCTCGACGGAACGCAGACGCGCGCTGGGCGCGATCGCGGCGGGCGTGCTGGTCCTCCTGATCATCTGGAACTTCATCTACTTCTGGCCGATCTACACGGGCCAGACGCTCCCGATGGACTCCTGGCGCGGCCGCATGTGGATGGACAGCTGGGTCTAGCAGCCGAACCGTTGGCTCCGGCGCCCACCGGTGCCGGAGCCATCACGGCTGTTGTAGGTCGTTGGCGGGTGTCGCTGGCCACCCCTGGACGGCCCACAGACGGCCCAAATCTTTGTCTAACCACGGCCCGTCACAGATTTCTCAACGGCATCGGGGTGCTTTCGCCGCCAAGACAGCATCGCGCGCCCGCCACCCTAGGCTTTCGCTCCCGCCTACGCCCCGCTCCAGCCCTGAAAGCCGGCCTCGTGCCAATGGCTAAGAGCTTCATTGGCAAGGGCCGAGCCTGATCTGTCGTCCGACTGTCAGAACGGATGCCTCCTTCGGAGGCGCTCAAACTCCGGGCTGGAGGGGCCCCGTCCTGTGACTGCGGGCCGCTTTGCGGGTGGGGGTGAGCGCTGCCATCCCGTCTGCCGTCGACCCAGGACAAGCCGTAGCAGGGCAGGCGGGTGGCGGCTGACGCAACCTTCACCGCGCGTCTCGCCGGCCCGGAAGAAGTTGCCCAAGTTGCGGGACACCTTGCGGACTCCTGCATCCTTTCGCCACCAGCCCGGGTGGACCGGCGGTCAGAACGGCTCCACCAACGTCGGCCAGCTGTGTCACCTTTTGATGTCGCTGCCAAAGTAGAAGCCAAAGGCGGCGCTGGCTAGGGCAACAACGGGAGTGAAAATGATGCTCAGTTCTCGCAGTTGGGCATCCGTGAAGTGGGTCCAGTGTCCGAGTATCAAAGCGACTGTCGGCAGCGCTGCTAGTGCCGCAACAAGCCACAACAAGCGGACAGCGATTTGGTGCCGTGTCTCGTCTGGGTCCGGCACATCCGTCTCACGCCACGGCACCCCTACGTATGGAGTAAGCGGCTCGGTTATTTCCTGTGCTCCACGAGGTGTGACTGCTCCACCCGACGCCCCTTTGGATGTCCAGGGCACCCCCTGTTGCGGTGCGGTGTCCTCATTGAGCGTTGGGTCTGGATTTGCGTTCGCCACGGCAGCCCTCTCCTTCCGGGCACAGCAACGGACCCCTAGGGACCTGTTTCAACCAGCCAGGATCGCTGCCAGGGAGAATGACCTCCGACTCCACCCACTCCTCGTGGGCATGGGCATCCGAAGGAGGCTCAGATGAGCCCGAGAAGATTCTTTCTGGCACGTGGTCCGGAGCCCGGAAGCGCGGGCAAACGACTTCCACCGATACGGAGACAGTGCCCGAGCGTTGGGGAGAGCGGCGGCTGTACATGCAAGGATCCCCGTCCTTGCTGAAGTCGCTCATGTGGGTTGGCATGCGGGCCGTCCAAAGGCACGGCAACAGACATACACTTCTATTTCGAATTTATCACCCGAGGCGGTGTCGCTCGAGTGGACCTAGACAGCCAGGGGCATCGGATGCGCACTCGATGTGCATCCGATGTGGATTGCATTGACACCTGATACGCGTCTCTGCATCATGGAGTGGTCAAGGAGGGCCAGGACGCCCTCCCGCGTCACCGTGAGTAGCGGCAGCGCGATAGGGCCCTAGTCGATACGTCTGTCGAACTGCGCTCCCGACGTGGACGCTACTCAACGTAATCGGAGGGCCGAAACATGAGTGAGCCGACGCAGGAAGCCGCAGGTGTCCAGACGGTCACGCGACTTAGCGTGAACATCAACCAGGAGACACGAGAGGCGCTGGAAAGGTTCAAGGGTAGGAACCTGTCAATCACCGAGGTCGTGCGGCGTGCCATCACCCTCTACGACCTCGTGGACCGAGAAATCTGCAGCGGAGGTAGGCTGCAGCTCGTAGACGCCTCGGGCAACGTGCGCGAACTAATGCTGCTTTCTTGAGGCCACAGCATGCTCGCGGCATGGGTCATCGGCTTGTCTGGCACTCGTGTAGCAGGCGCCGTACCGCAACCAGAGCAACCGGCACCGCCCCGAAGTGTTCCCTCGAGAGCGCAAGGTGACCGGCATGACCGTTGCAGACCGATGTCGCTAGAGCTACGGCTCGGGACGTGATCGTGCCCTTCCCGTGCCCGTTCGGCGGGGAACAACGGTCGCCAGCGGACAGCACTCACACGAATGACCCCTGACCATCTTTGCTGGTCAGGGGCCATTCATGCCGTGAGTGTGGGATTTGCACCCACCGTGACTCGCGCCACGCGGGTATTCAAGACCGCCTGGCCGGAGAAACCGGCATACAGCCTGTGCACTTCAAGAGACTTTCACCCGACCGAACCCCACAAGTGGTCAAAGGTTGGCCGCGAACCGTGATCAGGCGCAGTTCGGCAGCCGGTGCCGTCGGCGGGTACCGGGGAGACGGAGACTCCGCCACTCGCCGCCGCGGCTGCTAGGCGGTCTCCGGCGCAGTGGCATTGAGGTGCGTTCGGGCCGCCAGGATGAAGCTGTTGAGAGCCGTGTCCATCTTTCTCTGAGTCGAGCCCAGCAGGTCTCCGACGCTGCACTCCTGCGTACCAGCGTGCCGGACTATGGCCTCCACCTCTCCCTCAGTGATGACCCTCTCCTCCACGTAGGGCAGCAGCAGGGACTTGGCGCGCAAGAATTCTGTGCGCCATCGGGTACCGATCTCCCCGATCGTGTCTGCAGTCGACAGGATGTCCGGGCTGCACATCAGGTGCATGCGATCGCGCTGGGACAGCTCCCCAGTGATGACTCGCAATCGATCAAGAGACTCGATGGCTGGGAACTCCCTGAGAGCGTCGTCGAAGTGAAGCGCCCAGAGCTTGTTCATTGCACGGTAGACATGCCCGCCAATTTCGAGACGTTCTTGAAAGACGAAGGATTCGCGCGCGAACTCTCGGGCCCTCACCAGTACCACCTCAGGCCCTTCCAACTCCACTGCAGCAAAAGCTGTTTGGACCTGATGAAGGGGCTCACTCAGGTCCTGAGCGCTACCGTCGCGATCCCCCTCAGAGGTGCGTGTGTACTCAGCACGACGCACGAAGTCTCTGGCCACGGCCAAGAAGCCGACGTATGCAGTCCTCTGAGCAGCTCGATTCTGCTGCTCCAGAGCGGCTGCATACTGCGTGGTAGCCGTCGTCTGGGCTGCCCGAAAGGTCGCGTCCGCCTGAGCGTGGCTGCCCTTGGCCTGGATGCGTGCGGCAGACAGGGTGCCTGCGATGCCTAGTGCCACGCCGGCCAGGGTGGCTACCGCGGTGATCAGTTCCGGGGACATGCCCGGCATCATCCCCCGAGCCGCCAAGGGCGCGCTGCCCTTCGGCCGGACTGGGACGGAGTACCGACGAGACGACCCGGGCAGCCTCCGGACGCTTACCCCGATGCCCCAATACCAACGGGAAGAGAGACAGGTATGGCCGAGTCGCCCGAGCAGACACCCGACTACGCTGGCTGGTACCGGCCGACAAACGGGGAGAGCGCTCTGAGGATGGGACCGAAGTCGACGAGGGTCTACCAGACCATCCGGTCTTGGATCGAGTCGGGCAAGTACGGCCCCGGCGAAAAGCTTCCCTCTGAGCGGACCATGAGCGCTGAGCTGGAGATTGGCCGTACCGCCCTCCGCCAGGTGCTCGCCCGACTGGCGAGTGAGCGGCTCATCAAGGCGTACGACCGCAGCTCGTACCGAGTCGTGGGTGGCGAGACCGTCCCTACGCCGGCAGAGCTCGAGGCCTGGAAGATCCACGGCAGCAGGACGGTCTACGAGAACCGGTGGGTGAACCTCGACCTCGTCGACGTTGAGCCGCCCGGGGTCGAGCGGTTCGAGCACCACGTGGTGCGCCTCCATCACGTGGCGGTCACTGCTGTGATCGATGAGCAGCAGCGCGTCCTGATGCTGTGGCGCTATCGCTTCGTCCCGCAGCAGTGGGGATGGGAACTCCCCGGCGGGATCGTGGACGAAGGCGAGGATGCGGCGACCACGGCGGCGCGGGAGACCGAGGAAGAGACCGGTTGGCGTCCGACGAACGTCGAACACGTTGTGACGTATCAGCCGATGATCGGCATGGTCGATTCGCCTCACGAGATCTTCGTGGCACAGGGCGCGGTGAAGTAGGGCGAACCCACGGACATCGAGGAAGGCGGACAGATCGCCTGGGTGCCACTTGCGGACATCCCCCAGCTCATGACCGAGGGGAAGCTCATGGGGTCAGGAACCCTGGTCGCCCTGCTGCACGTCCTCGCGTCGCGGGCTACAGCCGCCCCGTAAGTAGTTCCACACGCCGGCGGTGCCGCACGGACCCCGTGCTGCTCAGCATGTCGGAGTCACGAACGTGCGCGCCTTCCGGCAACTCGGCCGCCGCCCGTTCCAGCACATGCCGGGCGTCGTCGTGCATGCTGGCGGCGGCGCACAGTTCGGCCTCGGCCGCGCTCAGCCAAGCCCGAAGGCGAGGCGATTGCCGCTCCGCATGGGTGCGCTGCGCGTCGCGAATGAGCTCCACCGCCATTTCGGGTCGGCCGGCATCACCCAGGACGTACGCCTGCTCCCCCATGGCGTGGGCCAAGTACTGGGGCGCATCAGCGTCCTGCGCAGCGCGCTTCGCCAGCTCGTAGTGCCGCCATGCGCGCTCCACAGAACCTGCGTCCAGCGCTTGCCAGGCTGCCAGGGTTGCTGCCCCTGCCAGGGCGGTCGCGATGGGACGGCGCGTTCCTGGCAGGACCGCGAAGGTAAGCGCGTCCTCCATTGCCGCCAGGTGGCCGTTCATCTGGTCCACCAGGCCCGATGCACCCATCTGCCGGTCCATGGTTCGTAGTAGCTCGGTCTGGTCCATGAAGGTGCTCACCATGGAATCGCTGACGCTCCGCGCCGAGTCGATCCGGCTCAACAGGTCCTCGTAGCCATAAGCTTGCTGGGGGACTGGGCGAGCAGGCTCCCCGCCCAGCTCGGCATCCGTCACCCCAAGCAGCGGCCGGAGGATCACGGCGTACCGCTCCGTGATGGCCCGTCGGCCGTTTTCCCACTCCGACACGTAGGTCTTCAGGCTCGCGCTGGATGCGACGTTCAACATGTGCTGCCGCGCGTAGCGCTCAATCTCGAAGATCAGCCGCTCCTGCGACCACCCCCGCGCCGTACGAACAGGCTGAGGCTTCACGCGTACCCGCATATCGGCAACCGTCCCATGCCCTCGTTCCAGCCGGGACACATCCGTACATGGCTCGGCGCGCTGGAGCGGAACGGCCTGGCCGCGTCCCACCGGCGGATCATCTTCGGAACCATCTCTGCAGCGTTCACGGCCGCGGTGGACGACGGGCTGATCACCAAGAACCCGTGCCGGGCGCGATCCGTGCAGGTCCCGAAGCCCGAAAAGGTCCGCGTCACCCCGTGGACTCCCCCGCAGGTGCTGGCCGTCCGCGCCGCGCTGCCTGAGCATCTCCGAACGGCGGTGGACCCTGCTGCGGGGTGCGGACTGCGGCAGGGAGAAGTCTTCGGGCTTTCCGAGGAGGAACTGGACTACGACGGTGAGTGGATCCACGTGGGGCACCAGCTGAAGCGCATCCGAGGGAAGTACGTGCTCGCCCTCCCCAAGGGAGGCAAGACGCGTTCGGTTCCCCTGCCCCGATCGGTGGCCGCCGGCCTCGTGGCCCACTCAAAGCTGCATCCACCGGTCCGCGTCACTCTGCCCTGGCGGACACCGGACGGTCCGCCGGTGACGAAGTCGCTCCTGTTCACCGGGACCGGGGGCAGCTTCGTCCGGGTGAGCTACTTCAACGACTTCATGTGGAAGCCCGCTCTGGCCCTCGCAGGAGTCATCCCGCCTGCCAAGGAGGGGCAACGATTCGTGGCCTCGCCTCACGACGGGATGCACGCCCTTAGGCACTTCTACGCGTCCGTACTGCTGGATGCGGGCGAGAGTATCCGGGCTCTGAGCCAGTACCTCGGACATGCCGATCCGGGCTTCACGCTCCGCACCTACACACACCTGATGCCGAGCAGCGAGAGCCGGACCCGGAAGGCAGTCGACGGGCTATTCGAACGGCCACAGCGAGCGTGATCGCGGCACAGGGGCAGCCCAGTAGAGCAACCCACCGGCCCTGGCTGGCCAGGAGAGCGGCCATCTACCTGCATGAGGGCCAATGCCATACCGTGCTGACATGTCCTTCGGGGAGCTTCTCGGGCCGTCGATGGGTGCGGTGGCCACGTTGCTAGGTGTCTTAGCTGGAGGCCACATCGGAAGCCGGTCACAAGAACGTCACTGGACAAGAGACGCCTGTCGCACTGGGTATGCGGAAGTACTCAACGCTTACGGCCAGATTCGGGATCAACTCGGCCATTGGGCACGTCGGGGGGAACGGCCCGACATCGACTGGTCTCAGTGGAACCGCGCAATGAATCTGGTCCGACTTGTCGCGACACCAGAGGTCGTTGGCGCTGGGGATGCGATTAATGCCGTTTTCTGGGAGATCGAACGTGAGCTCAAGGCGGGACGCGGAGGGCTCGATAGGTGGCTTGCGTTCCAGGAACGGCTGGACGCCAAGCAGCTGGACTTCGTCAATGCAGCAAGGAGGAGCCTACGGGGAGGCAGCGAAGGTCTCAGCAGGGCAGTAGGAAGGCCACCCGGGGACCATCCGATGTGGCGTTCAGGCTGAACGTCGTTCGCGCCGGGAGCCATGATCACGGCCCAGAGACGGCCCAGTAGGCCGTAACGGCCCCTAACCCATGCTGAACTCGCTGGTCAGGGGTCATCTCGCCTCTCACCGCGAAGCTTCATCTACTTCTGGCCCATCTACACGGGCCAGACGCTCCCGATGGACTCCTGGCGCGGCCGCATGTGGATGGACAGCTGGGTCTAGCAGCCGAAACGTCGGCTCCGGCGCCCACCGGTACCGGAGCCGACGTGGCTGTTGCCGGTCGTTAGTGGGGGGCGGTCAGCCCGCGGACCTCACATGTGACCCTCGGCGTCCTTAGCTGCGGGGTGTAACCCTCGATCGTCGGACTCCGTGACACCGTGCCGTGCGATCGGCCGGCCGTTCTCTCAGCGTTCGCCGACGTAGTGGCAGCGTTCAGGGGGCACCGGGTCGGTGGCGGTTCCTAGTCCGCGCAAGCTGCGAGTTTGCATGAGCTGTCGCCGGTGACGCACGCTCCAGCGCCTTGACAGAGTTGCACCGATGCGCTGCTGAGAGACGATGGGAGATGGCCGTCACGACCGAATTCTGAGGCAGGAGCACACCATGGCTACTTCTTCGTTGCTCCCGGCGCCGGTCCTGGAGCCCGCGGCCCAGGAACTGGTGGATTCCACGAAGCCGCACCCGCGCCTCTACGAAGTCCCACCGGAGAATGGCCGAGGGATCCTTGATGATCTGCAGGCGGGCCAGGGGGTGGTCAAGCCCGCGGTGGACGAGGAGTGGGCGAGCGTCGACGCAGGCCAATACGGCCAGGTCCGAGCCCGAATCATCCGCCCCCAGGGGGCGACGAAAACCCTCCCGGTGGTTTTGTACATCCACGGCGCCGGATGGGTGTTCGGCGACGAGAACACTCACGACCGACTAGTCCGGGAACTGGCGACCGGATCGGATGCCGCGGTGGTCTTCCCGGTCTACGACCTGGCCCCTGAGGCGAAGTATCCCACTCAGATCGAGCAGAACTACGCGGTCGGTAAGTGGCTCATACAGAACGGCGAGGAGCGAAACCTCGATGCCTCCCGGATGGCGGTCTGCGGCGATTCGGTAGGCGGCAACATGTCCGCCGTCTTCGCGCTGATGGCCAAGGAACGCGGCGATGTCCGACTGGCGGCCCAGGTGCTGCTGTACCCGGTCACCGATGCCAACTTCGACACCTCTTCGTACCAGCAGTTCGCCGATGGCTACTACCTCACCCGCGACGGGATGAAGTGGTTCTGGGACGCCTACACCACCGACCCCGGGCAGCGCGCCGAAATCTATGCCTCACCACTGCGCGCCGACATCGAGCAACTCCGTGGTCTTCCCCCCACCTTGGTCATCACCGATGAGGCCGATGTGCTGCGTGACGAAGGCGAGGCGTACGCGTCCAAGCTGCGCGAGGCGGGAGTGGACGTCACGGCGGTACGAGTGCTGGGGATGGTCCATGATTTCCTCATGCTCGACAGCCTCCGCGACTCCAAAGCGACCGTTGTTGCACGCACGATGGCCATCGAAGCGCTACGCCGAGCACTCCACGAATAGCCCGCGGTTGGGCTTGGGCACTGGTGCCTTGCCCCATGCATGCCCGATCGAGCGGGGAATCACGGGAAGCATTGGGCGATCACGGGGGCTCCCAGTCCCGCGCTGGCGCGATGTCCTGCAAATCCTCTGCCGGGAGCAGGGCTGCGTTTAGCTGACTCTCGGCCAACCTGCGAGCACGTCGGCTGAACGGAGGGACGGAGAGGTTCACGTGCGCTCTCGCGATCTGGCGCCTCAAGGCACCGAGCGCCCTGAATAGCTCGTTCACATTCGGGAGATCGTTTACGCGCCCCGCCTGTCCGTACACGGTGGGCTGCCAGCACGACGGCATGAACCCGACCGTGTACTACGAAGTCGCTCTCCTGTTGACGCGCACGCTCAGCTCGCTCCTTCCCCCGGCGGTGCCCTGCGCCATGGTGGGCGAGCGCTGGCACGGCACGCGGGAAGTGCTGACTGTGGTCGAGCTCGTAGTCACATCGGCTGCGCAGGCAGCAGTTGCCGTGTGCTCGCGAGTCGGGGCCGGTCTGTCCAGCCACCGCTCGCGGGCGTGGCGGGCAACTCCCATGCTGGAAGGAGGACGCCCTTGGCTTCAGGAACCGGTCGCCCTCAGAGGGGACCGGGCCCGGGGCACCGGAGAGGTGGCGCGTCATGCGCATGCGACGACTGCTCGGGCTGGCTCTCGCCACGGCGGCCCTGGCCGGCGTGAGTGCCCTCGGCGCCGCGACGGCCCAGGCAGCGGCGACCCCGACCATCACGTCCGCGGAGTGCACGGATCAGGGCGGAACGGTCAGGACCATCCCCTACGGCGGATCCGTGTGCGTGCTCCCCGACGGAAGCCAGGTGAGGCTGGACTGACCGGCCGCGGTGTTCCGGTCTGGTAACAAACCGTACGCGTTCCGTTCGCGCAGAGTAAGGTCCGCACCAGAGGTTCTTTGAACACGTTCAGAGAAAACGGGGATCTGGGGAGGAAGGTACGTGAACGGGGCGACGAAGGGGGCCATCGTCGGCGGGGTGTTTCTCGCGATGGTCGGCGGGGCCGGGTACGGGGTGTACGCGCTGGTCGGGGACGCCGGCGACAAGGAGGGCGACAAGGGCGGCGGCAGCGCCGTCCAGGCGGAGAAGGGCAGCGGGCCGGTCACCGACAAGGAGGCCGCGCAGACCGCGAAGGCCTTCTTCGCCGCCTGGGCGGCCGGGGACGCGCGCGCGGCCGCCGAGCTGACGAACAACGTGCAGGCCGCGCAGACCGCCGTGGCCGACTACCGGGCGAAGGCCTACGTGTCCAAGGCCGTGATCACTCCGGGGACGCAGACGGGTACGACCATCCCGTTCAGCGTCGCCGCGGAGGTCACGTACGGGGGCACCGGCAAGCCTCTCGCGTACGAGTCCAAGCTGACCGTCGTACGCGGGCTGACCAGCGGGAAGCCGCTCGTCGACTGGCAGGCCTCGGTGATCCACCCGCAGCTGCAGAAGGACGAGAAGCTGCGCGCGGGCGCCCCCGCGGCTCCGCCGGTCAAGGCCGTGGACCGCAACGGCGAGGAGCTGAGCGCGGAGAAGTACCCCTCGCTGCGGCCGGTCCTCGACCAGCTGCGCCAGACGTACGGCGGCAAGGTGGGCGGCAAGTCCGGGGCCGAGCTGTGGATCGAGCCGGCCGCCCAGGACGCGCCGAAGCGGACCCTGCTGACGCTGGTGGAGGGCGAGCCGAGCACGCTGAAGACGTACCTGGACGCCAAGGTGCAGGCGGCGGCCGAGAAGGCGGTCGCCAAGTACCCGGAGTCCTCGGTGGTCGCCGTCCAGACGGGCAACGGACACATCCTGGCCGTCGCCAACAACCGCAAGGACGGCTTCAACGCGGCGATGGAGGGGCGGCGGGCGCCCGGCTCGACGATGAAGATCGTGACGGCGGCGATGCTGATCGACCGGGGCAAGGCGGCGGCCGACCAGCCCGCGGAATGCACCAAGGACGCCATGTGGGGCGGCCGCACCTTCCACAACCTGAACAACTTCGAACTGCCCGGCGCGAACTTCGCGACCAGCTTCGCCAAGTCCTGCAACACCGCCTTCATCAAGCAGATCGACAACGTCGACGACGACGCGGCGCTGGCGAAGGAGGCCAGGGAGGTCTTCGGCCTCGGTCTGGACAACTGGAAGACGGGCATCCGCTCGACGGACGGCCAGGTGCCGGAGGCGAAGGGCGCGGAGGCCGCAGCCGAGTACATCGGGCAGGGCCGGATCACCATGAACCCGCTGAACGTCGCCTCCTTCACCGCCACCGCGCGCAGCGGGTCCTTCCACCAGCCGCTGCTCGTCTCGCCGGAGCTCGACGGGCGGCCCGTCGCGCAGGCCTCGCGGCAGATGAAGCCGTCGGTGCAGCAGCAGCTGGTGCGGATGATGAAGCTGACGGCGACCAGCGGCACGGCCCAGCAGGCGATGAGCTCGGTGGGCGGCTCCGACAAGGGAGCCAAGACCGGCTCCGCGGAGGTCGACGGCGCCGGCAGCCCGGACAGCTGGTTCACGGGCTTCAGCGGGGACGTGGCCGCGGCGGCGATGGTCGAGGCCGGCGGCCACGGCGGCGACGCGGCGGGCCCGATCGTGGCGACGGTCCTGAACGCCTCCTGACGCCCCGGCGTTGCGGGGCTGCGCCGGAAACGGCGTCGCGGGGGTGGCGTGCGGGGCGTTAGCGTGCCCGCATGACGACCAGCACCCATCCCCGTTTCGCGGAAGCCCTGGCCGAGCTGGGGCTCGAGGTGACCGTACGCACCTTCCCGGACGGCACCCGGACCGCCGCCGACGCGGCA
This sequence comes from Streptomyces sp. NPDC032745, assembly GCF_055579465.1. Classification (NCBI taxonomy): domain Bacteria; kingdom Bacillati; phylum Actinomycetota; class Actinomycetes; order Kitasatosporales; family Streptomycetaceae; genus Streptomyces; species Streptomyces sp. NPDC032745. The sequence continues at coordinate 335,965 of NZ_JBVING010000006.1, read as the reverse complement.
GCCGCGATCGGCTGTGACCTCGGCCAGATCGCGAAGTCGCTGATCTTCGCCGCGGACGGGGTGCCCGTGGTGGTCCTGATGGACGGGGCCTCGCGGGTGGACGTGGAGGCGGTGCGCCGGGAGCTCGGCGCGCACGAGGTCACCCGGGCTGATGCGGCGCTGGTCCGGGAGACCACGGGCTACGCGATCGGCGGCGTCCCGCCCTTCGGGCACCGGATCCGGACCCGGGTCCTGGCGGACCGGTCGCTGCTGGCCCACGAGGTGGTCTGGGCGGCGGCGGGAACCCCGCACTCGGTGTTCCCGATGGCCCCGCAGGACCTGATCACCCACGCGGGCGCCACCCTGACCGACGTCCGCGAACGCCGACCCGCGCAGCGGCGCTCGGACGGGGCCCCGGCCGACGGGTCACAGTGAGGTCTGGACGGCTCTGACCAGGGACTGGGCCCGGGGGTCGGCGGTGACCGACTTGGCGTGGGCGTTCGTCACGTAGCCGAAGCCGATCCCCGCCTCCGGATCCGCGAAGCCCAGTGAGCCGCCCCGCCCCGGGTGGCCGAACGACGCCGGGGACAGCAGCGGCGAGGCCGGGCTGTGCAGCATGTAGCCCGGTCCGAAGCGCGTGTTGACCACCAGCACCCGGTCCGGCCCGGACGAGAGCTCCGTACCGGCCAGCCGGACCGTCTCCGGGGTGAACAGCCGCGGTCCGTCCTCCGTGTCGCCCAGCAGGGCCGCGTACAGGCCGGCCAGGCCACGGGCCGTGCCGATGCCCGCCGATGCCGGGAGTTCGGCCGCCCGGAACTCGGGGTCGTTCTCGTCCGCGAGCGGCGTGATGGCCGCGAACGCCCGCCGGGTCAGCGAGGACGGGTCCGCCCAGGCCTCCGAAACGTTTCGCCTGGGTCGCGTCCGAAGACCCCCCGCCGTCTGCGGCGGGTCCACCGGGCCCACCCGGCCGACGCGCGCCGTCTCCGCCTCCGGCAGGCCGATCCAGAACTCCAGCCCCCGCGGGCCCGTGACCTCCTGCGCCAGCCACTGCCCCGGCGAAGCCCCGGTCACCCGCAGCACCAGCTCCGACAGCAGCCAGCTGTACGTCTGCGCGTGGTAGCCGTGCGCGGAGCCCGGCTCCCAGAAGGCCCGCTGCCCGGCGACGGCACGCGCCCCGGAAAGCCCGTCCACCGCCTCGGCCGGGGTCAGCGGTACGTCCAGCGCCGGCACCCCGGCCCGGTGTGCGAGCAGGTCCCGGACCAGCGCCCGCTCCTTGCCGCCCGCCTTGAACTCCGGCCAGTACGCCGCCACGGGCGCATCCAGGTCCAGCAGCCCGCGCTGGTGCAGCAGCAGCGGTACGACGGCGGCCACGCCCTTGGTGGCCGAGCGCACCACCTGCGCGGTCCCGGCCGCCCACGCCTCGCCGTCGACGTCGCCGTCATCGCCGTCGACGTCCCTCGGGCCCGCCCACAGGTCCACGACCTTCCGGCCGTCCCGGTACACGGCCACCGCCGCGCCCCGGTCCCCGAGCACCTCGAAATTGCGCACGAAGGCGTCCCGGACGGCCTCGAAGCCCTCCGCCACCTCACCCTGGATGTTCACGAGCGGTCCAACAATCGCCTGATCCGACTTATGCCACCGACACCGAGCGCGGGTCGAAGCCGAACGGGAGCTCCAGCCGGTGGGCCCGCATCAGCCCCTCGTCGCACAGCAGGTCCTGCGTGCGCCCGTCGGCCGCGATGACGCCCTCGCTCAGGATCACCGCGCGCGGGCACAGCTCCAGCGCGTACGGCAGGTCGTGGGTGACCATCAGCACCGTCACGTCCAGCGAGCGGAGGATGTCCGCGAGCTCGCGCCGCGACGCCGGGTCCAGGTTGGACGAGGGCTCGTCCAGGACCAGGATCTCCGGCCGCATGGCCAGTACGGTCGCCACCGCGACCCGGCGGCGCTGCCCGAAGGACAGGTGGTGCGGCGGCCGGTCCGCGAAGGCCTCCATGCCGACCTGCTCGAGCGCCTCGCGGACCCGCGTCTCCAGTTCCGCACCCCGCATCCCGGCGGCCGCCGGCCCGAAGGCCACGTCCTCGCGGACGGTCGGCATGAACAGCTGGTCGTCCGGGTCCTGGAAGACGATGCCGACCCGGCGCCGGATCTCGGCGAAGTTCCGCTTCTCGACCGGCAGCCCGGCCACCGCCACCGTGCCGACCCCGCCGCCGAGGATGCCGTTGAGGTGCAGCACCAGCGTGGTCTTGCCGGCGCCGTTCGGGCCGAGCAGGGCAACCCGCTCGCCCTTCCCGACGGTCAGGTCCACCCCGAAGAGTGCCTGGTGCCCGTCCGGGTAGGCGTACGCGAGGCCGGAGACCTCCAGGGAAGGCGCATGGGTCACAGCAGTCACAGGATCCATCCCATCAGACAGACGGCGAGCGCCGCCGCCGGGAGTACGGCCGCGTACGCCCACTGGGCGCGGGTGGCCACGACTTCGTCGATCACCGGCATCGAGCCGGCGTAGCCGCGGCTGACCATCGCGAGGTGGACCCGCTCACCGCGTTCGTAGGAGCGGATGAACAGGGCTCCGGCGGTCTTGGCCAGCACCCCCCAGTGCCGGACGCCGCGGGCCTCGAACCCGCGCGAGCGCCGGGCGATCGACATCCGCCGCAGCTCGCCGGTGATCACGTCGCCGTACCGGATCATGAAGGAGGCGATCTGCACCAGCAGCGGTGGCAGCTTCAGCTGCTGGAGCCCGAGCAGCAGCGCCCGCAGTTCGGTGGTGGAGGCGAGCAGGACGGACGCGGCCACCCCGAGGGTGCCCTTGGCCAGCACGTTCCAGGCGCCCCACAGTCCGGAGACGCTGAGCGACATGCCGAGCACCTCCACCCGCTCGCCCTGCGCCACGAACGGCATGAGCACGGCGAAGGCCACGAACGGGATCTCGATCAGCAGCCGCCGCAGCAGGAAGCCGGCCGGGATCCGGGCCGCGGCCGCGACGGCCGCGATCAGGACCGCGTACAGCCCGAAGGCCCACACCGCCTCGCGCGGGGTGGACACGACGACCACGACGAACGCGAAGGCCGCGGCCAGCTTGCAGTGCGGCGGCAGCGCGTGGACCGGCGAGTGCCCGTGCCGGTAGAGCTTGTGGGCATGGCCCGCGCCCACCTCAGACCGCCGAGGTCGAGGCGGCCCCGGCGGCCGTCACGTCCTGCGCGCGGCGGCGGCGCACGGTCCAGAAGATCCCGGTGCCGACGGCGACGGTCGCGCCGACGCCGATGACACCGGCGAGGCCGCCGGAGAGGCGGGCGTCGTCGACGTCCTTGACGCTGTAGTCGGCGAGCGGGGAGTCTGCGGCGGCGTGCTCCTTCACGTTCTGGTCGATGCCCTTGTCGGCGGCTACCTTCTCGAGGCCGTCGGGGCTGGCGGAGGCGTAGAAGGAGACGAAGCCGGCCAGTACGAGGGCGGTGACCAGGCCGGTGATCCACACGGGCTTCGTCGAGCGGGCGGCCACGGCCGTCGGCACCGCAGCCGGGGCAGCGGCCGGAGCGTCGACCAGCTCGCCGCCGATGCGCAGCTTCAGGGGCGCGGCCAGCCCGCGCGCGCCGTGCACCAGGTCCGGCCGTACGGCCAGTACGGCGCCCACGGTCGCCGCGGTGATGACCGCCTCGCCGATGCCGATCAGCACGTGCACGCCGACCATGGCGGTGAACACCTTGCCGAGCGGGACGTCGGTGGTCCCGCCGAGGGCGTACAGGAGGCTGAACATGACGGCCGCGCCGGGCACCGAGAGCAGTGCTCCGGCGAAGGCGGCGACGGTGACCGAGCGGCGGGTGTCCGGCAGGAGCTTGAGCAGCCCGCGGAAGACGGCGTAGGCGACGACCACGGTCACGACGCCCATGGTCATGACGTTGACGCCGAGGGCGGTCAGCCCGCCGTCGGCGAACAGGACGCCTTGCATGAGCAGCACCACGGACACGCACAGCACGCCTGTGTAGGGACCGACGAGGATCGCGGCGAGCGCCCCGCCCAGCAGGTGTCCGCTGGTGCCGGCGGCGACCGGGAAGTTCAGCATCTGGACGGCGAAGATGAACGCGGCGACGAGTCCGGCGAGCGGCGCCGCCCGTTCTCCCCCAGAGCCTTCGGCCTGGGAGGTGCCCCCGAGCTCTCGGCGGGCACCGCGGAGGCTGACGGCCACCGCGCCTGCGGCGGCGACACCTGCGGCGATGGAGACGGGGGCGTCGATGAAGCCGTCGGGCACATGCATGGGGCTGCTCCGCTTCCTGCGGTCTTTGAGCTGGCAAAGTCTTTAACCGCTCAAGAATAGTGCCCAATTGCAAATCCTTGGCAAGAGCGTCCGCACCACAAATACGGCCGCGCAGATTCGTGGGAATGTGCGAGGCTGGGGGCAATACGGACTCATATGTTCCGATTTGAGGAGTCTTGTCGTGTCAGCCACCGCCGAGAATCCCCCCACGGCCTCAGCCGCCACCGCCGTCGCCACCGCCGTCGTCGCCGCCGCTGTCGAGGAGCGCGTCACCGCCCGCGTGATCACCGACGACCCGCTCTACCGGAAGATCCCGGTCGCCCTGCGCTTCGCCCCCGCCGAGCCGCTCGCCGTACGGATCGTCTTCCCCGCCGGGCTCTCCCCCGAGGGCACCGACAACGAGTGGGTCTTCCCCCGGGCCCTCCTCGAGGCGGGCCTCCAGGCCCCGACCGGCACCGGCGACGTGCGCGTCTGGCCCTGTGGCCGCGTCCAAGCGGTCGTCGAGTTCCACTCCCCCGAGGGCGTCGCAGTGATCCAGTTCGACATCGCCGCGCTGCGCCGCTTCCTGCGCCGCACGAACGCCCCCGTCACCCGGCAGGCGTAACAGGACGAGACGAAACGGGCCCGGCCCCGCACTGGTGATCAGTGCGGGGCCGGGCCGACGTGTACGTAGGGTCAGGCGTTGACCAGCTCGCGGTCCTTGTCCGGGCCCTCCGCCTTCGGGGACCGGTCCGCACCCTCGAGGTGCTTGCGCAGGCTCTCGCCCTCCACGTCCACGTTGGGCAGCAGCCGGTCCAGCCAGCGCGGCAGCCACCAGGCCTTGTGGCCGAGCAGCGCGAGCACCGCCGGGACGATCGCCATGCGGACGACGAAGGCGTCGAAGAGGACGGCGATGGCGAGGCCGAAGCCGATCATCTTGATCATCTGCTCGCTGGCGCCGATGAAGCCCGAGAAGACCGCGATCATGATGACGGCAGCCGCCACGACGACCCGCGCGCTGTACTGGAAGCCGGTCACCACCGCCTGGCCCGGGCGCTCGCCGTGGACGTACGCCTCACGCATGCGGGTGACGAGGAAGACCTCGTAGTCCATGGCCAGGCCGAAGACGACGCCCACCATGAAGATCGGCATCATGCTCATGATCGGACCGGTCTGCTCCACCCCGAAGAGCGAGCCGAGCCAGCCCCACTGGAAGACCGCGACGACCGCGCCGAGGGCGGCGACCACCGAGAGCAGGAAGCCGAGCGCCGCCTTGAGCGGGACCAGGATGGAACGGAAGACCACCATCAGCAGCAGGAAGGCGAGGCCGACCACGAGCGCCAGGTAGGGCAGCAGCGCGTCGTTCATCTTCTGCGAGAAGTCGATGTTCATCGCGGTCGCACCGGTGACGAGGACGTCGTCGCCGCTGCCGTCGCGGATCTCGTGGACCACGTCCTCCGTCTGCGTGGAGGACGGGCGGTCCTTCGGGACGACCGTGATCACCGAGGCGTCCCCGGCCTCGTTGGGCATCGGCGGCATGACCGCGGCCACGCCCTCCAGGCCCTTGATCCGGTCGACCGTCTTGTCGGCGAGCGCCTTGTCCCCGTCGACGACCACCATCAGCGGGCCGTTGAAGCCCGGGCCGAAGCCCTCGGACAGCAGGTCGTACGCCTTGCGCTGGGTGGTGGAGACCGGCTGGGCGCCGTCGTCCGGCAGGCCCATCTCCAGCTTGCTCGCCGGGATCGCGATGGCGCCGAGGCCGATCACACCGACGAGCAGCACCATGACCGGGCGGCGCAGGACGAAGCGGGCCCAGCGGGTGCCGCCGTTGGCCTTGGGCTCGGCTCCGGCGGGCTTGCCCTTGCCGAACAGCTTGCTCCTCCTGCCGGCCGGCAGGACCTTCTTGCCCGCGAAGCCCAGGATGGCCGGGACCAGCGTCAGGGCGACGAGGACGGCGATGACCACGGTGCCCGCGGCCGCGAAGCCCATCTTGGTCAGCATCGGGATGTTGACGACGGCCAGGCCCACGAGGGCGATGACGACGGTGAGACCGGCGAAGACGACGGCGGAGCCGGCGGTTCCGGCGGCCCGGCCCGCGGCCTCGTCCCGTTCGTGGCCCTCGGCGAGCTCCACGCGGTAGCGGGAGACGATGAAGAGGGCGTAGTCGATGCCGACCGCGAGGCCGATCATCATCGCCAGGGTGGACGTGGTGGTGCCGAGGTCCAGGACGTTCGCGAGCGCGGTGATGGAGGAGACGCCGATGCCCACGCCGATGATCGCGGTCAGCAGCGGCAGCCCGGCCGCGATCAGCGAGCCGAAGGTGATGACCAGCACGATCGCCGCGATCACGATGCCGACGATCTCGCCCGAGCCCGTCTCGGGGGCCGTCATCAGGGCGTCGCCGCCGATCTCGACGGTGAGCCCGGCGCTCTGGGCAGCGGTGCCGGAGTCCTTGAGCGCGTCGCGCGTCTCGTCCTTCAGCTCCATGCCGCTGACGGTGTACTTGACGCTGACGTACGCGGTGGAGCCGTCCTGGCTCACCGCCTGGGCCTGGTACGGGTCGGTGACCGAGGCGACCTCGGCCTTGCCCGGGCCGTCCTTCAGACCGGAGACGATCTTCTCGACCTCGGTCTTGTACTTCGGGTCGTTGACCGAGGCGCCCGCGGGCGCCTTGACGACGATACGGGCGGTGGCGCCGTCGGCGGCCATGCCCGGGAACTTCTCGTCCAGCACGTCGAAGGCCTTCTGGGCCTCCGTGCCGGGTATGGAGAACGATCCGGAGGTGGGTGCGGACGCCGTCGCCGCGCCGAAGCCGGCGGCGAACAGCAGTGCCACCCAGACGAGGGCGACGAGGCCGCGGCGCCGGAAGGCGCCCCTGCCGAGTCGGTAGAGGAAGGTAGCCACGGAGGCGGGTCTCCCGTTCAGGTCGTGGGATGGATCCGGGATGGATCAGGGCGTGGAAAGCCGGCCCGACGACGAGAGCGGCGTGTCAGGAGCAGCAGGAAGGAGTGCGGGCAGACTCAGACGCCGAGGGCGGGGAAGACCACGGAGTCGATGAAGTCGGCGAGGAACGCCTGGTCCACCGATCGGTCCTCCATCAGCGGCAACGCGATGAAGGCGCCGATCAGCATGTGCGGCACGAAACGGATTGCGGGGCAGTCCGGGGCGACCTCGCCCCGGTCCACGGCCCGCTGCAGGATCTCGTCGAGGCCGGAGATCTCCGGCTCCATGAGCAGCCTGCGCAACGCCTGGTGGAGTTCGGGACTCGTGTGGACGGCGTGGGCGAGCCCCCGCAGGAGCGCGGTGTCCTTCGCCATCTGCGCGTTGTCGGAGAGCTCGACCATGCGGTGGAAGTCGCCGCGCAGCGTGCCCGTGTCGATCTCCCGGAGGGAGGCCGGCTGGGTGCAGCGCAGCGCCCTGGCGACCAGCTCGGGCTTGCTCCCCCACTGGCGGTAGAGGGTGGCCTTGCTGGACTTCGTACGGGCGGCGACCGCGTCCATGGTCAGCGCCTCGTAGCCGACCTCGCGGAGGAGGTCGAGGACCGCCTCGTGGAGTTCGGCTTCCCGCTCGGGGGTGATCCGGCTGCGCCGCGACGAGACTTCTTCGGGCATCTCCGGCACCTCCCTTCCGAACGAAACTGTTTCGTACACCGATGACGATACCCCTGTCGCGAACGAAACGAAACCGTTCCGTTTCGCTGAGGGGAGTGGCATGGATCACCTGTACGAGTTGCCAGGCCCCCTCTGCGCGGAAAGCATTGTGGGGTGAGTCACGACGGCGCGTACCTCCGCTTCCCGCACCTCCACGACGATCTGCTGTGCTTCGCCACCGAGGACGACCTCTGGGTCGCCCCGCTCGTCCCCGAGGGCGAACCCCCCGGCCGGGCCTGGCGGATCACCGTCGACCGGACCAGAGTCGGCCACCCCCGATTCTCCCCCGACGGACGGCACATCGCCTTCACCACCTGGCGCAGCCTCGACCCCGAGGTCCACCTCGCCCCGGTGGACGGCGGCCCGGCCCGCCGGCTCAGCTACTGGGGCGCCACCGACACCCGCGTCTGCGGCTGGACCCCGCCCGACAAGGACGGCCACAGCGACATCCTCGCCGTGTCCTCGCACGGCCAGCCCTTCTCGTACTACGCCTGGGCCTACAGCCTGCCGACCGACGGCTCGCCCGGCGGCAGGCTCCCCTGGGGGCCGGTCTCCGACATCGCAGTCCACGACGAGCCGGGCGGAGAGCGGCGCACCCTGCTGCTGACCGGCAAGCCCCCGCACGAGCCCGCCGCCTGGAAGCGCTACCGCGGCGGCGCCACCGGCCGGCTCTGGCTGCACGGCAAGCAGCTGCTGGAGGACCTCGAGGGCCACCTCGACGCCCCGATGTTCGTGGACGGCCGGATCGCCTTCCTCTCCGACCACGAGGGCATCGGCAACCTGTACTCCTGCCTGCCCGACGGCACCGACCTGCGCCGGCACACCGACCACGAGGAGTTCTACGCCCGGCACGCCTCCAGCGACGGCTCCCGGGTCGTCTACCAGTGCGCCGGGGACCTCTGGCTCGTCGACTCCCTGTCCCCCGGCGCCGCCGCGCGCAGGCTCGACGTCCGCCTCGGCGGGCCCCGCGCGGGCCGCCGTACGTACCAGGTCCCGGCCGCCAGCCACGTCGACTCGCTCTCCGTCGACGCCACCGGCCGGGCCAGCGCGGTCGTCATCCGCGGCAGCCTGTACTGGCTCACCCACCGCGACGGGCCCGCGCGGACCATCGCCGACACCCCGGGCGTGCGGGTGCGGCTGCCGGAGATGCTGGGCAGCAGCGGGCAGGTCGCGTACGTGACGGACGCGGAGGGCGAGGACGCGATCGAGATCGCCTACCTCCCGCGGGCCTCCGGGGACCGGGAGCCGCGCCGGCTGGCCTCCGGCGAGCTGGGCCGCGTACTGGAACTGCTCTCCGATCCGGACGGGGAGCGGCTCGCCATCGCCTCCAACGACGGGCGGCTGCTGCTCATCGACGCCGGCGAGGAGTCCAACGGTGAGGCCACCGAGCTGATCCGGTCCATCAACGGGCCCGTCACCGACCTGGCGTTCTCGCCCGACGGGGCCTGGCTGACCTGGTCGCACCCGGGCATCGGGCGCTCCCTGCGCCAGATCAAGATGGCCCGGATCTCCGGCCCCGGCCCGCGCTCGATCGTGGACGTCACCAACGGCCGTTTCGAGGACGACCACCCGGTCTTCACCCGCGACGGCCGCTACCTGGCCTTCCTCTCCTGGCGCGGTTTCGACCCGGTGTACGACGTGCACACCGGCGACCTGTCGTTCCCGCTGGGCTGCCGCCCGTACCTGGTGCCGCTGTCCTCGGCGACCCCCTCGCCGTTCGCGTTCACCCCCGACGGCCGCCCGGCGGCGGGCGGGCTCGACCCGGGCGAGGGCGAGGCCGCCGAGGCCGCCGAGGGCGACGGCGCGGTCATGGTGGAGGTGGAGGGGCTGGAGAGCCGCGTCACCCCGTTCCCGGTGACGGCCTCGAAGTACTCGGCCCTGTACCCGGTCCACGGCGGCGGACTGGTGTGGCTGCGCTGGCCGATCTCGGGCGCGCTCGGCGAGACCTTCGCCAACCCGACCGACACCAGCGGCAAGCCCACCCTGGAACACTTCGAGATCACCAAGGCGCGCAAGACCGAACTGGCCTCCGGCCTGGACTGGTTCGCGGTGAGCGGCGACGGCACCCGGCTCGTCGTCAACGACGACGGCGACCTGCGCGCGGTCCCCTCGACCGAGTCCGGCGACAGCGACTCCACCGTCTACCTGGACCTGCGGCGCATCCTGCACGAGGTGGACCCGGCCGCCGAGTGGCGCCAGGCCTTCGAGGAGGCCGGGCGGCTGATCCGCGCGTACTTCTGGGAACCGGACATGTGCAACATCGACTGGGACGGGGTGCTGCGCCAGTACCGCCCCCTGGTCGAACGGGTCGCCTCGCCCGACGAGTTCGCGGACCTGCTGCGCGAGGTGCTCGGCGAGCTCGGTACCTCGCACGCGTACGTCTCCCCCGCGCGCCGCAACGAAGGCCCGCCGCACTACCAGCGGCCCATCGGGCTGCTGGGCGCCAACCTCGTGCCCCGCGAGGAGGGCTGGGTGCTCGCGCGGGTCCTGCCGGGCGAGTCCTCCGACTCCAAGGCCCGCTCCCCGCTCGCCGGCACCGGCATCCGGGAGGGTGCCGTGCTCACCCACGTCGACGGCCGGCCGGTGGACCCGGTGACCGGGCCCTATCCGCTGCTCTCGGCGGCCGGGGGCACCACGGTCGAGCTGACCTTCAAGCCCGCGGAGGGCGAGGGCCGGGCCCGGCGGGTGGCGATCGTGCCGCTCATCGACGAGCGGCCGCTGCGCTACCAGGACTGGGTGTCGAAACGGCGCGCGGTGGTCCGCGAGGTCAGCGGCGGCAAATGCGGCTACCTGCACATCCCCGACATGGGCGGCTCGGGCTGGGCGCAGTTCAACCGGGACCTGCGGATGGAGATGTCCCGGCCCGCGCTGATCGTGGACGTGCGCGGCAACGCGGGCGGGCACATCAGCGAGCTGGTGGTGGAGAAGCTGACCCGCTCGATCCTCGGCTGGGACCTCACGCGCAACGCCCAGCCGGTGTCGTACGCCTCCAACGCGCCCCGCGGTCCGATCGTGGCGCTGGCCGACGAGGCGACCTCCTCGGACGGCGACATGATCACGGCGGCCTTCAAACTGCTCGGGCTCGGCCCGGTGGTCGGCCAGCGCACGTGGGGCGGGGTGGTCGGGATGACCGGCCGGCACACCCTGGGCGACGGCACGGTCATCACGGTGCCGATGAACGCCGCCTGGTTCCCGGAGTACGGGTGGTCGGTGGAGAACCACGGCGTGGAGCCGGACCTCGCGATCCTGCGCACCCCGCTCGACTGGGCCGAGGGGCGGCACGCCCAGCTGGACGATGCGGTGCACCTGGCGCTGGAGCTGCTGGAGCAGGAGCCGGCGGCGGTCCCGCCCGGCTACGCGGACGTACCGGACCTGCGGCGTCCGAAGCTGCCGCCGAGGCCGTAGGGCACGGGGAAGGGGCGCGACCTGTGCACTGCACGGGCCGCGCCCCTTCCGCCACGAACTCCGGGCGTCAGAAGTCCCAGTTGTCGTCGAGCTCGTCGTGGACCTTTTCCTTCTTCTTCTTGGCCTGCCCGGAGGCTTGCGCACCGCGCTCGGACGCTTCGTCCTTCGCGCTCCTCCCGGGCTCCTTGGCCTTGTCCTTGAGCTCTTGCGCCTTGTCCTGGAACTGGTCCTTGATGCCCATGCTGTTCACTCCTGGAGGGGTGTAGGGGACTGGGCCTCGACCAGATTTGCACGACCGGACAAAGCTCGCATTTCGATCAATGGCGCCCGGTGTCCTGCGTGCGCTCCTTCTCGTCGGCGGCCCCTCCGGCCCCCACAAGTCCCCTGGAGACACTCGCCAGCCTGGGCTCGAAGCGCTTCATCTCCCGCTGCCCGACGGTCGCGATGATCCCGGGCAGGTAGCCGCGCACGCCCTGCATCCCGCGCAGCCACCACTGCGCGTACACGTGCGGCGAGCGCCGCTCGATGCCGGCCACGATCCGGTCCACGGCCGGGCCCAGCGGGTACGTGCGGTTCGACGGCCAGGGCAGCCGCCGGCGCAGTTCCCGCATGACCTCGTCCTGGTCCGCGCCGCGCACCATGTCGGTGTCGGTCCACGAGAGGTAGCCGACGCCCACCTTGACGCCCTTGTAGCCGACTTCGGCGCGCAGGCAGTGCGCGAACGCCTCGACGCCGGACTTGGAGGCGCAGTACGCCGTCATCATCGGCGCCGGGGTGATCGCGGCGAGCGAGGCGATCTGCAGGAAGTAGCCGCGACTCTCGGTGAGTACGGGGAGGAAGGCCCGGGCGGTGACCGCCCCGCCGATCAGGTTGACCTCGATCACCCGGCGCCAGGCGTCGGGGTCGGAGTCGGCGAACGGCCCGCCGGCGGCCACGCCTGCGTTGGCGACGACGATGTCGACCTTGCCGAAGCGCTCCTTGACCTCCTGCGCGACCCGGGCCATGGCCTCGTGGTCGGTGACGTCGGCGTGCCAGTGGTCGCTGTCGGTGTGCAGCCGTTCGGAGACCTCCTTGAGGGCCTCCGGCTCCAGGCCCACCAGCGCCACCTTCGCGCCGCGTGCGGACAGCTTGCGGGCGAGCAGCTCGCCGACCCCGCGTGCGGCGCCGGTGACGACGGCGACCTGGCCTTCCAGACTCCTGCGCGCACTCACCGCGTGACCTCCTTCAAGAAGTGCGCGCTCAGCTCGCGCACGGCGTTCGTGACGGCCTCGGGGGCCTCGATCGGGGTCATGTGCCCCATGCCGGTCAGCTCGGTCAGCCCCACGCAGTGCGGCAGCGCGGCGGCGAGCCCCCGGGCGTGCACGATCGGTGTGAGCCGGTCGTTCTTGCCGCCGATGACGGCGGTGGGCACGGTGAGCGCCGCCAGGTTCGCCTCGAGGTCCAGCCCGGCCAGCACCTCGGACCAGGCGTACCGGACCCCGGTGGGGCAGGCGTGCACGATACGGGCGCAGGCCTCGACCCTGTCGGGCGCGGACCCGGGGCCCATGGTGGCGTACTTCAGCACCCGCTTGGCGACCGGCGTGACGGGCCCGAGCGGGGCGCGTGCGCCGAGTACCGCGCCGGTGATACGCGTCCGCACGCGCCCGGGGCGCAGCGGCACGACCAGCGCCTCCGCGACCAGTCGGGCGCTGCCGGTGCTGCACAGCAGCGCGGCCGCGGTGTGCTCGGCGAACTCCGGCCGCCCGGCGGCGGCCATGATCGTCATCCCGCCCATGGAGTGTCCGGCGACGACCGCCCGCCGGCCGGGGGCCAGCGTGGCCCGCAGCACGGCGACCAGGTCGTCGGCGAGGGCGGTGGTGTCGTAGCGGGAGGCGGCGGGGCTGCGCCCGTGCCCGCGCTGGTCGTACGCGATGACCCGGTGGTCCCTCGAGAGCTCCCGGATCTGCGCGGCCCAGAAGGCGGTGGAGCAGGTCCAGCCGTGCGCCAGCACCACGGCCGGCGCGCCCTCGTCCCCGTGCTCCTCGACGTGCAGCCGGGCCCCGTCGGCGGAGACCGCGACCAGTTCCCGCCGGGGGGCGGGGGGTGCGTACGGCCCGGAGGTGACGTGCGCCGGCCGGCTCATGCGGCGCCCTCCCCGGCGTTGGCCTGCGCCGCCCGGGCGGGGACTGGCTCGCGCTCGGCCTCCCTGAGGCGGACGACCTCGTACTCGGAGAGGTCCACGCTCCGCGTCTCCTTCCGGAACTCGCCGGTCGTGCCCGGCCAGACCGTCGTATTGCGCCCCTGCGCGTCCAGGTACCAGCTGGTGCAGCCGCCGGTGTTCCACACCGTCCGCTGCATACGGGCCTGGACCTGCCGGTTCCACTGGTTCACGGCGGAGGGCCGGGCCGCGAGCGCGACCCGGCCGCCCAGGCCGCCTCCATCGAGGAGGGCGAGCTGGCGCAGGTAGTCCGCCATGTAGTTCAGCTGCGACTCGATCATCAGGATCATCGAGCTGTTCCCGAGCCCGGTGTTCGGCCCGATGATCGTCATCCAGTTCGGGAAGCCGGCCGCCGTCGCCCCGCGCAGCGACTGCATCCCGTCCTTCCAGTGGTCCGCGAGGGTCCGCCCCTCCGCGCCCACCACCCGGTCGGCGATCGGCATGTCCGTGACGTGGAAGCCGGTGCCGAAGACGATCGCGTCGGCCTCGGTCTCGGTCCCGTCGGCCGCGATCAGTGTGTTGCCGCGGATCTCCTTGAGCCCTGAGGCGACCAGGTCCACGTTCGGCCGGGCGAGCGCCGGGTAGTACTCGCTGGAGAGCAGGATCCTCTTGCAGCCGATCCGGTACGCGGGTGTCAGCTTGGCCAGCAGCGCCGGGTCCTTGATCGAGCGCGCCATGTTGGCCTTGGCCAGCGACTCGATGAGCCCGAGCTGGTTCGGCCGCTTGGTGAACGCGCTGACCTGGAGCTCCCGGATCCCCCACAGCAGCCCGCGGCGGGCCGCCCGGGTGAACGGCAGCTGGCGGTGCAGCCAGCGCTCCACACTGCTGATGGCCCGGTCGGTGCGCGGCATCACCCACGGCGGGGTCCGCTGGAACAGCGTGAGCCGCTCCACGTCCGGCGCGATGGCCGGCACGATCTGGATGGCCGAGGCGCCGGTGCCGATCATGGCGACCCGCTTGCCGCGCAGGTCGTAGTCGTGGTCCCAGCGCGCGGAGTGGAAGACCTTGCCGGGGAACTCGGCGAGCCCGGGGACCTCCGGCGTCTTCGGGTCGGACAGCGGCCCGGTGGCGGAGACGACGACATCGGCGGTGAGCTCCCCGGCCGAGGTCTCGATCTCCCACCTCAGCCCGTCGGCGTCCCAGCGCATCATCCGGACCTCGGAGCTCAGCCGGATGTGCGGGCGCAGGCCGAAGGTGTCGGCGACGTGCTCCAGGTACGCCCGGATGGCCGGCTGGCCGGAGAAGGTCCGCGGCCAGTCGGGGTTGGGAGCGAACGAGAACGAGTACAGGTGGGAGGGGACGTCGCACGCACACCCGGGATAGCTGTTGTCGCGCCAGGTCCCGCCGACGGAGTCGGCCCGTTCCAGTACGACGAAGTCCGTGATCCCCTCGCGCCGCAGCCGTACGGCCGCGCCCAGCCCGCCGAACCCGGAGCCGATCACTGCCACTCGTACGTGTTTGCGCTCGCCCATGCCACCCCTGCCGCCCATGCCCGCCGCCTTCCGCTTCCGCAGTCCCAGCCCAGCCCGGTCACAACCACACCGCCACACTGCCAGCAATCACTGGCACAATCGGGAGAGTAGAGCAGCCCCGTACTCATGGGTAGAGGTCGCGCCCGGAAAGTTACTGCCGGTACGCCATAGGCTTCGCCCGTGGAACAGACGGAAGCGGGGACGACAGTGCGTGAATACCGTACGGAGGAACTGGCCGAGGCGGCCGGCATCCCCGTCCGCACCCTGCGCTTCTACCGCGAGCGCAAGCTTCTCCCGCCACCGCGGCGCGAGGGCCGGATCGCCTGGTACGACGACCACCACCTGGCCCGGCTGCGCACCATCGCCGCCCTGCTGGAGCGCGGCCACACCCTCGGCGGCATCGCCGAACTGACCGCCGCCTTCGAGAACGGCCGCGACGTCGGCCAGCTCGGCGAGCTGCTCGGCATCGGCTGGTCCGAGGAGACCCCCGTACGCCTGACGCCGGAGGCCCTCGCCGACTACTTCGAGGGCGAGGTCACCCCGGAGAACCTGGCTGCCTCCCTCGACCTCGGCTACCTCGCCACCGACGGGGACGAGATCGTCCACGTCAGCCGCCGCCTGCTGGACGTCTCCTCGGCGCTGGTCCGCGAAGGGGTCCCGCTCTCCGCGGTCCTGGAGACCGGCCGCCGGGTCCGCGAGCACGCGGACGCCATGGCGGCCCTGTTCACCGAGCTGATCTCCGCGCACCTCACGGAGGAGGCCCTGCCGCGCCTGCGCCCGCTCGCCAAGAGCGTGGTCGAGGCGGAGCTCACCATGGCGATGGACCGCCTGATGGCGTCAGGGGCTCAGGACCCCAGCTCGTAGACCACGGTCACGGGCGCGTGGTCGGACCAGCGCTCCGGATGCGTCTCGGCCCGCTCGACGAACGCCTTCACGGCCCGGGCGGCCAGCCCCGGGGTCGCGACCTGGAGGTCGATGCGCCACCCGGCGTCGTTGTCGAAGGCCCGCCCGCGGTAGGACCACCAGGAGTACGGCCCCTCGGTGTCGGGGTGCAGGCTCCGTACGACGTCCACGTACCCGGCGCCGTCGTACACCTCCCCGAGCCACTCCCGCTCCTCGGGCAGGAAGCCGGCGCTCTTCCGGTTGGTCTTCCAGTTCTTGAGGTCGGCTTCCCGGTGGCAGATGTTCCAGTCGCCGCACACGACGACCTCCCGCCCTTCCCCGGCGGCGCGCACCTTCAAGGCGGCCAGATAGGGGAGGAACTCCGCCATGAACCGGTACTTCTCGTCCTGCTTCTCGGTCCCGGCCTCGCCGGAGGGCAGGTAGAGGCTGGCGACGGTCACGCCCGGAAGATCCACCTCCAGGTAGCGCCCGCTCGTGTCGAACTCGTCGCTCCCGAATCCCACCTGTACCCGCTCGGGCTCGCGGCGCGTGTACAGCGCGACCCCGGCCCGTCCCTTGGCGGCGGCCGGCGCGAACACGGTGTGCCAGCCCCCGGGCTTGCGGACCTCGTCCGGAATCTGCCCCTCCTCGGCCCGTACCTCCTGGAGGCAGACCACATCGGCATCCGACCCGGCCAGCCAGGGGGAGAACCCCTTCTTGGCGGCGGCGCGGATCCCATTCACATTCACGGAGGTCACAGTGAGCATCCCAGCACCATAACGGGAGCGTTCCGTACGATGTTCGGATGTCTCACGGGATCCAGCTCCGCGCCGTGCCGTACGACCACCCGGACGCGGTCAAACTCAACGACCAGGTCCAGCTCGAGTACCAGGCGCGCTACGGCGGTGAGGGGGACGTCACACCCCTCGACCCGGCGATGTTCGCCCCGCCGAACGGCCGGTACCTGCTGGCGTACGACGCCTCGGGCACGCCGGTGGCCAGCGGCGGCTGGCGCAGCCAGGACGAGAACGACGAGGGCTACGCGGACGGCGACGCCGAGCTCAAGCGCATGTACGTCGTCCCCGAGGCCCGCGGCCTGGGCCTGGCCCGCCGCATCCTGGCCGAACTGGAGTCCGACGCCCGCGCGGCGGGCCGCACCCGCATGGCCCTGGAAACGGGCGACCAGCAGCCGGAGGCGATAGCCCTCTACCTCTCGTCGGGCTACACCCTCTCGGCGAAGTTCGGCCACTACCGCCACTACGACTCCAGCCGCTGCATGGCAAAACCGCTCGTCCCCTGACGCCGGACTCCGTTCGTCGGCAGCCGGGCCACGCCCTACCGCAGGAGCCAGGCGGCCCGGTCCGTGCCCCAGCGGGAGGGCCCGTGGGCCCAGTCCCCGAAGGGGCCGGCGGCGTACCGGAGCGGGCCGTATCCCGAGTCCGTCTCCCTGAGCCACGGCTCCGCCGCGTACCCCGAGGCAGCGGGCCCCGCCGCCGGGACTTCGCGGACCAGCCACGATGCCGTTCCCGCCAGGGAGAACCGCAGGGCCCGCCCGCCCCCCTCCGCCAGCGCCCGCAGGACACCGGCCGCCACCAGGTACCCCGTGCCGTGGTCGAGCGCCTGCGCCGGCAGCACCCCCGGCACGCCGTCCGGACCGGCGTACCGCGCAGCGATCCCGTAGCCCGCCTGCACCAGCGAGTCGAACCCCCGCCGCCCGGCCCACGGCCCGTCCCAGCCCCACGCGCACAGCTGGGCCACCACCAGCCCCGGCCGCCGCTCCAGCAGTTCCGCCGCCCCGAGCCCGTGCCGCTCCAGCGCACCCGGCCGGTATCCGGTCACCACCACGTCCGCCCCGGCCAGCAGCCCCTCGAACACCGCCCGGTCCGCCGTGGCCGCGAGGTCCAGCAGCGCCGACCGCTTGCCGAAGCCGGTGTCCGCATACGTGTCGGCCGCCTCCGCCAGCCCCGGCGAGTCGATCCGCAGCACGTCCGCGCCCAGCATCCCGAGCGTGCGCGTCGCGACCGGCCCCGCGATCACCCGTGTCAGGTCCAGCACCCGCACCCCCGCCGCGGGCAGCCCTGCGGGGGCCCGCCCGAGCGTCCGGCCCGGCGCCCCGGACTCCCCTGCGGCCTCGACCAGCGGCCGCGGGTCCCCGTACTCCTGCGCCACCGCGACCGCGAGCCCGCCCTCCGCGTACACGCGTTCCTGCACCTCGACGGCCGTCCGTCCCGCCATCGCGGCCCGTAGCGCCTCCGGCGTCGCGGACGGCAGCCCCAGTGCCCGTACCAGCGCCGCCTCGTGGTGCGGATAGTTGGCGTGGGTGCGCACCCAGCCGTCCGCCGCCCGCCAGAAGCCGGACAGCGGCGCGAAGGTCACCGGCTCCCGCCCCCGCACCCGCAGGTGCCGCTCGCTGACGAAGGCCGTGGCCACCGCACCCTCGTCGACGGCGGACGGGTCCGCGCCGGCCGCCCCGCCCCCGGCCCGTACCGCGGCCAGCTCCGCGGCGGCCAGCGCGCACGCCCCGACGGTCGCCCGCGCCAACTCCCGTACCGGCAGCGGCCCCTGCCCCAGCCCCGGCGCCCCGCGGTACCGCACCCGCCCGGCGAGCTCCGGTGCCCCGCCGAGCGCACCCCACGCCTGCGCCGTCGCGCCGTCCTGCTCACCCGTGATCGTCATGGGCCCATTCTCAGGCCGCTCTTGGGCTGGATCCTTCGTTTTTCGCCGCCCCGGCCGGGGGAGACCGTACGGGGCTTCGCCGAGGCCGGCGCCCACGGCCGCGGGGCCCGCCCGATCGTGAGATCGGACGGGCCCCGCGGTGTTCGTACAGGTCCGTCAGGAGGTGAACCAGCCGTTCAGGTCGGCGATCACATCGGCGGAACCGGTGTTGTTGTAGAAGGTCACCCGACCGTCCACGACCGGGACCACGACCAGGTTGGAAACGGTCTGGCCGGCCAGGAAGTTGAGGTTCGACACGTTGGGACGCGCGACCCCGTGCGGCTGGACGATGAGGTGACCGTCCTGGGTGGGGTTGGTGACGGTGACGTTCAGCACCACCGCGGTCACCCCGGTCAGCGGCACGCCCTCGACCCCGGCGACCTTGAGGCTGACGACGCCGCCCTGGCCGACCGCACCGGCGCGGGCGCCGGTGCCGGTACGGGTGTCGAGCAGCCGCACCGGGGAACCGGCCGAGAACGTCGACCCGTTCGCCGAGTAGTAGCCCGTGACGTCGGCGATCAGGTCCACCGAGCCCGAGTTGTTGCGCAGGTCGACCTTGCCGTTGACGACCGGAACGGTCACCAGGTTGGGGACGACCTGCCCGGCGGTGAAGTTGAGGTTCGACACCCCCGGCGCCGCCTGCCCGTTCGGGTAAACGGTCACGTGCCCGGCCTCGGTCGGGTTGACGGCGGTCACGTTCATGACCACCGCGGTCACCCCGGCCGCCGGAACACCCTTCACACCGGCCACCTGCAGGGTCACGACCCCACCGGAACCGACCCGGGCCTTGCTGGCCCCGGTGCCGTCACGCGTGTCCAGGAACCGTGACGGCGTGATCGGCGTGAATGCCGAGCCGGTCGCGGCCTTGTCGGTGAAGTACCCGGTCACGTCCGCGATCAGGTCCACCGAACCGGCGTTGTTGCGCAGGTCCACCTTGCCGTTCACGACCGGGACCGTCACCAGGTTGGGAACGATCTGCCCGGCCGAGAAGTTGAGGTTCGACACCGAGGGCTTCGGCTGCCCGTTCGGGTACACCATCACGTGCCCGGCCTCGGTCGGGTTGACGGCGGTCACGTTCATGACCACCGCGGTCACCCCGGCCGCCGGAACACCCTTCACACCGGCCACCTGGAGGGTGACCACACCACCCGGACCGACCCGCGCCTTCGTCGCCCCGGTGCCGTCACGCGTGTCCAGGAACCGCGAGGGCGTGATCGGCACGAACCGGCTCTTCGCCGCGGTCGCGGCCGCCGTCACCGTGTACGCCTTCGGCAGGTAGCCCGGAGAGGGCACTCCGGGAGTGGACACGTAGCCGTCGCGCACCACGTCGTAGGTTCCCGGCTCCAGCCCGTTGGTGTCGACCAGCACATCGAGAGCGGTGCCGTCGGCGTTCACGGAGAGCACCTTCATGACCGGCCTCGGATCGCCCCCGATGTCACTGCGCACCAGATGGATCTTGCTGTCCAGGGTGAGCCCCGTACCGCGGACGACGGCGTGGGTCTGCGTCCCGGCGGCGCCGGTCGCGGGGCTGATCGACGTGGGCAGAGCCCCCGGCTGCGGGTAGACGCACTCGGAGTCGCACAGTCCCTGCATGCTGAACTCCACGGGCGTGGCACTGCGAGCGGCACTCAGCAGGAGAACGGCCTGGCCGGCCTCGGCGTTCCCGAGGGTCAGGCACCGGGCACCGAACACGCCCCACGACTGGTTGCACTGGAACTCGACGCCCGTGCTCGTCCACTGACCGGCGCCGTGCAGGTTCAGCGACGGGTTCTCGCTGGTGGTCGTGCTGGTGGTACCGGCGACCTTGAACGCCTGGTTGGGCTTCACGTCGACCACGGCGCAGTAGCCCGTCGAGGACTCGGAGAGCACCCCGCTCCGCGCCGGGAAGCCGTTGACCGAGACGGGGTTGGCGGTGCACTCCGGCGCCCAGCCGGCCGCCGTGCCCACCCTCCAGGTGTCCACGTCGGTGTGGATCGGCTTGTCCTTGTAGCCGGAGGCCAGCACGATCGCCACGTACGAGGTCGAGCCGGTGACCCGGCAGGAGGTACCCCACTGGCGGCAGACGTACTTGCCGTTCGCGTCGACCGCCATCAGCAGCGTCGACGGTGCGTACCGCGGGTCCGCGAGGGTCCGCGAGCTCAGCCAGATCTTGTCCGTGGCCGCGCCGGTGACCCGCACGCAGCGGGCGTCGAGCGCGGACGTCAGGTCCAGCGGGAGCGACTGGCCGCCGACTGCCGTCGAGGCGGGCGCGGCGCACTTCGCGGTCGCCGATACGTCACGCCGGACCAGCTTGTACGTGTCCGGCTGCCAGCCCGAGAGGATCAGCGGGGCGGTGTAGGTGACACCGGCCGCGAGCGTGCAGATGGTGGTGGAGGAACCGACCGTGGAGCAGGCCTCGTTGCCCGCGGCGTCGATCAGCCGGACCGACCCGTTCACCGTGTTGGCATTGTTGGCGTAGTCGAGCATCTCCGCGGTGGAGTGCCGGTCCGCCGGCACGCTCATGCAGCGCAGCCGGTCGGCCGGGGTCAGCGAGACCTCGGCGCCCCAGGTGCCGTCGAAGCCGGTCTGCTGCCAGGCGGTGCAGCCCGCGGTCTCGCCGGTGCGGTGGACGACCAGGCCGTACGCCAGGGCCGGGGTGCCGCTCAGCACGGCGCGGAACGGCGCGGTGCCGGTCAGCTTGCAGACGGCGTAGAAGCGGCCGTCGTTCTTGCACTGCTCGGCGCCCGCCGCGTCGTAGACGACGACGGTGGCGTCCGTGCCCTCGGCGGGCGGCCGGTTGAGCAGGTAGACGCCCTTGCCGGTGGCGGTAGGAAGCGTCAGGCAGAGCTTCTGCCCGGCTCCCCCGAACGTGCCCGTGGCCGGACCGGCCACCAGGCCGTTGTCGTGGGTCGCGGTGCAGCCGCGGGTCTCCTTGGCGGAGTGGAAGGCCATCCCGAACGCACCGGCTTCGGTGCTGCGGGGGTCGACGACCCAGGTGCGGTCACCAGGGGTCAGCTGGCAGGTGCCCTGCGCGCAGTCGGCGACCGGAGTGCCGTCGGACGCGAACAGCCCGCCGTACGGGGTGGCACCGGAGGAGACCGGCTCGAAGGCGTACGCACCGGCCTGCGTGACCCGCAGGGTGCGGCAGCGTGCCGTGGAGCTCAGGTCCGGAGCGGTCCCGAACGCCTGCGGCTCCACCACGGCGCAGCCCTCGGGCTTGGAGAGCCGGGCCACCGTGAGGTCATAGGTCTCGGCCGCCCCCGAGAACTGCAGCACCGACATCCGGTACGGCGCGGTGCCCGTGAGCTTGCAGTCGAGGGCCTCGCTCTCGTGGTCCCGGGAGGAGCAGATCTGCGTGCCGTCGGCGTCGTAGACGCTCTGGGTGACCCGGTACGTGGAGGCGTAGCCGCGCAGTACGTCGTTCGCGGCCAGGTCCAGCGTGTAGCAGTCGCCCGCCGAGCCGGCGGCCGGTGCACCGTGGAACACGGTCGGCGCACCGAGCTTGCGGTCGGCGGCGCCCACCGCCTTGCAGGAGGTGGAGGAGAGCAGCGGGACGTACGACACCGAGATGTCGTTCTGCGAACCGCTGTTGCTCCAGACCTGCAGGGTGTACGCGCCCGCCTTGCCGGTGGCGCAGCGCTGGGCCCCGTACCCGAAGCTGCTGCCGAAGGCGGGCTCACAGGTCACCGCGGCGCCGTCCGGCCCCACGAGCTTGGAGTAGACCGATCCCTGGGCCGAGACGGCCTGGAGCAGGACCAGGTCCTTCTGCTGCGGCAGGGTGAGTGCGAACGATGCGGTCTTGTTCGGCTCCACCGTGCAGTTGACGGTCGTGTGCGGCGCGAGCGCCGCCGGGCAGTCCTCGGCGACGTCGCTCTGGCGGAGCGCCCGCACGGCGGCCTCGTGGTCGGCCTTCGGGTCCGCCTTCGGCGGCGCCTTGGGCCCGGCCGGGGCCGGCGCGGCTGGCTCGGACTGCGGTGAGGCGGTGGCCTCGGGCGGCGCGGCGGCCGCGAACGCGGATCCGGTCTGGCCGGTGAACGCGGTCAGTACGGCGAGCAGCAGGGCACCGGAGGCAACCGCCCCGCGGCCTCTCCCCCGTCTTTCCCGCACTCTTCTGCCGATCGGCAGCAAACTCATGAACCCCCCAGGTCAAACGGCCCGACCCGGATGACCATCACACGGGCTACGGGCAGGCGGAGTTTAACCGCCGCCTACAGGGGAGGACCAAAGGGATTAACGAACCCGGGAAGCACGAAGATCCCGCCCGATCTTGCGATCGGACGGGATCTTCATCGTCTGTGGACCTGTGGGGATTTGAACCCCAGACCCCCTCGATGCGAACGAGGTGCGCTACCAGACTGCGCCACAGGCCCTTGCGACGTGTGAAACATTAGCATCCCGGCGCGGGTGCTCCAAAACCGATACCGGGGAGCGTCCGTGCAGGTCCGGTCATTCGTTCGCGGCGCGGGGGCGGTCGTCGCTCTCGTACTGGTCGAACAGCGGTGTGCGGCCGCGGCCCTGGCCGCGCGGGCGGGCGTTCGGCTGGGGCTTCTGCTCCGGCTTCGGCTCCGCCTTCGGGGCCGGCGACGGCTGGGCGCGCAGGCGGGGGTCCGTCGGCTCGGCCGTGCTGGAACGGGTCGCGCTCCAGGCGTCCGGGGTCGCCGGGCCGGTGGCGCGCGGGGCGACCGGGGCCGTCACGTACGTCGGCAGCGGGACCGGGACCGGCTCCCAGCTGTCACCGCGGGCGGGGCCGCGTTCGCGCTCGCGCTGCTGGTCCACCCACTCGGCGTGGTCGGTCTGCTCGACGAGCGCGCGCCGTCCGGCCTCCTGCGGGGAGACGGGTGGCGCAGGGTCCGGTTCGGATCCCGCCGCGGCCTCCGGCTCACGGCGGCGCGGGCGGTTCTCGCGCAGCTGCCGGGCGGCGGCCTCGGCCCGCCGCCGGTCCATGGTGAACTCGTAGCGGCGCCGTTCCTGGACCCGCAGGTGCACGATGTACGCGCTCAGCAGCAGGGCCGGTACGGCGGGCGCCCAGAGGTAGCCCAGGCCGCCGACCGCCGCGACGATCGCACCGAGCGTGAAGATCAGGAAGAGGAGCGCGGTCGTGCGCCGGCGGCGCGCGAGTACCTGCAGGCGCTGCTCGCGCCGGTGCCGCTCCGCCACGGCAGACCTCGGCTCCGCCCTGGTCGGGGGCACGACGACGGGCCGGGCGTCGGCGTCCACGGAATTCACCGTTTCCGTCGCGGCGTCCGGGTCCGCGCGGTGCGCGGGCTCTGCCTCCTGGTCGCCGCGTTCCCGCAGCCCCTTGGCGTAACGGCGCTCCATTCCCGCCCGGCCGGAAAGCAGCCGAATGGCGGTGGAGAAGCGTTCCGTCGGACGGGCTTCGTTCAGCTCGTCCTGCCTCCGGAGCCACATGGGCACCAAGTAGGCGGCCCAGGCCCCGACAATGACTGCGTAGATGAGGCCGCTGCTGCTCACACCCCACACCGTAGAGGGGCGCGGCCGGGCGGATCCGCCAATTGGACCGGTGTGTCGCACGAACTGGCTGATATCACGGACTTTTTTTGTGATTCTTCGGATCAGGTTATGGGCGAATCGGTTCCCCGACCCGATAATTCGAACAGATATTCGTTTACCGGGTCGCCGAGCCCCGCCGCTACGCCGACGAAGTGCCCTGCCTGCGTCCGCGGTGCCAGCGGTGCAGCAGCCCCTCCGGGACCTCCTCCGCCGTCAGCGCGTACACGAGGTGGTCGCGCCAGGCGCCGTCGATGTGGAGGTAGCGCGGCCGCAGCCCCTCCTCGCGGAAGCCCAGCTTCTCCACCACCCGCCGGCTCGGCCCGTTCTCCGGGCGGATGCACACCTCGATGCGGTGCAGCCCGACCTTCGCGAAGCAGTGGTCCACGGCGAGCGCGACGGCCGTCGGCATCACGCCCCGGCCCGCCACCTCGCGGTCCACCCAGTAGCCGACGTGGCCCGCGCACATCGAGCCCCAGGTGATCCCGGCGACCGTCAGCTGGCCGACGAGGCGGCCCTGGTACTCGATGACGAACGGCAGCATCCGCCCCGCGTTCGCCTCGGCCCGCAGATGGCGGACCATCTGCCGGTACGTCGGCCGGTGGATCACCGGCCCCCACGGCGCGGGCGGCGGAATCGTCGCCTCCCACGGCCTGAGCCAGTCGCGGTTGCGCCGGTTGACCTCGCGCCAGGCGCCCTGGTCCCGCAGCTTTATCGGCCGGAGCGTGACGTCGCCGTCGGTCAGCACCACCGGCCAGGAGGGTCCGTTCAGCTCGGGCTCCCGGAGGATCTGCCCGGGGGCACGGGGTGGTCGCCGCCCCGGATCTGGTCCACGGCGTGCAGCAGGATCCGCGTGAGCACCGCGAGGCCGTCGCGGACGCCCCCGGTGGAGCCGGGCAGGTTCACGATCAGGGTGTGGCCCGCCACGCCCGCCAGGCCCCGGGACAGGGCCGCGGTCGGCACGGCCGGCAGGCCCTCGGCCCGGATGGCCTGCGGGATGCCCGGGATCTCGTAGTCCAGCACCCGCGCGGTGGCGTCCGGGGTGCGGTCGGTCGGCGAGATGCCGGTGCCTCCGGTGGTGAGGATGACGTCGTACCCGGCGGCCACGCCCTCGCGCAGCGCCTGCTCGACGGGATCCCCGTCGGGGACGACCCGCGGGCCGTCCACCGCGAAGCCGAGCTTCTCGAGCCCCTCGGCCAGCAGCGGTCCGCCCCGGTCGGCGTACACGCCCGCCGAGGCGCGGTTCGATGCGGTGACCACGAGCCCGCGCAGGACGCGCCCGGGCTCCCCGGCCGCGCCCGCGGCATCCGGCCCGGCCGCCCGGGTCCCGCCCGCCGCCGGCGGTACGGGCACGTGGACGTGGCTGAAGGCGTCGCCGCCGCGCGGGGCGTTCACGCGCGCGTCCAGTCGCCGGACTTGCCGCCGGTCTTCTCCTCCACCCGGACGTCCGTGATGACGGCGCCCTTGTCGACGGCCTTCACCATGTCGATGACGGTGAGCCCGGCGACCGCTACGGCGGTCAGCGCCTCCATCTCGACGCCCGTGCGGTCGGTCGTCTTGACGGTGGCGAGGATCTCGACGGCGTCGTCGGCGACCGAGAGGTCCACCTTCACGCCCGATACGGCCAGCGGGTGGCAGAGCGGGATCAGGTCGGGGGTCTTCTTCGCACCCATGATCCCGGCGATCCGTGCGGTGGCGAGGGCGTCGCCCTTGGGCACGCCCTCGCCGCGGAGCAGCTCGATCACCCGGGCGGAGACGAGCACGCGCCCGCTGGCCCGTGCCGTCCGCGTCGTGACGTTCTTCTCCGAGACGTCCACCATCCGGGCCGCGCCGGCCTCGTCGATGTGCGTCAGCCTGCTGTGCTCAGGGGGTCCGGGGGTCTCCCCCTGGGAAAACGCTGCCATAGGTTCGTGCCGCTCCCGCTCCGGGCCCCGCAAGGGCCTGTGTGGTGCAACACGCTACCCGCACCGGCCGGACTTCAGCCGAGCAGGACCACTTCCAGCTCGGCCCCAGGCTCCACCGAGGTGACGTCCTCCGGTACGACCATCAGCGAGTCCGCGTGGGCCAGGGCCGCGATCAGGTGGGAGCCCGATCCGCCGACCGGGCTGACCGTGCCGCTCTCCGCGTCGTACTTGCCGCGCAGGAACTGGCGGCGGCCCGCCGGGGAGCCCAGCGCCTCGTCGGCCTTCAGGACCGCCCGCACGCTGGGCCGGTTGACGTCCGCCAGGCCCATGAGCGCGCGGATCGCGGGACGCACGAACAGCTCGAAGGAGACGTACGAGGACACCGGGTTGCCGGGCAGGGCCAGCAGGGGGGTGTGGTCCGGGCCGACGGTCCCGAAGCCCTGCGGCTTGCCGGGCTGCATCGCGAGCTTGCGGAAGTCCATCCGCCCGCCGTCGGGCTCGTCCTCGGCCGTGCCCACCGAGGACAGCGCCTCCTTGACCACGTCGTACGCGCCGACGCTCACGCCGCCCGTGGTGACCAGCAGGTCGGCCCGGATCAGCTGGTCCTCGATGGTGGAGCGCAGGGTCTCGGCGTCGTCGGCGACGGCCCCGACCCGGTAGGAGATCGCCCCGGCGTCGCGCGCGGCCGCGGCCAGCGCGAAGCTGTTCGAGTCGTAGATCGTCCCCGCGGCCAGGGACTCGCCCGGCTGGACCAGCTCGCTGCCGGTGGACAGCACGACCACGCGCGGCCGCGGCCGCACCCGTACGGTGCCCCGCCCGATGGCCGCGAGCAGTGCGATCTGCGGCGGGCCGAGCACCGTGCCGGCGGCCAGGGCGAGGTCCCCGGCCTGGACGTCGCTGCCGCGCGAGCGTACGTGCGCCCGCGCCTCGGCGGCCCGGTGCACGCGCACCTCGCCGCCCGCGCCCTCGGGGGCCGCGCTGGCCGGGGTCATGCCGGCGGCCGCGCCGCCGCCCGTACCGCCGTCGGTCCACTCGACCGGCACGACGGCCTCGGCACCCGGAGGCAGCGGGGCGCCCGTCATGATGCGGGCGGCCTGGCCGGGGCCGACGGTGGGCAGCTCGCCGCTGCCCGCCGCCACGTCCCCGATGACCGTCAGCACCGCGGGGAACTCCTCGCTCGCGCCCTGGACATCGGCCGTGCGGACGGCGTACCCGTCCATGGAGCTGTTGTCGAAGGGCGGGAGGGCGACGGGCACGGTGACGTCCTCGACCAGGACACAGCCCTGGGCGTCGAGCAGCTGGAGCTCGATGGGCTCCAGCGGCCGGATCGCGGCGAGGACGTCCGCGAGGTGCTCGTCGACCGACCACAGGCGCTGGGCGCCGTGGCCGGTGTCCTGCGGTGCGCGGCTGCTCAAGGTGCTACATCTCCTCCGTGACGTAACGGTGAAGCCAGGTGCGGAACTCCGGGCCCAGGTCCTCACGCTCGCACGCGAGGCGGACGATGGCCCGCAGGTAGTCGCCGCGGTCTCCGGTGTCGTAGCGGCGGCCCCGGAAGACCACGCCGTGCACCGGGCCGCCCACGGTCTCGTCGGCGGCAAGCTTCTGCAGGCCGTCGGTGAGCTGGATCTCCCCGCCGCGGCCCGGCTCGGTCTCCCGCAGTATGTCGAAGATCGCGGGGTGGAGGACATAGCGTCCGATGACCGCGTAATTGCTGGGCGCGTCCGCCGGGTCCGGCTTCTCGACGAGGCCGGTGATCCGGACGACGTCCTCGTCGTCCGTGGCCTCGACTGCGGCGCAGCCGTAGAGGTGGACGTTGGCGGGGTCGACCTCCATGAGGGCGATGACGGTGCCGCCGGTGCGGGCGTGAACGTCGGTCATCTGGCGCAGCAGCGGGTCGCGCGGGTCGATCAGGTCGTCGCCGAGGAGGACTGCGAAGGGCTCGTCGCCGACGTGCGGCTCGGCGCACAGGACGGCGTGGCCGAGGCCGCGCGGGTCACCCTGGCGGACGTAGTGCATGGTGGCGAGGTCGCTGGACTCCTGGACCTTCTTGAGCCGGTCGTCGTCGCCCTTGGCGATGAGGGCCGATTCCAGCTCGTAGTTGCGGTCGAAGTGGTCCTCGAGTGCGCGCTTGTTACGCCCCGTGATCATGAGAACGTCGTCCAGGCCGGCCGAGACGGCCTCCTCGACGACGTACTGGATGGCCGGCTTGTCCACGACCGGGAGCATTTCCTTGGGCGTCGCCTTCGTCGCCGGGAGGAAGCGGGTGCCGAGACCTGCGGCCGGGATCACGGCCTTCTTGATCACAGGGTGCAACTGAGTCATGGGCAGAACGATAGTGGGTCTCACGGACCGCTCCGGGTTTGATTCCGGTAAATAAGTCCGCCTTCACCCCTATTTGAAAGGAAATCAGAGTCAGCTGTGGTATGGAACCCGCCGAACCCGTCCGAAAAGGCCGGGCTGCGCCGAGAACTCCTGGCCGCCCGCCGTGCCCTGTCCCCCGAATTCCTGCGTACGTCGGCCCTCGCGCTCTCCCGCTCCGCTCTTGAACTGCCCGAACTGGCCGATGCGCACACCGTGGCCGCGTACGTCTCCGTCGGCGCCGAACCCGGCACCCGCGATCTGCTGGACGCCCTGCGCGCGGCCGGGAAGCGGGTGCTGCTGCCCGTCCTGCTGCCCGACAACGACCTCGACTGGGCGGCGTACGAAGGACCGGGCAGCCTCGCCGAGGCCGCCCACCCCGGCAAGATGCGGCTGCTGGAGCCGGCCGGGCCCGGGCTCGGGCCGGACGCGGTCGCCGGCGCCGACGCCGTCCTGCTGCCGGGGCTGGCCGTGGACGGCCGCGGGATGCGCCTCGGGCGCGGCGGGGGCTCGTACGACCGGGTGCTGGCACGTCTGGCGCGCGCCGGGGCGCATCCCGCGCTGGTCGTGCTCCTCTACGACGAAGAGGTGGTCGCGCGGGTCCCGGAGGAACCGCACGACCACCCCGTTCAGGCGGTCGCCACCCCGTCGGGGGTGATCAGATTCACGGCTTGAGCGTCAGTGTCTCCACCGTCGCCTTGTCCACGGCCTCTTTGCCGAAGGGCCAGTCCAGCAGCTCGCCCTTGGCCCACATGTCCGTCTGGTCGTAGTAGTTGTCGTGGTACGCGTGGCCCGAGGCGCCGGTCAGGTTGATCCAGCGGGACTTGTCCAGGTCACTGAGGTTCACGATCATCCGCATCGACGGGACCCAGGTGACCTTGTACCCGCTGGAGGCGTTCCAGCCGGTCGCGTTCACGGTGGCCTCGCCGCCGCCCAGGTTCCACGGGCCGCGGTTGAGGAGCCACTGCAGGAAGCCGGGGCCCTCGGTGCCGATGGTCTGGTTCTTCAGCGTCAGCTGGTGCAGGCGGCCCCAGCTCCAGGTGGACTGGTCCTTGCCGAGCTTGGCGGTCAGCTCCCAGCGGGCGTCCTTCATGGCCCGCGCGAACAGCTGGTCGCGGGTGGCGGTCGCCGGCTGGTTGCGGGCGGCGGGCGTCTGCCACCAGGCCGACTTCTCGTCCTTGACCAGGCGGCGGACCACCTCGAACCAGCGGTCGCCGCCGTCCGGCTGCGCCGAGTCGGAGTCGCGCGTACCGCACTCGCGGACCGTCTTGGCCAGGTCGTCGACCGGACCGCTGGTCTCCTCCTGGACGTTCATGCAGCTGCCCTCGATCCGCAGCTCCTTCGGCATCTTGTCGCCGAAGGACAGCTTGAGGATGTTGCGCCAGACGGCGTTGAAGTACGCGGCCGCCGCCGAGTCGGCCTCCTGCGTGTAGTTCCAGCCCTCCAGCAGCTTCTGCGCGGAGCGCACGTCGGGGTCCGAGACCTCGATCTTGGCCAGCATCGGGGTGAGCAGCGCGGCGATCTCGCTGCTGTTGTCCGTCTGCATGGTGCGCATGTCGTCGGTGGAGATCTTGCCGTTGTCCTTGATCTTCGCCTCGATGAGGTCGTTGATCCGCTGGCTGCGGGCGCCGTAGCCCCAGTCGGTGGTCAGCACGTACGGGTACTTGCCCGCGCCGGTGCCGCTCTCCACGACCGCCTGGTTCGCGGTGACGATGTAGCCGCGCGCCGGGTTGTAGTCGTACGGCATCTCGTCCTGCGGAATGTAGCCCGCGTTGCCGTCCTTGCCGCCCTTCCAGGCGTACTTGGAGTCCCAGCCGGGGGCCGGCATGCGGCCGTCGCCGGCGCCGCGGACCGGGATGCGGCCCGGGGCCTGGTAGCCGATGTTGCCCTTGCCGTCGGCGTAGATCAGGTTCTGGGACGGCACCTCGAAGTCGCGGGCGGCGGCGCGGAAGCCCGCGAAGTCCTTGGCCCGGTCGAGGCTGAACACGGCGTCCATCGACTTGCCCGGGTCCAGGGCGGTCCAGCGCAGGGCGACGGCGTAGCCGTTGCCGCGGTCGGGGGCCGAGCTGGAGACGGGGGCGCGGCTGCCGACCGTGCCGAGCTCGTCGCTGCGGTCGGAGATCAGCGGACCGTTGTTGGTGGTACGGACGGTGATCTTCTTGCTGGTGCCGCCCGCGATCTTGATGACCTCTTCACGGGTCGTGAAGGGCACCACCCTGTTGTCGTAGACGTAGCCCTCGGGCTTGACCTGCTCGAGGTAGAGGTCGGTGACGTCGGCGCCGAGGTTGGTCATGCCCCAGGCGATGTCGGCGTTGTGGCCGATGACCACGCCCGGCATGCCGGAGAAGGTGTAGCCGGCGACGTCGTACTTGCACTGGTTCGACACCGCGCGGCAGTGCAGGCCCATCTGGTACCAGACCGAGGGCAGCTGCGGGGACAGGTGCGGGTCGTTCGCGAGCAGCGGCTTGCCGGTGGTCGTGTACTTGCCGGAGACGACCCAGGAGTTCGAGCCGATGCCGCTGCCGTTGGGGCCGAGGATCGCGGGGATCTTGTCCAGTGTGGCGGCGAGCGAGGTGAGGGAGGTGCGCAGGCCCGCGGTCGCGCCCTGGGCGCTCGCGTTGTCGGCGAGGCCGCTCGTGACGGAGGCACCGGGGGCGGAGGCCGTCGAGGCCTGGGAGCCGGAGCCCGTGCCGGATCCGGAGCCCGTTCCCGTGGCGCCGGCGGCAGCGCCGCCGCCCTGCGGCGCGAACTTCCCGCCGTCGATCTTGCCGCCGTCGACGATCGCCTTGTTCCGGTCGAAGGGGTACGGCGGGTAGAGCTCGTCGATCTGCGCCTGCGTGAGCTTGTTGGACATCAGCGCGCGGTCGATCTCGTCCTGCATGTTGCCGCGCAGGTCCCACGCCATCGCCTTGAGCCAGGCCACCGAGTCCACCGGGGTCCACTGCTCGGGCTGGTAGTCGTCGCTGAGCTTGAGGGCGGCGTGCTCGACGGAGAGGTCCTTGCCGGACTTCCCCTTCAGGTACGCGTTGACCCCGTCGGCGTAGGCCTGCAGGTACTTCTTGGTCTCGGGCGAGAGCTTGGTCTCGTACTCCGCCTGCGCGACCTGGCGCCAGCCGAGCGTGCGCAGGAAGGCGTCGGTCTCGACCTGGCCGGACCCGAACATCTCGGAGAGCCGGCCGGAGGTCATGTGGCGGCGGACGTCCATCTCCCAGAAGCGGTCCTGGGCGTGGACGAAGCCCTGGGCGCGGAAGAGGTCGTCGTCGTTGTCGGCGTAGAGCTGGGGGATGCCGTGGGAGTCGCGTTTGACCTCCACGGTCCCGGTCAGGCCGGGCACCTTGAGGGTGCCGGTGGCCTGGGGGAACGAGGCGCGGACGTTGTCCATGCTCCAGTACGTCCCGTACCCGAAGCCCGCGAGGAGCGCCAGGACCAGCACGAGCACGATCAGACGGGCGCGTCGTCCCCTCTTTTTGACGGAAGGGGCGGTTTCGTTGGCGGGCATCGCTGTCCTTAGAGGGGCAGGGTGGTCCTGGGAGTGCTGGGAGCAACCATAGGCGCAGGACCCTGTCCGTTGATCCGCCAGGGGTCGAGGTGACGAGGACAGGGCCGAACAGGGGTTTCACAATGTGGTTATCGCGTAAAGGGCGCGTCAAATATTAGGTAAGGTAACGAAGTACCTGCCGATCTTGCCGGACTTGTCGCCTGGAGGAACGTTCCACCTGGTGCCTTGAGGAAAGGGCCGCCCGCTGACCGTCCACACGCTCAATGAGCTCCTGCTGGTCTGCTCGCTCGTGCTGCTCGTCGCCGTCGCGGCGGTACGCATCTCTTCACGCAGCGGCCTCCCCAGCCTGCTCATCTACCTCGGCATAGGCATCGCGATAGGCCAGGACGGCATCGGCAACGTCGTTTTCGACAACGCCGAACTGACCCAGGTCATCGGCTACGCAGCGCTCGTCGTGATCCTCGCCGAGGGTGGTCTGGGCACCAAGTGGAAACAGATCAAGCCCGCCCTCCCGGCCGCGATCGTCCTGTCCCTGGTAGGCGTCGCGATCAGTGTCGGCGTCACGGCGGCCGGCGCCCACTACCTGGTCGGACTGGACTGGCGCCAGGCCCTGCTGATCGGTGCGGTCGTCTCCTCGACCGACGCGGCGGCCGTCTTCTCCGTCCTGCGCAAGGTGCCGCTGCCCGCGCGGATCACGGGTGTGCTGGAGGCCGAGTCCGGATTCAACGACGCCCCCGTCGTCATCCTGGTCGTCGCCTTCGCTTCCGTCGGCCCGGTGGACCCGTGGTACTTCCTGATCGGCAAGATCGCCCTCGAGCTGGCGATCGGCGTCGCGATCGGCCTGTCGGTGGGCTTCCTCGGGGCGTACGGCCTGCGGCACGTGGCCCTGCCCGCCTCCGGCCTCTACCCGATCGCCGTGATGGCGATCGCCGTGACGGCGTACGCGGCCGGCGCGATGGCGCACGGCTCCGGCTTCCTCGCCGTCTACCTGGCGGCCATGGTGCTCGGGAACGCGAAGCTCCCGCACTGGCCGGCGACCCGGGGGTTCGCGGACGGGCTCGGCTGGATCGCCCAGATCGGCATGTTCGTCCTGCTCGGCCTGCTGGTCACCCCGCACGAGCTGGCCCAGGACTTCTGGCCCGCCGTGGTCATCGGGCTGGTCCTGACGATGGTGGCGCGGCCGCTGGAGGTCTTCGTCAGCCTGCTGCCGTTCCGGCTGCCCTGGCAGGAGCAGGCCCTGATGTCGTGGGCGGGGCTGCGCGGCGCGGTGCCCATCATCCTGGCGACCATCCCGATGGTGACCGGGATCGAGGGCAGCGACCGCGTCTTCAACATCGTCTTCGTACTGGTCGTCGTCTACACCCTGGTCCAGGGGCCGACCCTGCCGTGGCTCGCGCGCAAGCTGGAGCTCGGCGCCGGCGACGAGGGCGCCGCCGACCTGGGGATCGAGTCGGCGCCGCTGGAGAAGCTGCGCGGGCACCTGCTGTCGTTCGCCATCCCGGACGCCTCGCGGATGCACGGCGTCGAGGTGAGCGAGCTGCGGCTGCCGCCGGGGGCGTCGGTGACGCTGGTCGTCCGCGACGCGAAGAGCTTCGTACCGCTGCCGTCGACCGTGCTGCGGCGCGGGGACGAGCTGCTGGTGGTGGCCACGGATCCGGTACGCGACGCGGCCGAGGCCCGGCTGCGTGCCGTGGCCCGGGGCGGCAAGCTGGCCGGATGGCTCGGCACCGGCTCGAACGGGGCTTGAGCGGGGCCGGTCCCCGACTCGAACGGAGAGTTAGAGCGCCGTTCTAATTCTGTGTTTTCGGGGGTTTGCGGGCCGTTTCGCCACGCTTTACCGTCCTACGGAATGCCAACTTCCAGTTAATCGCAGGTGAAGGTCCACCCTGTCGCCGGAATCACAGGACACACACCCGGTCTGCCTGTACGATAAAGGCACACCACATCGAACCAACTCTGCCTGACGCAGAGCTGGCGCGACCGCAAAGCGGCCGTGGCACCCTCCCGCAGTGGGCGCCCAGGTATCACTCGGTTCTGCGCAAGAGGACAGCTCTCGGGGCTCCCACATGTACGGGTGCGGTCGCTCACGAGGCGGCACACCGTCCGCAGACGGGGACGCTCTACCAGGCAGCGGAAAGGCCAGGCCGTGACATCCGCGGTCACGACCGACAAGTCCGCACGCCCCGGTTACGGGCAGCTCCTGCGCACGCCCGGCGCCATCGGCTTCGTTCTCCCGGGATTCGCCGCCCGGCTCCCGTTCGGCATGCTGACCATCAGCATCCTGCTGCTCGTGCAGCACACCACCGGTTCCTACGGCAGCGCCGGCATCGTCGCCGCCGTCACCGGCATCTCGATGGCGCTGTCCGCCCCGGTGATGGGCAAGCTCACCGACCGCCGCGGCCAGAGCGCCGTCCTGGTCCCCGTCGTCCTCATGCACTCCGCCGCCGTCAGCACCCTCGTGGCGCTCGCGCTGCTGGGCGCCCCCGTGTGGGCGCTGGCGCTGGCCGCCGTCCCGGCCGGCGCCTCCGTCCCGCAGGTCGGACCGATGGTCCGGGCCCGCTGGGCGGCCCGGCTCGAGGGCTCACCGCTGCTGCCGACGGCCGCCGCGTTCGAGTCCGTCACCGACGAGTTCACCTTCGTCGTCGGCCCGGTCCTGGCCACGGCCCTGTGCACCGGCGTCCACCCGGCCGCCGGCCTGATCACCGAGGCCGTGCTGACGCTGGCCGGCGGCCTGGTCTTCGCCGCCCAGCGCGCCACGCAGCCGAAGCTGCACGCCGCCGCGGCCGGGGGCGAGAAGCACGCTTCCGCGCTGTCCTTCCCCGGCCTGCGCGTCCTGATCGTGGCCTTCCTGGGCATCGGCGCCGTCTTCGGCGGCATGCAGGTGTCGCTGGCCGCCTTCTCGAACGAGATCGGCAACCCCGGCGCGAACGGCCTGCTCTACGGCATCTTCGCGGCCGGCAACATGACCGCGGGCATCGCCTGCGGCGCCATCGCCTGGAAGATCGGCCCGCGCCGCCGGCTGCTGCTCGGCTACGCCGGCCTCACCGTGGCCGCCTCGGTCCTGTGGACCGCCCACTCGATGATCCTGCTGGGCGCGCTCGGCCTGGTCGTCGGCCTGTGCATCGCCCCGGCACTGATCACCGGCTACACGATGATCGAGTCGCTGATCCCGGCGAACGCCCGGACCGAAGCCTTCACCTGGCTGACCGGTGCGGTCGCCTTCGGTCAGGCCACCGCCGTGACCCTGGCCGGCCGCCTGACGGACGCACACGGGTCCTCGTACGGCTTCCTGGTGCCCATGGCGGGCACCGTGCTGGCGCTGGCGACCCTGCTCGCGCTGCGGTCGAAGCTGGCTCCGAAGGCCCCGAGCCGGATCATCAGCTCGTCGACGGGTCCCGTCGCCGGCGCGACCGCCTCGCAGGCCGGTACCCAGGCCGTCGCAGAGGCCGCCACCGCGGCCGCCGCACCGGCCGGGCAGGCCCCTGGTGCGCGGGTGAACGAGCGTGGTCTCGGTCACCGCGTGCCGGTGACGGTGGACTGATCGGCCGGAATACGTCACCATGGAACGTCGTTAGCACTCATAGAGTCAGAGTGCCAGGAGGAAATTCGTGCCGACCTACCAGTACCAGTGCACCGAGTGCGGTGAGGGCCTTGAGGCCGTGCAGAAGTTCACCGATGACGCACTGACCGAGTGCCCGAACTGCCACGGACGCCTGAAGAAGGTGTTCTCCGCGGTCGGCATCGTCTTCAAGGGATCCGGTTTCTACCGGAACGACAGCCGCGGCGCTTCGTCGAGCAGCACCCCTGCCTCGAAGCCGTCCACGCCTGCCGCCCCGGCGGCTTCGTCTTCGTCGACGTCCAGCACGTCTTCGACGTCGAGCTCGAGCAGCAGCTCCACCTCGGCTGCCTGATCCGCGCGCTCTGATCTCGTCCGTTCTTCGCAAGGCCCCGTCGCCCCTTCCGGGCGGCGGGGCCTTGTGCATGCCCGGCTAGGGTGGCCGCATGGCTAACGCAGAGATCGGTGTCATCGGCGGCTCGGGCTTCTACTCCTTCCTGGAGGACGTCTCCGAGGTCCGGGTGGACACCCCGTACGGGCCCCCGAGCGACTCCCTCTTCTTCGGCGAGCTGGCCGGGCGGCAGATCGCCTTCCTCCCGCGCCACGGCCGCAGCCACAAGGTCCCGCCCCACAAGATCAACTACCGGGCCAACCTGTGGGCGCTTCGTTCCGTGGGCGTGCGCCAGGTGCTCGGCCCGTGCGCGGTCGGCGGGCTGCGCACCGAGCACGGTCCGGGCACGCTGCTCGTTCCCGACCAGCTGGTCGACCGTACGAAGTCCCGGGCGCAGACCTTCTTCGACGGGGAGCCGCTGCCCGACGGAACGGTGCCGAACGTCGTGCACACCACCTTCGCCGACCCGTACTGCCCGGTGGGCCGCTCGGTGGCGCTGGCGGCGGCGCGGGGGCGGGCGTGGGAGCCGGTGGACGGCGGCACGATGGTCGTGATCGAGGGCCCCCGGTTCTCGACGCGGGCCGAATCGCAGTGGCACGCGTCGATGGGCTGGTCGGTCGTCGGCATGACGGGCCACCCGGAAGCGGTCCTCGCGCGCGAGCTGGGGCTCTGCTACACGTCGATGGCGCTGGTCACCGACCTGGACGCGGGCGCGGAGACGGGTGAGGGCGTGTCCCACACGGAGGTCCTGAAGGTGTTCGGCGAGAACGTGGGCCGCCTGCGCGAGGTCCTCTTCGACGCGGTGGCGGCGCTGCCGCCGACGGAGTCCCGCTCCTGCCTGTGCACCCACGCGCACGACGGCTGGGACCTGGGCATCGAGCTGCCGTAACCGACCCCGCAGGCATCGGAGAAATCCGAGGCGGGCTGTCACATTCCGGAGGGCTGTCCGGTCTCGGCTGGTGAAGGACCGACGAGACCGACCGACCGTCCAGGAGGCGACCGCCATGTCGCGCATTTCGCTCACCCCGCCCCGCACCCTCCTCATGCGCATCGGCGCCTGGTATTCGCGCCGCAGGTACGGCAAGGTGCTCGACCCCGGCCAGGCGTACGGGCACAACACGCGCGTGCTGTTCACGTACGTACGCCTCGAACAGCAGGCGGCGAAGTGGCACGCCCTCGACGCCGGGCTGAAGCACCTCGCGGTGATGGCGGCGGCGGCCCGGATCAACTGCTCGTGGTGCATGGACTTCGGCTACTGGGAGGGCCTGGAACGGGGGCTGTCGGCACGGAAGGTCGGGCAGGTGCCGCGGTGGCGGGAGAGCCGCGAGACGTTCACGGAGCTGGAGCTGCTGGTCATGGAGTACGCCGAGGCCATGACGGAGACCGAGCCGGCGGTCACGGACGAGCTCGCCGCGGAGCTGATCGCGCGCCTGGGAGAGGCGGCGTTCGTCGAACTCACCGCGATGGTCGCGCTGGAGAACTGGCGCTCGCGGGCCAACCGCGCCTTCGGCCTGACCAGCCAGGGCTTCTCGGAGGCCTGCGAGATCCCGGCCCGGCCGTGAACCGCACGATGGCAGGGTGATCGACGGCGGCAGGACGACGGTCGCCCTCGACTTCGCCGGCCGCCGAGGCGCTCCTCCGGGAGTTCCCCGGGCTGCGGGTGCTCGCGCCGACGGTGGTCACGAGCATGACCGGGAGCGGCCTCGCCGCCATCGGCATCGGCATCGGCATCGGCATCGGCGCGACGACCGGCGAGCAGGTGCTGCGGCCGGCCCGGCTGCGAGGCCGTCGCCGACCTCGCGGCCTCGGCCGGCCCGGCTGGCGGCGGGTCCGGGAGGGCGGGTAGCGGCCCCGGATCGGCCTCACTCCCCCGCGACGCGGAGCAGCAGCTTGCCGGTGGTGGTGCGGGTGTCCATCAGCCGGTGGGCCTCGGCGGCTTGGGCG
Organism: Streptomyces sp. NPDC032745; assembly: GCF_055579465.1. Lineage (NCBI taxonomy): Bacteria > Bacillati > Actinomycetota > Actinomycetes > Kitasatosporales > Streptomycetaceae > Streptomyces > Streptomyces sp. NPDC032745. The sequence goes on along the minus strand of NZ_JBVING010000006.1, from coordinate 298,298 downwards.
AGGGGGAACTCTGCGGTGACCGGCAGTTCGACCTTGCCGCTCGCGGCGAGCCGGAAGGAGTCTGCGGCGAGGGCGCGCAGCGCCTCGGGGTCGTCCTGGGCGAGGGTGAGGACGGAGAAGCCGCCGACGGAGAGTCCGCGCGGGTTGAGCTCGGGCTGGCCGATCTGCCAGGGTGCGGCTCCGCCGGCGTTGCCGTAGGCGACGAGGCGGCCGTAGCGCGCGAGGGAGTCCAGGCTGCGGCGGAAGGTCTCGCCGCCGACGGGGTCGAGGGCGAGGTCGACTCCGCGGCCGCCGGTGGCGCGGAGCACGTCCGCGGTGAAGCCGTCGCCGACGAACACCTCGTCGTAGCCGTACTTGAGGGCTTCTGCGGCCTTTTCGGGGCGGGAGACCACGCCGTAGACGGCGCGGGCTCCGGCGAGCCGGGCGACCTGGGCGGCAACGGTCCCGATACCGCCGGCCGCGCTCTGGACGAGTACGGTCTCCCCGGCGCGCAGCCGGCCGACCTCGTGCACGAGCCCCTGGACCGTGGGCAGGACGGTCGGCAGGGTGGCGGCGGTGCGCAGGGAGATGCCCTCGGGGAGCGCGAAGACGGTCGCGGCACGGGCGACGGCGACCTCGGCGTAGCCGCTGTGCGAGGTGAGGGCGGCGACCTCCTGGCCGGGGCGCAGGCCCTCGACTCCGGGGCCCACGGCCCGGATGCGGCCGGAGATCTCGAGGCCGGGGCGGAAGGGCAGGGCCGGGACCCGGTAGCCGTGGGCCCGGGCCAGGACGTCGGCGAAGTTGACTCCGGCGTAGGCGACGTCGACGGTCACCTCATCGTGGGCCGGCTCCGGCACCGGGACCTCGGTGGCGTGAAGGACCTCGGGTCCGCCGAACTCGTGGAACTCGACTGCGCGCATGACTGGTACCCCCGGCTAGACTGTTCAATGAAAAGCGAACACTGCGGTGACGCGACTGTACGGTTTTCATCGAACATTCCGCAAGAGCGCAAGCCCGCTGCAGGGAGGAACCGCGATGGGACACCGGGCCGAACCCGAGCACACCCACCCCGACGACGTGCCCGTCCAGGCCGCCCTCGCCGCACTCGCCGACCCGGTGCGGCTGCAGCTCGTACGGGAACTCGCGGGTGCGGGCGACTGGGAGCGCAGCTGCGGCACCTTCGACGTACCCGTGGGCAAGGCGGCCCTCAGCCACCACTTCGCGGTGCTGCGCGGCTCCGGGCTGCTGGAGCAGCGCGACCAGGGGCGGGGGCGCGTCAACCGGCTGCGGCGCGCGGAGTTCGAGGCCCGCTTCCCGGGGCTGCTGGCGCTGGTCCTGCGCGCCGAGAGCGCCGAAGCCTGACGGGCGCTCACCCCTGGGGGTGACGACGTTGTCCACAGGCTGGGGATCGTCCACAGGTGCGAGCGGGATTCGGCGCGGCGGCGGATCGTGAGGGTGTCCGGGCGCTGGACCCGGGCACCGGAACTCAGCTCACTGGTGGTGGCCGTCATGTCCAAGACCTCGCGCGTCTCTTCGCCTTCGACCCCTTCCGTCCCTTCCGTTCCTTCCGTTCCTTCCTCTCTTTCCGCTCCCTCTACGTGTCCCCCTGCGCGTCCGGTACCGGCCTTTCCCCCGCTTCGCGTCGGCCGGGGCGGGGACCGGCTGCGCCGCGCCGTACGGCGTCGGCGGCGGGCCGCGTCGGCCGGGCTGGCCGTCCTGGCGGCCGCGCTGGCGGTGGTGGGCGGGACGGAGGCGCAGGCTTCGCGGGGCGCTGCGCCACCGGAGGTGAAACCGCCGCCTGCGGCGGTGCGGTGGGTGTCGGCGCCGGTGCGCATCGCTGACGCGGCGACGGTGCGGCTGCTGCGGCCCGGGGACCGGGTGGACGTGGTGGCGGCGGAGCGCGCCGGCCCGCCGCGGGTCGTTGCCGCGGGGGCCCGGGTCGCCGGAGTACCCGATCCGGAGAAGGGCGTTGGGGACGGCGGGGCGCTGGTGGTCCTGTCGGTCCCCCGGGACACCGCGCGGGCTCTCGTGGGGGCGGGCGCGGTGGCACGACTGGCGGTGACGTTGTGCTGAATCAGACGGGCGTGCACTCAAGTCACCACAAGCCGGGCTCCGATTGGACACGCCGTGCCCGGACTGCCGTAGCTTTCGGAACCGTTGGCTCCATGTTTGGCGGATTCGAAGAGAGGCTCAGTGGTGAGCGAGAAGAAGAAGGAGAGCGTCCTGGCAGGCTTCAAGGCCTTCCTGATGCGCGGCAACGTGGTCGACCTGGCGGTGGCGGTCGTCATCGGCGCCGCGTTCACGAACATCGTGAACTCCGTGGTGAAGGGGATCATCAGCCCGCTGGTGGGCGCCGTCGGCACGAAGAGCCTGGACGGCTACACGTCCTGCCTGAAGGGCCCCTGCGGCATCGACGCGAAGGGGGCGGCCATCGGCGTCAACATCCTCTGGGGATCGGTGCTGAACGCCGCACTGACCTTCCTGATCACGGCCGCGGTCGTCTACTTCCTTATGGTGCTGCCGATGGCGAAGTACCTCGCCAAGGTGGAGCAGCGCCGCCGGGCCAAGGAAGGCGTCCAGGAGACCATGGAGATCACCGAGCTGGTGGTGCTCAAGGAGATCCGGGACGAACTGATCGCCCAGCGCCAGGGTGGCGGACCCGGCCGCCCCGGGTCGGGGTACTAGCAGGTCAGAGGTGGTGCGGCGGCTTCTCGTCGAGGAAGCGGGCCAGGTCTGCGGCGCTCCCGCCGGCGGGCTGCCGCTCGCCCCATCCACGGTCGGTGTCGTCCGCGGACTGCTGGTCCAGCGGGTCGTCGAAGACGAGCCGGGGCTTGGGCTTCGCCGCGGGCGGGGCATCGGGCCGGGATTCGGGCTGCGAGGACTGCGGGTCGGAGGCGGGGGCGGTGCTCATGCCTCCAGGGTACGGCCGCCCCCGGTCCCGCCCCCGTCCTCGCCCTTGCCCTTGCCTTCGCCCGGGGTCAGGGGCCGGCGGTCAGCCAGAACAGCTGCGACGGGGAGAAGCCGGAGCCCACGTCGTTCATATTGACCACGGTGACCCGGCGGTGGGAGCGCACCGGGGACGGCGTGGGCGTGGGTATGGACGTGGTCATCGGTCCTTCGGGTCGAGGAGCCACAGGCCGAGCACGGCGAGGAAGGACAGGATCAGGAATCCCGCCCCCCACCAGGCCGTGCCGGTGTTGCCCTCCATCCATTCGTTGACGGTCACGGTGAACGCCCAGAGCTGGCCGGTCACAACGGTGAGGGCCAGGGTCAGACGGGCGTTGAGCTTGGAGGACCGCTCCGGCTCCTGTTCGGTGCCGGCGCCCGGGCCGGGACCCGTGTGCCGGATCCGCGGGTCTCCGTAGCCGCTGGTGGGGCGGATCTGCGGATACCGCTCGTGCACCGGCCGGTTCAGCCGGGGCTCGGCACTGCCCGGCCGGTAGTCCGGGCGCGGAGGCAGCTGCCGGTCGCTCATGTCCGCCTGCTCTCGGTGGCGCGGTCCGCGCCGGGACAACCGAGCCTGCGGGCCATGTCGGGGCGTGACCCGCCGAACTGCCGGCACAGGGCTTCCTTCGCCGGCTCTCCCGACCGGGCGGTCGCGACGGCCCAGACGCTGCCGTCGATCTCCTCGGTCAGGAAGATCCTGGGGAGCGGGCGCGGCGGCGGGCCTGCCGTCACCTCGCCGGTACGGGCATCGAAGACGCCCTCGTGGCAGGGGCAGTACAGCTCCCCGCCGGTGCCCCGGTCCTCGCGCCACAGCACGGCGCAGGCCAGGTGGGTACAGACGGCGGAGTAGCCGACGAGGGAACCGTCCGACAGCCGTACCGCCAGGGCCCGGTCCTCGTCCCCGGGGAAGCGGAAGGCCATGGACTCGCCCGGCGCCAGCTGGTCGGTGACCTTCTTGGCCGGGGGCAGGGTCTCGCTGTCGCCGTGCCGGTGCAGGATGCCGGAGGCGACGCCGACGCCGCCGATGGCGAGGCCTCCGGAGACGGTGGCCACGATCCGCAGGTAGTCGCGGCGGGTGGTGAGGGAGTCGGCACTGATCCGGTCGCGCAGCTGCCCGGCGGCCTCGTCGGCGACGGTCCCCGGGCCCGGCCCGGGAGCCCGCGGGGGCGGTTCGGTGAGGCTCATCGGACATCCACTCCGTTGATCTCGACGACGGGCAGGCCGCCGGGGACGGGCCACTGGACCTTGTCCGCCGGCACGACCATCGCCACGCCGGTGCTGACCACCACGTCGCCGAACGCGAAGGAGTCCGCGACCTGCACGCCGGGGCGCTCCACCTGGAGCTCCTCGAGGGTTCCGTAGAAGAGGGCGCCGGTCGGGCAGACGGTGGCGCACATGGGTGCGAGGCCGTAGGCGGTGCGGTCGTAGCAGAGGTTGCACTTCATCTGCAGCTTCGCCTGGAGGTCGATCTTCGGGACGCCGAAGGGGCAGGCGTTGACGCAGTTGGCGCAGCCGATGCAGCGGGTGGTGTCGGCCTGCTGGACCACACCGTCGGCGGTCACCAGGATCGCGTCGGCGGGGCAGACCTCGGCGCAGGGCGCGACCGGGTCCTCGCAGTGCATGCAGACGGTCGGAAGGGAGGCGACGGAGATGCCGGGCTCGGTGTAGTCCAGGTGGATCATCGATTTACCGCGGTGCGAGTCGCATTCGCGGCAGGCGGAGACACAGGCCTGGCAGCCGATGCAGCGCCCCGGGTCGATGAAGATCGTGCGGCCCATCATGGCGGGGTCAGCTCCTCTCCGCCGTGCCACGACCCTGCGGGGACGTGGGGGGCAAGGGGTCGGTGCGGGAGACCTGGGTCTCCGGGTAGGCCTCGTGGCCCGGGGCCGTCGGCGGCGCGGGCACCTCGTCGACCCGCTCGGCCGCCTCGATCCGCGCGGCGCAGACCTTGTACTCGGGGATCTTCGAGCGGGGGTCGAGGGCGTCGATGGTGAGGGCGTTCGCGGCCGTCGGGACCGGCCAGTGGTACGGGATGAAGACGGTGTCGGGGCGGATGGCCTCGGTGACCAGGGCCGGGAAGACCGCGCTGCCGCGGCGGGTGACCACCCGGACCGGGTCGCCGTTCCTGAAGCCGTGCGAGGGGTGGACCTCCACCCAGGGGCGCGGGGTCTGTTCGACGAGGGCGCCCAGGCGGCGGGTCTGGTTGCCGGAGAGGAAGTGCGCGACGGTGCGGCCCGTGGTGAGGGAGAGGGGGAACTCGTCGGTGTAGGCGTCCATGGGCGGATGCCATTCCACGACCTGCAGGTGGATCTTTCCGTCGGGGTGGTAGGTCCGGCCGTCCTCGAACAGCCGGGGGGTGCCCGGGTGCTCGGTGGAGGGGCAGGGCCAGGCGATCCCGCCGGTCTGCTCCAGCCGGTCGTAGGTGATGCCGTAGTAGTCGTTGACGGTGCCGGCGGAGGCGATCCGCAGCTCCTCGAACACCTCGCGGGAGCCGGGGAACTCGAAGTGCTGCCCGGCGCCGAGCCGTCGGGCCAGCTCGCAGATGACCCAGGTGTCGGTGCGCACCCCGGCGGGGGGCTCCTGGGCCTTGTTGTGCTTGACCACGCGGGCCTCGGCGTTGGCCATCACGCCCTCGTCCTCGGCCCAGGTGGTGACGGGGAAGACGACGTGGGCGTTGGCCGCGGTCTCGGAGAGGAAGAAGTCGAACTGGGCGTGGAACTCGGCGGTGTCGTAGCCGTCCTTGACCACCGCATAGTTGGGGAGGGAGACGAAGGGGTTGTTGCAGATGCCGATGAGGCCTCGGATCTCCCCCCGCTGCATCTGCCAGACCATTTCCATCATGGAGGTGCCGGCGCCGGGGAGTTCGGACTCCTCGATGCCCCAGATGCGGCAGATCTGTGCCCGGTGTTCGGGGTCGGTGATGGAGCGGCCGCCGGGCAGGAGGTCGGACTTCTGGCCGTGTTCGCGGCCGCCCTGGCCGTTGCCCTGGCCGGTGATGGTGCCGTAGCCGGCGCCGGGCTTGCCGATGTTGCCGGTGGCGACGCACAGGTTGATGACCGAGAGGCAGTTCTCGACGCCCTGGGAGTGGTGTTCGATGCCCCGGGCGTGCCAGGCCATGGCCTTGCCCGCGGTGGCGAAGGCGCGGGCGACCTGGACGATCTGCTCGGCGGGGACTCCGCAGATTTCGGCGGAGCGGACCGGCGGGTAGTCCTGGACGGTCTTCCTGACCTCGTCCCAGCCGGTGGTGTGGGCGGCGAGGTAGGCCTCGTCGGTCAGGTTCTCGGCGACGATCACGTGCAGGACGGCGTTGAAGAAGGCGGAGTCGGTGCCGGGCCGCAGTGCGACGTGGATGTCGGCGGTGCGGGCGACGGCCGTCTCGCGCGGGTCCACCACGATCAGCGTGGCGCCCCGGTCCCGGGCGCCCCACAGGTACTGGGTCATCACGGGGAAGCACTCCCCCACGTTCGACCCGGCGATGAGCAGGCAGTCGGTGAGGAGGATGTCGGAGAACGGGTTGCCGGCCCGGTCGATGCCGAAGGCGAGCTTGTTGGCGCCGGCTGCGCTGACCATGCACAGGCGGCCGTTGTAGTCGACGTGCTTGGTCTTCAGGGCGACCCGGGCGAACTTGCCGACCAGGTAGGTCTTCTCGGAGAACAGGCTGGCACCGCCGAGCAGCCCGAACGCGTCGTTCCCGTGGGCGCCCTGGATGCGGCGGATCTCGGAGACGGTGAAGTCGAGGGCCTCGTCCCAGGAGCACTCCCGGAACTCCTCGTCCCGGGAGCGGCGCATCAGCGGCGCGGTGAGCCGGTCGGGGTGGTTGACCTGCTGGTAGGCGTTGATGCCCTTGGGGCACAGCCGCATCCGGTTGATGTCATGGTTGCGGGGCTCCACGCCGAAGACCTTGCCGCCGCGGTCCACCCGCAGGTACATCCCGCACTGCACGCCGCAGAAACAGCAGTGGGTGGGGACGAGGGTCTCGCCGTTCTGGTCGGCGTGCCACTGGTCGGCCGGGATGCCGCCCGCGTCGCGGAAGTTGCGTGTGCCGGGCGGGGCGATCGACGGGTCGAGGGGCAGCGGTGCCGTCCTGGCGGGGTCCGTCGCGGTCACTTGAAGCCCTTCTTGACCTGCGCGAGGTAGGCGTTGCCGCGCAGCACCCGCTTGCAGCGCGGGCAGTACTCGACGAAGGCGTTGAAGTCGAGCTTCAGGTCCTGCATGGTGCCGCGCAGGTTCTCGACGTACGGGGTGGTGTCGATGGGTTCCCCGCAGCGCTTGCAGGTGAAGACCTGCTCGTCCTGGCGGGCCGTGTACTTGAACAGCTGCATACCGACGGCGGCCGGCCGCTGGACGATGTGGAAGAACTTCCCGAACGGGATGTAGATGAGGGTGAACACCACCGACACCATGTGCAGCAGGGCCAGGAACTCGTAGCCGCCGCCGTGGAGGAAGATCGACGAGAAGGTCAGCAGCAGCCCGGTCACCGAGATCACGATCAGGCAGATCAGCGGCAGCAGGTCGTAGGCGAAGCGCTGGCCGGTGATGGCGCCGCGGTCCTTCATGCGCCGCCACAGGAAGTACGAGGCCCCGGGGATGACGAGCAGGGCGGCGATGTCCAGGCCGTGGAACATCAGCCAGCCGAGGACGTTCAGCGAGTTGAAGCCGATGACCTTGAAGCCCCAGATCCGCATCTCGTATCCGGGGCCGGAGCCGGTGGACGAGGTGAAGGTGAACCAGCCCCAGGTCAGCGGGAAGGTGATGGCGGCGGCCAGCAGGCAGCCCCAGAAGATGAGCTGGTGGGCGGCCCAGCGGGAACGCGAGCGGGCGCCGAGGAACTTCTGGAAGCCGAGGTAGGTGGCGGTCATCCTCGGCAGTGCGGTCGGCGCCTTGCGGAAGTTGGCGGCGGAGAAGAAGCTGCCGAAGCCCTTCTTGAACAGGCGCCGGGCGCCGGGCGCGGAGACCCAGACGGTGTACCGGTAGGCCACGCCGAAGGCGAGGAAGACGGTGGCGACGGCGTACGGGAGCAGCGCGGAGTCGAAGTCGCTCAGGAGCCGGCTGCCGAGCACGATCGCGGCGATGAGCAGCAGCGAGACGGCCGTGCCGGCCAGTGCGGCCCGTGCGGAGACGGACCCCCCGGCCGGCGGGAGGGTCCCGGCCCTCGGCAGCCCGCTCGGACGCGGAGGCACGGACGGGGGCGGGGGCGGCTCGGCCGCAAGGACATCTGGGGGCTCGGACACAGCACCACGCTAGGTGGTCTGTACCGATTGGGCCTGTTATGACGGAGTCATCGGCGGGCCGGACGGGTGAGACTCCGGACGGCTCACACGGCGGTCAGCCCCTGCGCCCCGAAGACCGCTCCGGCCCGGGCGACCTGCTCCGCCGTGGGCGACGGGGTGTCGCGCAGCGCGAAGGGCGTGCTCACGGTCGATGGTCTACTGCGGTTCGGCGGGCCGGCCGGGGCGGCCGGCCTCCCGGCGCAGGACGTCGAGCAGTCCGGGGAAGCGCTGTTCGAGGTCGGCGCGGCGCAGCGCGGCCATGTTGCTGTTGCCGCGGTTGACCTGACGGATCAGGCCGGCCTGGCGCAGCACCCGGAAGTGGTGCGTCCTGGTCGCCTTCGACACGGGCAGTCCGAAGGAGCTGCAGTGCCGCTCGGCGCCGTCCGGCTCGGCGAGCAGGGCCAGGACCACCCTGCGGCGGTGCCCGTCGGCGAGCGCGGACAGCACTTCACCGAGATCCATTTCGCCGGGTGTGGGATGACCGTCCTCGTCGGGCATGCCGACCCTCCTTCACTGCAGGTATGACTTGCATCGTACCTGCACGGCCGCCTACGGTGCAGGTATGACGATTACCGTACCTGGTGACGATCGGCCGTACGCACTGGTGGGCTTCGCCCGTCCGAAGCCTGAGCGGGCGGACGAGCTCAGGGAACTGCTGCTGTCCTTCGTGGAACCGACCCGCGCCGAGGAGGGCTCCCTCGAGTACCACTTCCACGTGGACCGCGACGATCCGAACACCTTCGTCTTCTACGAGGTGTGGCGCTCCAGGGAAGACCTCGACCGCCACCTCGCCCTGCCGCACATGAAGGACTTCTGGGAGCGACGGATGGACTACCTGCGAGAAGACCTCGACGTCCGGTGGGTCTCCATGCAGAGCCCCTACCCGAAGCCCGTAGCCGCGGCGCCCTTGCCGGCGCAGAACCACCACGCCACCGCCACGCAGCCGGCGTAGAACCCCACGAAGTCCCACATCGCACTGCTCACCGCGAAGTTGGCGAACATCGCCGGCAGGCCGGGAACGTCGTCTTGATCAGCAGCGGCCCCGCCGGCCGCGCGCCTCGCCTGCCGACCGGCGTACGGCTGCTGTCCTGTGCGGTATGACGTACGTACCGATGACCTCCCGCAGCCGGCACGAGAGCCACCGGGCCTCGACCCCGCTGGAGCTGTTCTTCGACCTCTGCTTCGTCGTCGCGGTGGCGCAGGCCGGCCGGCAGCTGGTCCACGCGCTCGCCGAGGGCCATGCCGGCGAGGGCATCACCGGCTACCTCTTCGTGTTCTTCGGGGTGTGGTGGGCCTGGATGAACTTCACCTGGTTCGCCTCCGCCTACGACGTCGACGACGTGCCGTACCGGATCGCGACCCTCGTGCAGATCGCCGGCGTGCTCATCTACTCGGCCGGGATCCCGCGCGCCTTCAACGACAACGACTGGACCATCGCCGTCCTCGGCTACGTGGTGATGCGGCTCGCACTCACCCTGCAGTGGCTGCGCGCCGCCGCCGGGGAGCAGGGGCCGGCCCGGCGCACCGCGCTCACGTACGCGATCGGTCTGCTGGTCTGCCAGGCCGGCTGGGTGGCGCTGCTCGCCGCCCCCGAGCACTCCCGCAGGTGGCTGTTCCTGCTCCTGGTGGTGGTCGAGCTGCTGATTCCGGCCGTCGCCGAGCGCAGCTACCAGACCCAGTGGCATCCGCACCACATCGCGGAGCGGTACGGCCTGTTCACCATCATCGTGCTCGGCGAGACCATCGCCGCCAGCACGGTCGCGGTCCAGTCCGCGATCGACGAGCACGAGGCGCTGGGCGAACTGCTGCCGATCGCCGGCGGCGGTCTCCTGCTGGTCTACGCGGCCTGGTGGATCTACTTCGCCGTCCCCGCGCACGACCGGCTGCGGAGCAATCGCGAGGCCATCCCGTGGGGGTACGGGCACTACGTGATCTTCGCGTCGGCCGCCGCCATCGGGGCCGGCCTCGAAGTGGCGATCGAGCACGCGGTCGGCAAGGCCCACGTCTCCGCCCTGTCCGCCAACCTCGCGGTGTGCATCCCGGCGGCGCTCTTCCTCGCCTTCGTCTGGCTCCTGCACTCCCGCCACTTCAAGCGGGGCACGGCTCAGCAGCTGGTGCTGCCGCTCACGGCGCTGGCGGTCCTCGCCTGCGCGTGGACCGGCCCGCAGGCGGTGCTGTGGGCCGGGCTGGTCGCCTCCGCCGCCGTCGCGGTGGGCGTGACCTTGGCCCACCGCGAGCGTTCTGGTGCGTGAGGACGGCGGGCGGCACGGCCGCGGCGGCCAGGGCGAGCGCGCCGGCGACAGGGAGAAGAAACGATGAAAGTCCCGGTACAGCGGTACGCGGACACGGGCGCGGCGGTGGCGGAGTACGGGGAGCTCGCCGACCCGGCGTTCTGGCAGCAGCCCCCTGCCGCGCGGCTCGCGGCGTTCGCCCGGCTACGGGCGCTGGAGTCCCCGGTCTACGTGCCCGAGGGGAAGGGCCGCGGGCACTGGGCCCTCGTACGGCACGCGGACGTGCAGGAGGCGAGCCGGCTCCCCAAGGTGTTCGCCAGCGCGCCCGGGGTGACCACGCCCGAGCCGGCCCGGTGGGTGCGGGCGCTGTTCGGGGACTCGATGGTCAACCTGGACGGCGCCGACCACGCGCAGCTGCGCAAGATCGTGCAGCGGGCGTTCACGCCTCGGCTGCTGGCGGCGGCCGAGCAGGACATCCACGCGGTGGCCGCCCGGATCGTGGACGACGTACTGGAGGACGAGCCCGACGAGTTCGTCTCGGCCGTGGCCTCGCGGCTGCCGCTCGAGGTCATCTGCAACATGATGGGCATCCCGGAGCGCTACCGGGCCGAGATCGCCGACCGCGTCAACCACGCCTCGGAGAACATCGGCGTCGAGCGGGGCCTGGCCTCGCGGCTGCGGATGCCCGGGCGCGGGCTGCGGGCCCTGGCCCGGATGCAGCGCATGGTCGCGGGCATCGGGCGGGAGCGGCGCAAGAACCCCACCGACGACCTGATCTCGGCCCTGGTCACCGCGGACGTGGACGGGCACGCACTGAACGCCCGCCAGCTCGGCGCGTTCTTCTCGCTGCTGATGGTGGCCGGGGTGGAGACCACGCGCAACGCGATCACCCACGGGCTGACCCTGCTGACCGACCACCCCGGGCAACGGGACCTGCTGCTCGGTGACTTCGAAACGCACGCGGACGGCGCGGTGGACGAGATGATCCGGCACTCGACGCCGATCATCCAGTTCCGCCGGACGGTGGCCGCCGAACACACCCTGGGCGGGCACCTGTTCCGACCCGGCGACAAGGTGGTGCTGTACTACGCGTCCGCCAACCGCGACGAGGCCGTCTTCCCCGACCCCGACGCCTTCGACATCACCCGCTCGCCCAATCCGCACCTGGGCTTCGGCGGCGGCGGCCCGCACTTCTGCCTGGGCGCGCACCTGGCCCGGGTGGAGATGAAGGCCCTGTTCCGCGAACTGCTGACCCGGCCGGTCGGACTGCGGGCGGTGGGGCTGCCGGACCTGGCGGGGTCTAACTTCGACAACCGCGTCCGCTCGCTCCGCTTCGCCTTCGAACGCCCGTAGGGCCCGCAGGTCCCCGGAGCGGGGAACCGGCCACCGGGCAGGCTGGGAGCCCGGCGGCCGGAGCGGGGGGATCGATCCCCGGGGGCCTGCTACTGCAGGCGCCGGACCGCGAGCACGCAGTGGGCGCTGCCGGTGAGCACGGCCTCGTCCCCCGCGAACTCCTGGAGGGTCTTCGGCTCGACCGGCCGGCCCGGGACGGCCTCGGGCCAGGCCCGCGTGGCGAACAGGAAGTAGGCCTGGCCGCTCTCGACCGCCGCGGCGACCCACTCGTCCGGGGCGGTGCAGGTCGCGTTCAGCCCGGGCAGGGTCAGCGCGACCTGGTTGCCCGCCAGCACGATCTGCACCGGGAAGGCGGTCGGGTTGCGGGTGCCGTCCATGACCACGTCACCGATGGGCAGGCCGATCTCCTCCAGCAGCCCGCGGGCGGCCCTCTCTCCGGCCTCCCGCCCCTGCGGACCGTCGCCGAGGGTGTAGGCGAGCAGGTACGGGATGTCGTGGCCCTCGGAGGGATCGCCGATCCAGGCGAGCACGGAAAGGGTGCCGAGCTGGGACCGGTCGATTTCGGCTTGAGTTGAAGTCATGCGCCGCACCCTAGTGGTCTCTCCCGTACCCCTTTCAGGCCTTTCACCCGGGCGGGCTAGACGGCCCAGAATCCCTCTCCGGAATTCGCCTGCATGTTCGCGTCCTGGTACTGGAGCCGCACGATGCGCGCCTTTTCCGGGATTTCGAACACCACCCATCCCTCGGCCCGCTCACCCACGGCAAGGGAATCGAAGACGAGCGGTTTGCCGGTGGTCAGTTCACCGGTCCGCACCACCGGGTGGCGACCCCCTGCGCTGTCGTACGCCCACATGCGCCCGAGGGCCCCGTACGAGGCCCCGCCGACGTTGACGAACGACATCGAGGCGGCCACCCAGCGCTTGCCCGCCGGCGGCGCGTAGTCCTTCTCCACGCTGACCGCGGGGTCGACGTACGCAGTGAGCACGGCCTGGAGGTGCCGGCCCACCTGGCGGCCGTGCACCCGTACGGAATCACCCACATGGGCATCCTTCGCGGCGGCATGGACCGCCCCCGGGGCCGCGGCGGCCGGGTCCTCCTCGGCGCCCGGCGCGCCGTCGTCCACCGGGACGGCGGGCGCCGCGGCCGGGGCGAGCGCAGCCCCCTCGGGGGCGCCGGAACAGGCGGTGGCACCGAACAGCAGGAGGGGCAGGAGAGCAGCGGCGAGGACGGAAGCGGACTGGCGCATGCGCGATCCCTTCGGGGACCTTCGGGGATGTATTCCGGTCAGTCTCACGCGCCCGAGCGGGCAATTGCACACACCGACACGGGCGGGTGGAAGGAGTTGCCCGCCATCTGCCAGCACAATGCGTTTCGGTGCTTTTGTGCCGACCCACCCCCCATGGAGGATTCATGCGAGTTTCCACCCGCCGACTGGCCGTCACGGTGCTTTCCGCGCTGGCCGCGGCCACCGTATTCACCACCCCCGCCGGCGCCCGCGCCCACGGCGACGAGATTTCCGTACAGGAATTCGGTCACATCTCCGCCGACGGCCACGTCACCCTTTTCGGGACCTACACGTGCCGGCCCTCGTCACCCCGCGGAGTGCAGGTCCAGGTCACCCTCGTGCAGGACGGAACCCGCCTGGGCTTCGGCGGCGAGGAGGCCGTCTGCGACGGGGCCGAGCACGACTGGTCCGCAAGCACCTCGCTGCGCCTGACCCCCGGCGTCCACCCCGGTGCGGCCGGCGTGGAGGCCCGGCTCCAGTCGGCGAGCCTGCACTCCAAGATGACGCTGCGCGTGTCCTACCTGGCACAGACGGAGCGGAACATCGAGCTGGAGGCCAAGCACCGCTGACCCGGCCCGACCCGGCCCGGGGCCGGTAGCCGCCGCTACCGGCAGGCGGGCGCCACGCCGGTCATCGACATGAACGCGACGGTCCGGCAGCCGGTATCGGAATGCGTGCGCCCCGTCGTGCGGTGCGCGGCCGTCGGTACCCCGACGGCCAGCAGGAGCAGCGCGAGCAGAGCGGTCGTGGCGCCCTTGCCCGGCCGCTTGTTCAGCCGGTGCACGGCAGGATCCGTGTCCATGCGGTCGTCCGTTCCATGGACCGCATCATCACTCCACCCCCGCCATCCCACAACTCGGCGTGACCGCCCGGTCACGCCGCGCCCCTGTCACCCCATGTTCCGGACGCTGCCCGCGACGTCGAACTCGCACCACACGGCCTTGCCGTCGCCCCGGGACTCCACTCCCCAGTGCGTGGCCAGCGCGTCCACCAGCAGCAGCCCGCGCCCCGTGGTGGCGGCCTCCCCCGGGGTGCGCCGGCGCGGCCAGACGCTGGAGCGGTCCTTCACCCACAGCCGGATCCGCCGGACCGGCTCCGGCAGCACCTCCATGGTCAGCACCGCCCCGCCGTCCGTGTGCAGCAGGGCGTTGACCAGCAGTTCCCCGGCCGCCAGTTCCACGTCGTCGGCGAGCTCCGGCATGCCCCAGTCGCGCAGCGCCTGGCGCAGGGCGTAGCGGGCCTCCGAGAGGCCCTCCGGGTCCGCCTGGTGGATGTACTGGTGGATCCGCGGGGCCCGGTGGGTGCCCGGGTCGGGGGCCCGGCGCAGCACCAGCAGGGCCACGTCGTCACCCGAGCCCCAGCGCTCCCAGAGCCGGTCCGAGAGGTGGTCGGCGAGCGCCCCGGCCTCCTGCGGCCCGCTGCGCACGGCGTGCGAGAGGGCCTCCATGCCCTGGGTGATGGCCGTACCGGGCTCCTCCACCAGGCCGTCGGTGCACAGCACCAGCGTCTCGCCGGGGACCAGGTCGAGCCGGGTCTCGGGAAAGTCCTCCTGTTCGAAGACCGAGGCCAGTCCGAGCGGCAGCCCGCCGCGTACGTTGGGCCAGCCCGTACGCCCGTCCGTATGCCGGATCAGCGGCCCGAGATGGCCCGCGCGGACCGCCCGTACGCCGCCGGTCTCCAGGTCGACCTGTGCGTACATGCAGGTCGCGAAGCGCTCGGTGTCCAGCTCGGCCAGGAAGCGCGAGGCCCGGGCCAGCACGGTCGACGGCGGGTGCCCCTCCCCCGCGTACGCGCGCAGCGCGATCCGCAGCTGGCCCATGATCGCCGCCGCGTGCGTGTCGTGGCCCTGTACGTCGCCCACGACGATGCCGACGCGGTCGCGGGGCAGCGCGATCACGTCGTACCAGTCCCCGCCGACCTCCCGCCCGCTCCACGCGGAGTGGTAGCGCACCGCGATCTCGCCGCCGCTGATCTCCGGGATCCGGCGCGGGAGCATCGAGGCCTGCAGGCCGGTCGCGAACTCACGCTCCTGGTCGAACAGGAGCGCCCGCTGGAGCGACTGCGCCACGATGCCGGCCAGGCCCAGGCACAGGTTGCGCTCCTCCGGGCTGAACTCGCTGCGCCGCCGGTAGAACAGCACGAGCCCGCCGATGGCCTTGGCCTGTGCGATCAGCGGCAGATAGGCGGCGGCGTCGAAGCGGATCCGGCGCAGGTAGTCCGCGAGCAGCGGGAACTCGCCCGCCAGCTCGGTGAGGGAGGTGA
Source organism: Streptomyces sp. NPDC032745 (assembly GCF_055579465.1). NCBI lineage: Bacteria > Bacillati > Actinomycetota > Actinomycetes > Kitasatosporales > Streptomycetaceae > Streptomyces > Streptomyces sp. NPDC032745. The sequence goes on along the minus strand of NZ_JBVING010000006.1, from coordinate 282,972 downwards.
CGAAGCGGGCCTTGCGGGTGAGCACCGCCTGCGACAGCGGCAGCGAGCCGTCCAGGCGGGTGAACTTCCGCTCGCTGAGGATCTCCAGCGACTCCCCGCTCAGCGCGATGATCTTGATGGCGCCGTTCTCGACCAGCCCCAGGGCCAGCCCGTCGGCGCCGAGCCGCTCCAGCGCTCCCGCCCCGGTCAGCGTGGCCGTGACGTCGTCGACGGTCACCGCCCGCGACAGGGCCTCCGTCGTCCGCTGCACGATCGTGGCCTGCTGGGCCCGCGCCGACTCCAGCTTCCGCAGGATGGTGGCGTGTGCGAGCTCGGCCGTCGCGTCCCGCACGATCCCGAGGATCCGCAGGGGCCGCCCGTCGGCGTCCCGCAGGATCCGGCCCTGCGTGTGCGTCCACTGGTCGACGCCGTCGCGCCGCTGCACCGTGAAGTACGCGCCGTACGTCTGCGCGCCGCCGTCCAGGGCGGCCTGCGTGGATTCCGCCAGCCGGGCACCGTCGTCGGCCGGGATCCGCAGCCCCAGCCCCTCCGGGGTGTCGCCGAACTCCTCCCGCTCGAGGTCGAAGACCACGAGCCCGGCCTCGTCCAGCAACAGCGTCCCGGCACCCAGGTCCCACTCGAAGCTGCCCATGCCGTTGAGCGCGAGCCGCTCCCCGGGCCCGGTCACAGGGTCCCGCCGGTCCTGCTCGGATCTGTCGCGCTCCGCCGCTGCCACGAGAACACCACCTAACGGCCGGGCCAGCACGGCTGGGAGATCAGCCGCTCCCACTCCTCGTCAGGATGCCCCGGAAGGGTTCGCCCGGCCTCCTGCCAGCGCTTGACGAGGGACAGGTAGATGGTCGACTGGTCCGGTGCCGCATGCGCGGGAGGGGCGTACGGCGAGGCGGTCCTCGGCGGGGCGGTCCTGGGCGCGGCGGGCTGCTCCGCCCGGCTGGCGGGAATGCGCACCCAGCCACGGCCCTGTGCTCGCTGCTCCGCACTCATCGCGGACCCCTCTCGACCTCACCGCAGAGACGTCTTCGGATGCCCGGCACCGACCCGGTCGGGCCGTACGGTCCCGGCGGAGCCCGTCGGCCTGCCCCGGGCGCCGAGGCGCTTTCGGACTCCTCTGACCAGTCTCCCCGCCGTGAACCCCGCACCGTGCACGAATCGCATGGAAGGGCCGAATGAGGGAGCCGTCAGCAGCCCCGCGAAGAAGAGTCCGGGCCAGGAGGACTCGAAACCGGCGCTCAGCTCCGGCGTTCCGCTGTCCCCGACGGTGTCGAGGACGGCCCGCAGCCGGGCGTCCAGCAGCTCCAGCCGGCCCAGGTGCGGGGTGAACCCGGTGGCCGCGACGACATGCGCGACGTCCAGTACGACGGACTCCCCGGCCGCGGTGGTCAGCCCGAGCCGGGTCCGCTCGCCGACCGGCACCGCCCGGTGCAGCCGGTGCCCCAGCAGCACCGGGACGCTCCGCTCGAAGCGGTCCCGCAGCCACCAGGCCCCGGCCGGCCCGAGCGCGGTCGCGGCGATCCGCTCCCGGGTCGGCGCGGGCAGCCGGCGCACCGCCCAGGGCAGCTCCGACCACACCCAGCTGCGCCAGCCGGTGCCGAGGCCGCTGTGCGGATCGCGCAGGGCGCGCACGGCCGGGCGCTCCAGCGGCTGGGGCTCGGTGTTCCAGTTCAGCCGGGACCTGCGGGCGACGAGGCAGGGCCGGGCCCCGTTCTCGGCCAGCAGGGCGGCGGTCTCCAGGGCCGCCTGCCCGGCCCCGACCACGGCGACCTCCCGGCCGGCGAACCGGGCCAGGTCGCGGTGGCCGCTGCTGTGCGAGCAGTGCCCGGGGGGCAGGTCCCGCAGCGCCTCGGGGAGGTGCACGAACGGCATCACCCCGACGGCGATCGCGACCGTCCGGGCGAGCAGCGGCGGCCCCTCGGCGGTGCGGATCAGGAAGCCGTCGCCCTGCGGGCTGACCTCGGTGACCGTCACCTCCTCCACCTCGGGGGCGGTGTGCCGGGCGAACCACATCCCGTACGAGCTGAAGGTGCCGATCGGGAGCGGGCTGCCGTGCTCGGCCGCCAGGCCCCGGGTGGCGCAGTACGCGGCGAGGGTGTGCCGGCCGCCGGGCGCGGACAGGTTGGAGGACCAGGGCTCCGACTTCAGGTACATGCCCTCGGGCATGTGGTCCCGCCACGAGGCCATGGGCCGCCCGAGCACCCGTACGCCGAGCCCCGCCGCCACCGCGTGCGCGGCGATCGACAGCCCGTACGGCCCGGCGCCGACCACGACGAGATCGTCCATCCGCGTCACCGCTGTCCCTCCGGTCTCATGGACCCCCCGCCCGTGCCACTGCCTCCGGCGGTACGTGTGACGGGCCCTCGCGGCGCCGGAGGCTGGGACGGGGGCCGGGGCGGGGGCGGGTGGCATGGAGTCATCGGGTCACCAGTTCGTCCGGTTCGGCGGGGGCGGTCGGCGGGGTCAGGTCGCGGGCACGCTGGCGCGGGGCGCGGACCACGGCCCGGGCCGTACGGCGGCCGTGCGCCGGGACACCGCGCAGGGCGCGCACACCCTTTCCTGCGCCCCGGCCCAGGAACGCGGCGAGCATCGCGAGGAACGGCATCGGGTCGTCGGCGGCGAACCAGGCCGCCTCCACCCGCCCCCGCTCCGGCCGCGGCGCCGCCCGTACCGGCCCGGGCCCGCCGCCCGCGGCGCGGTCCGGCCCGGCCCCCACGTCTGCGGGTGCCGAGGGGGACGGGAGCGGCGGGCGGGCCGGGGACCGCCGGGGGAGCCGGCGGCTGCGGAGCGACGCCAGCAGGGCGTAGTTCTCCGCGACGAACACCCGGCCCGGGCCGCCCGCGGGCTCCGGGACCCGTTGCCCCGTCAGATCCAGGTACATCGCCTGGACCACGTCCAGCCCGCCCGCATCCGTGAACAGCCGGAACTGCGCGCCCGGCCGGGGGTTGAAGTCCACCAGCCGGAAACAGCCCTTCTCGTCCCGGCGGAAGTCCAGGTCCAGGATCCCCTGGTAGCCCAGCCGTTCGGCGAGCCGCAGCCCCGCCTCCTCCACCGCCGGATCCGGCAGCCAGCGCCCCACCGCCGTCAGCCCCGTCCGCACCGGCCAGGACAGCTCCTTGCGGCCCGACCCCGCGAGCAGCGGGTGCCCGCCCCGGGCGAAGGCTCCGTGGAAGAACCAGTCGGTGTCCGTCCCGGCCGGCAGGAACCGCTGGAGCAGCAGCCGGCTCCCGGCCTCTGCCGTGCGCTCGTACAGGCGGCGCGCCTCGGCGGCGGTGTGCACGAGCGTGGTGCTGCGCAGCCCGCCGCCCGGGGGCAGCAGCCAGGGCCGGCTCCACTTGGCCACCACCGGCAGGCCCAGCCGCCATGCGGCCTCCGCCGCCTCGGCCCCGCTCGCCGGGATGACCGTCTCCGGGTGCGGGATGTCCCAGCGTGCGCACAGCCGTGACAGCTCGGCCTTGTCCGCCACCCGTGCCGGCAGCCCGTCGGGCTGATGGGGGACCCGGAACCGCCCCTCCAGCATCGGCGCGATCCGCGCGACGGCGATGGCGCTCAGGTCGTCCATCGCGACGAGCACCGCAGGCCTGCCGATCCGCTCCGACACCCCGACCAGGCACTCCAGCAGCGTCTCCGGAGCCTCGGGGTCCAGCCCTCCGGCCGGCCCGGGATGCACGGCGTGCAGGTAGCGCGAGCGCCCCATGGGACCTCCCCCGGCCTCGACGACGGCATGGACCTCCACGCCCCTGCGCCCAAGGGATCTGACGGCGCCGAGGGTTCCGTGGTGGAACGGATTCCGATCGAGTCTGAGCACTACAGCGGGCACATGGCCGTCGAACGCGTGCATGGGAACGGTGTCTTTCACCTAGTCGGACCAAACGGGGAGGATGCGCAGCTGCGAATGGCCTACGCAGCGGTCACCGGACAGGCCATTCGTCAGATGTGATGCCTAACGTCTTCGACAAGCACACCGATTCAGGAAAGCCCGGGAGACGCCATGCCCAGACCACACCGCCGACTGGCGAGCACCTGCATCGGTACGGTCACGGCCGGTCTGCTCGCCACCGGTGCCGCGCTCGCGGGCCCCGAGAGGGATCAGCCCGAGGGCTCCGACATCGCCATGGGCGCCTTTCTCGACTCCGGTCCGCCCGGAGTCGCCCGGATCCCGAACCTGTCGCGCTGGCTGCGCGGCAAGGAGATCCGGGTCGGCCACACCTATCTGCCCGGAGACCGCTGGGCCCGCATCGAGGGCCCCGACTTCCTGGAACCGTGGGCCGAGTGGCGCCGCGCCAAGGCGGACCGGCTCTTCGTCCTGAACGTGCCCATGCAGGAGCACAACGAGGACCGGGTCCCCGACCGCCGGGTGGCGCAGCTGATCCGGGCGGGCGCGAACGGGGAGTTCGACCGGCACTTCGAGAAGCTCGCCGAGCGGCTGGTGGCCCTGGGCGTCCCGGACACGGTGATCGTGCTCGGCTGGGAGATGAACGGCGCCACGTACACCCACCGCTGCGCGCCGGACCCGGAGGGCTGGAAGGAGTACTGGCGGCGCATCGTCAACACGATGCGCTCCGTCCCCGGCGCGGAGTTCAAGTTCGATTACGCCCCCAACCGCGGGTCGGACGCGATCGGCTGGACCAAGTGCTACCCGGGCGACGACGTGGTCGACATCGTCGGCATGGATTCGTACGACCAGGCTCCCGGCAGGACCTTCGACGAGATGGTCAAGCAGCCGTACGGGCTCCAGCAGCATGTGGATTTCGCGAAAGCGCACGGCAAAGAGATCTCGTACCCGGAGTGGGGGCTGTTCCGGCACGGGGACAACCCGGAGTACGTACGGCGCATGCTGAAGTGGATCGATCAGCACAAGCCGCTCTACCACAGCATCACGGACTACTGCCCGCACGGCGTGTGGCAGTGCAAGCAGAACCCGGAGTCCGCGAAGGCCTTCCGTGGCGCGCTCGCGCCCCAACGGCCGGACCCGGTGCCGACACCCGTGGTGCCCACGCCGGTCATCCCGACGCCGGTCGTGCCGACGCCCGTCGTGCCGACCCCGGTCGTACCGACGCCGGTGATCCCGACCCCGGCCGTGCCGAGCCCGCAGATCCCGACCCCCCAGATCCCCGTGCCCTCCCCGGTGTTCCCGTCGCCGGGCATCCCGGAGGTCCCGGTGATCCCGGCCCCTCAGGTCCCGGTTCCGGTCCCGTCGCCGGAGGCCCCGGGCACGAGCCCCGAGCCCGTGCCCGTCCCCGTGCCCGAGCCCGTGCCCTCGCCGGCGGTCCCGTCGCCCGAGACCCCGGTGGAGCCGAGCCCGGACCCCGTCCCGGTGCCGGTCCCGTCGCCGGAGATCCCGGTCCCCGTCCCGGTCCCCGTCCCGAGCCCGGTCGTGCCGAAGCCCGAGCCCACCGAGCCGCCCGACAACAGCACGGAGTGGTGCGTGCCGCTCAACTTCGGCGAGTGGCTCTCCAAGCTGCTCGGCAAGCAGGCGGTCTGCATCAAGATCGATTGGGGCAAGGACTTCGGCTTCTGGCCCTGGTAGATCCGTCATCGGACCCGCAGTTCGTTGAGCCGCGCCCGCCAGTCCCTGGCGGCCGGCAGGGCCTCGCGCAGCGCATCCACCGCCCGCTCGCGCCCCGTCACCTGCGATTCGTGCAGGCGGAGCAGGGGCGCGAGCGCCGTCCTGGCCAGCAGGAACCGCTGGTTGACGACCGTCTCGGGCCGCCAGTGGTTCTTGTACGGCTCGTTGCCGCGCAGGAAGCTCACCACCGGGCGGCCCTCCGCGAGGGCGCGGCCGGCCTCGTAGCGCAGCAGCAGCGTCGCCACGTCCACCTTGCGGGTCCGCAGGTCCGGGTCCGCCCCGTACAGGTAGCCGCCGCTCAACGCCCCCGACAGAAGGGTGACGTTGGCCGCCACCACCTTCCCGTCCAGGCGGAACTCGGTCAGCCGGCCCTCGCCGGCCCGCACCATCCGCCGGGTGGCCCGGGTCAGGTGCTCGGCGAAGCGGGGCCTCAGATGCTCCGGGGTCACGCCGCGGCCGCGCCACTGCTTCTCGTGGAGCCGCAGCAGGGTCCGTACGGCACGCGGCACTTCCTGCTCGGTGACCTCGTGCTCCTCGATCCCGGCCGCGTCGGTCTTGCGCAGTTTGGCCCGGACCCGCTGGGCGCCGGAGGCCGGCATCCGCTTGACCAGCTCGTCGAACGGCAGCGCGGGCAGCTCCATACAGGTGGAGTCGGCGAGCTTGCTGCGGATCCCGGGCCACTCCCCGAACAGCGCCTCGGCGGCGGCCCCGGGCCGTACCTCGCGCAGGTCGACGACCGCGCCGCGGGCGGCCCGGTGCAGGCCGTGGGCCAGCGCCGGGACGACCTGGTCGGCGTACTCGGCGGCCACCAGGACGTCGGAGTAGTCGGTGATGCCGCCGCCGAGCGGCACCAGGAGCGGCAGCGGCCGGTGGACGAGCATCAGCGCGCACGCGCCGACGAGTTCCCCGCCGCGCCGCACCAGCACGATCCGGAGCCGCCCGTCCCGGCCGTACGAGAGCCACCAGGAGTGCAGCCAGGCGTGGCTCTGGAAGGGGGTGGCGGTGGGACAAGCCCGGAAGAGCCGGTTCCACGGCTCTTCCAGCGCGGCGAACTGCCGGGGGTCGCGGCACAGCGTCACCGACAGGGCCCCGGCGGAGCCCGAAGTCATCGCACGGACTCCTTCTCCTTGGTCTCGTTGTGGTCGCCCTGGGCGGGCAGGGAGGCGTACTCCTCGACGACCAGCTGCTCCTCGGGCCGGCCCTCGGGCCGCCGGGTGCGGCCGGGCCGGGCCAGCAGCCACAGCCCGCCCAGCAGCCCGCCGGCGCACAGCCCGACGGCCCCGCTGACGGTGGCGGACGGCGAGGCGGGGTCGCTCGGCGCGACGGCCTGGTTGAACAGCAGCAGCTGGACTCCGGTGTTCTTGGCGGCCTGATTGCTGCTCAGCGAGAGCGCGTCGGCCACGGCGTTGGCGATGTCGGCGGCCTCGGTCGGGCTCTTCGACGTCCCCGTGATCGCGATCATCGGGGACTCGGGGGAGGTCTCGGCGCGCACCTGCGTACGGAGCTGCCGGGCGCCGATGCCCGCGCGGGGCTGGGCGTACGCGAGGGTCGAACTGCTGGTGGCGATGCGCGCGTACGCCTGGGCGAAGCCGAGGGCGGTGGCCGGCTCGGTGGTGTCGTCCGGGACGGCGACCACGTAGCTGGTGGCGGCGTACTCGGGTGCCTTGAGCACCCCGTACGCCCCGCCCGCGGCCAGCCCCAGCGCGGCGGCGACGGGCAACGGCCACCACGCGGGCGGCGGCAGCAGCCGTACCCTGCGACGACGGCGGTCGGTCTTCTTCTGATCGGCGGTGTCAGCCATCTACGTGCCTCTTTCCTGGTGGAGGGGGTTGGTACGGATCCCGCACGGGGACCCCTGCGGGGGCCGGATCACCCGGCCCCCGACCGAGCCGAATCGCCCGCCTGGGGCATTTCCAGCCCCGCCGCCTGCGGCGCGGGGCCCGGGGCAGCGCCCGTGGTGTCCGGGCCCGGGGCCGGACTCGGCCCTGTCCCCGCCTGCGGCGCGGGGGCCGGGACGGCCACGCCACGGGCGGACAGGGCCAGGGCGTAGACCGCGAGGAGCTGGTCCGCGCTGCGGGCGATGTCGTAGCGGCGGACCACCGGTGGCGGCGGCAGCCGCCGCGCGCCCGCCTCCATGTGCCCGCGCAGAGCGGCGACCAGCTCCTCCGTCCCGGTCCCGATCCGCCGCGCCCCCGGCGCCTGCGCCGCCGGCAGGTCGTCGATCGCCGGACAGGTGACGTGCAGGACAGGCAGCCCCGCGGCCAGGGCCTCCACGACGGCGAGGCCGAAGGCCTCCTCCCGCGACGGGGACACGAAGACGTCCATCGCGGCCAGCAGCGCCGGAATCCCTTGCGTCCGCCCGTCCGCGCTGTCGCCCAGCGGGTCCCGCTCCCCCAGCAGGTGGATCCGGCTCTGCGCGCCCAGCTCCGCCGCCAGCCGCCGCAGCGCGGCCCGTTCCGGCCCGTCCCCGGCCAGCAGCAGATGCGCGCCCGGCAGCGCCGCCACCGCCCGGACCAGCGAGTCGAACCGCTTGCCCGGCACCAGGCGCCCGACCCCGCCGACCACGAACGCCCGTTCGGGCAGCCCGCTGCGGGCCCGCGTGGCCCTGCGCACGCCCTCGTCGAAGCGGAAGCGGACGGCCTCGATCCCGTTCGGTACGACATGCACCCGCGCGGCCGGCACCCCCCAGCCCTCCAGCCGCGCCGCCACGGTGTCCGACACCGCCACGGTCGCCGCGCCCAGCCGCTCACTGGCCAGGTACAGCGCCCGCACCCCGGCCGTCAGCCGCCGGCCCTCGATCTCGCCCTCGCCGAGGGAGTGCTCGGTGGCCACGGTCGCCCCGACCCCCGCGAGCCGGGCCGCGAGCCGCCCGTACACACAGGCCCGGTACAGGTGCGTGTGCACCAGGTCGTACTGCTCGCGCCGGATGAACCGCACCAGCCTCGGCAGCGCCCCCAGGTCCCGGTTGCCCCGCATGCCCAGGTGCACCACCCGGACCCCGTCGGCCCGCAGCCCCTCGGCCACCGGCCCGGGGTTGGTCAGCGTCAGCACGTCGCAGCGCATCGGCATGTGCCGCAGCAGCAGCCGCAGTTGCTGCTCGGCGCCGCCGACCCCGAGCCCCGTGATGATGTGCAGCGCCCGTACGGACTTCACCGGTGCACCGCCCGCCGCAGCTCCCGCACCCGGTGCCGCAGCTGCTTGATCCGCAGCCGCCCGGCCCCGTCCGCCTGGCTGACGTGGGTGCGCGGCAGGGCGTGCGGGCCGGCCAGCCGGCCGGGGTCGATGGCGCACGCGTACCCGTACCCGGCGGCCCGCGTCGCCGTGACGACCCGCTCGTCGAGGTGCCCGTACGGGTAGCAGAACCCCTCCGGCAGGGTCCCGGTCAGCTCCCGGATCAGCTCCCGGCTGCCCCGCAGCTCCTGCTGGAGGATGTCGTCGGCGGTCGCGGTGAGGTCCTGGTGGAGCAGCCCGTGCGAGCCGATCTCCTGCCCGGCGGCGGCGACTTCGCGGATGCCCTCGGCGGTCAGCAGGGACTTGCGCGGGCCCAGCGGGTCCCACACGTTGTCCACCCCGAGCCGCCCGGGCAGGACGAACAGCGTGGAGGTGCAGTCGTGGCGGCGCAGCAGCGGCAGCGCCCGGGTCAGGTAGTCGGTGTAGCCGTCGTCGAAGGTCAGCCCGACGAGCCCGGCGCCGCGCCCGGCCGCGTGGGCCCGGAGGAGCTCGCCGACGGACACCCCGCGCAGCCCCCGGGAGCGCAGCCACAGCAGCTGGGCCTCCAGCGTGCCCGGGGTGACGGTGATGCCGTACGGGTCCTCGGCGGGATCGGTGAACTCGGCGACCGAGTGGTACATCAGGACCCACGGCGAGGCGGTCCGGCGGGCGGGGACCGTCGCGGCGGCCGGCGCCGTGCGGGTGTCAGCGGGCATTGCGGAACCTCTGGGTCATCTGGGTGATCTGGGCGGGCAGGGCGGTGATCTCGAGCGCCCGTATGGCCATGCCGCAGGCGCCGAACATGGCGGGGACGAGCAGGCAGCCGAGTGCGGCGCTGAGCAGCGGGTCGGGGATCATCGGCCCGGCGATCCAGCCGGTGCCGCAGGCGCCGACGGCGGCGACGGAGAGCCGGCCGATGCTGAGCGCGACCCGGCGGACCTGGATGGCGACGATCCGCGAGCCGAGCCCGGTGAGCAGCAGGGCGGCGGCGGTGGAGATGCCGGCGGCGTTGGCTGCGGCGATGCCGTAGGTGCCCCACCAGCGGACGGCGAAGGCCCCGGCCACGATGTTGACGAGGAGTCCGGCGCCCATCGCGAGCGCCGGGAACCAGGTGGGCCGGGCGGTCGAGAAGAAGGGCCGGGACAGCGCCCCGACGAGGCAGTGGCCGAGGAGTCCGAGGGCGTAGACCCGCATGACGGAGGCGGTGGCCAGGGTGTCGTGGTGGGTGAAGGCGCCGCGTTCGAAGAGGACCTGGATGATCTGGGGCGCGTACGCGATGACGAGGGCGCTGCCCATGAGGACGGCGAGGGAGGCCAGTGCCAGGTCCTGTTCGACGCGCCGCCGGGCCTTCTCGCGCTCGCCGCCGGCCATGGCCTGGGCGACGACGGGGAAGGTGACGGTGCAGATCATCAGCGACAGCACCATCGGCATCTGCGCGACCTTCTGCGCGTAGTTCAGGTGCGAGATGGCCCCGGGCGGCAGCGAGGCGGCCAGGAACCGCTCGACCAGGACCTGCGACTGCCGGAACACCGCGAAGAAGATCACCGGGGCGATCAGGCCGAACGCCATCAGAGTGGGCCGGTCCCGGTCGCGCTGGCTGCGCGGCGCGCCCTTGGCGCGGGACGGACCGAAGCCCACGTTCCGGATGAACGCGGGCAGTTGGGCCAGCACCATCAGCAGCCCGCCGACGGCGACCCCGGCCGCGGCCGCCCGCACCCCCCACGCCGCGTGCAGGGCGACCATCGTCCCGATGATCCCGACGTTGTACGAGACGTAGATCGCGGCCGGTGGCACGAACGAACGGTGCGCCCTGAGCGCGGCGCTGAAGTACCCCGCGATGCCGAACGACAGCACGGTCAGCGCGGTCATCCGGGTGCACTCCACGGCCAGGTCCGGGTCCGGCAGTCCGGGCGCGAGCACGGCGACGACGAGCGGCGCGGCGACGACGAGCACGGAGGCGACGGCGGCCAGGAACACCGCCAGCCGCGGCAGGGTCGCCCCCACGAGCAGCCGTACGGGGTCCTGCGCGCGGGCCTCCTTGCGGGTGAGCCCGGCCCGGCTGGCCGCCCGCCGGGCCAGGGCATGGCTGAACGCGGGCACCATCAGCAGCGCCATGGCGTCCTCGATCAGCAGGGTCGAGGCCATCTCGGGCACGGTCCAGGCGATCAGGAAGGCGTCGCTGTCGTGCCCGGCCCCGAAGAGGTGCGCGATGGTCTGGTCCCGGACCAGCCCGAACACCGCCCCGGCGGCGGTCAGTCCCGCCGTGACGGCTGCGGCCTTGGCCAGGAACCGCCCCAGCGGAGCCGGCGCCGTGCTGCCGCCCGGGAGGACGGCCCCCCGGGGTGCGGCAGCCGGGTCGTCCTTTCCGGGCCCCGGGCCGTCGGGCGGCTCGCGGCGGGCGGCCCGGGCCGCCACCCGGACACCGCGCTCTGCGCAGGCCCCGGCCCCGTCCGGGTAGCCGGCCGGGGGCCGGGGTCCGGCGGAGCCGTGCGGGGCTGCGGGGGACGCCGGGGCCGGCGTGCCCGGGACGCGGGCGGGGCCCGCCCCGGCCGGGGGGCCGGAAGCGGGCCGCCAGGGCGTCGTATCGGTCACCGGCCGTCCGCACCCGGAACGGTGCGCAGTGCGGCCGCGAAGCCGGTGCGCCCTCCCGCGGCAGCGGCCTCGCCCGGACCTCGGCCCGCGCCGAAGGCCGTGCGTGCGCCCGGCCGGCCGGGGCCGCCGGGAACCGCGTCGTCCCCGGAGGGCGACGGCAGGGCCCACCAGGCCGCCAGGCCGATGATCACCCCGGTCAGGACCGTGGACGGCCCGCCGATGTCCGCGTACAGGAAGTCGGTGAGCTGCCAGACGAACAGCCCGATCGCGATCAGCCCGCAGTCCTGGAGCCCGGAACCGCCCGTGGCGCACCGCCGCAGTCCCGCGACCAGCAGCGCCGCCCAGCCCCCCGCCAGCGCGGTCAGCCCGACCAGGCCCTGCTCGCTCAGCACCAGCAGGTACATGTTGTGCGGGGAGAGCAGCGGCTGACGGATGTACGCCTGCCCCGCGCCGGCGGTGTCACTGCCGGAGGACAGCCCCAGCGAGGAGTGCCCGTCCCGGTTGGCCGGGAAGCCCTTGAGGCCCACCCCGACGGCCGGCCGCTCGCGCCACATCGACTCGGCGGCGGCCCACATCGTGTAGCGGTCGGTCACCGACTGGTCGGGGGCGCTGGAGACCTGCGTGATCGAGGTCAGCCGCTCCACGACCATCTCGGAGCCGACCCCGAGCCCGCCCACCAGGACCACACCGGCCGCGGCCAGCGCGAGGAGCACCTTCAGGGCCCGCCGGATCCCGGCCAGCAGCATCACCAGCACCGCCGCGCCGGCGGTGGCGATCCAGGCGCCCCGGCTGAACGACAGCACCAGCGGCACCACCAGTACCAGGGCCGCGCCGCCCGCCATCTGCCGTACCCGGCGCGGCAGTCCCGGAGCCAGCGCCGCGGCGGTCGCCACGACCAGCCCGTACGCCACCACCGTGGCCATGCCCATGACGTCGCCGGGGCCGAAGGTGCCGACGGCCCGCACGTTCTCGCCCTGGTACGAGGCCCCGGTGTGGGTCGCGTACTGCACGACCCCCACCGCGCCCTGCACCAGCGCCAGCACCACGAAGCACCCGGCGGCCAGCCGGAACTCCCCGGCGTCGCGCACCAGCAGCACGATCGCCGCCGGGACCAGCACGAACACCTGGAGGTAGCGCACGAAGCCGGGCAGCGCCACGTACGGGTCCCCGGCGGTCGCGGTCGCGACGGCCAGTCCCACGGCGGGCACGCCCAGCACCAGCACGCCCAGCGGGCTCAGCTCGCGCACCCGCCCGCGCAGCGCCTGCACCGCGCACACGAACACCAGCAGCAGCGAGGCGGCATCGGCCGGGCCGACCTTGCCGGAGGTGCTCGCGTCGCCCGCCGCGATCGGGGCGAGGAGCAGCAGGACGGTCGCGGCGAGCGGCAGCAGCGGCCAGTGCCGCCGCAGCAGCCCCGCCGCGTCGGACCGGTACCCGACCGGGGACAGGGCGAGGCTCATCAGCTGCCCCCCAGCCGGAAGCGGAAGAAGGAGGCCGCGGTGCGGGCGAGGATCCACAGGTCCTGCCACAGCGACCAGGTGTCGATGTAGTGGTTGTCGAAGCGGGCCCGGTCCTCGATGGAGGTGTCCCCGCGCAGGCCGTTGATCTGGGCGAGCCCCGTGATGCCGACGGGCATCCGGTGCCGGGCCTCGTAGCCGGGGTGCACGGCGGCGAACTTCGCGACGAAGAAGGGCCGTTCCGGCCGCGGTCCGACCAGGCTCATGTCACCCCGTACGACGTTCCACAGCTGCGGCAGCTCGTCGAGCGAGGACTTGCGCAGGAAGGAGCCGATGGGGCTCATCCGGTGGTCGCCCGCGACCGTCCACCGAGTGGCGGACTCGTGCTCGTCGGCGCGCAGGGTACGGAACTTCAGCAGCGTGAAGGGGCGCCCGTACAGGCCGACCCGCTCCTGCCGGAAGATCACCCCGGGCCCGTCGGAGACCCGTACGGCGAGCGCGCACAGGCCCATCACCGGCGCGGCCGCGATCAGCGCGATCGCGGCCAGCAGCCCGTCGACGGCCCGCTTCACCCAGCGCTCCACCGGCCGGGACGGGCGGGGCAGCAGCGGCTGTACGGCGTACCCCCACAGCTGGTCGGCGGGCTGCGCCACCCGCATGCCGGTCACCTTGGCGGTGCCGGCCGGGTCGGCGAGCCAGAGCCGGCAGCCGTGGTCGTGGAAGAGCCGGACGAGGGAGGCGGTGCGCTCGTCGGCCTCCGGCGGGCGGGTGAACACCGCGTGCCGGACCGAGTTCTGGATGACCGCGCGCCGGATGTCCTCGTGGGTGGCGAGCACCGGCACACTGCCGCCGTCCTCCTCGGCGGCGCCGGTGTCGGCGAGCCCGACGGGCCGCAGCCCGTACTCGGGGCGCCCGTGCAGGGCCGCGGCGACCGCACTCGCCCCGGCGCCGGGTCCGACGACGAGGGCGGAGGCGGGGCGGAGGCGGGCGGAGCGGCGGCGGAGCTGGTTGACGAACCCGCGGCCCGTGAACGTCAGGAGGATCTGCAGGCAGACGGCGCTCAGCAGGGCGGACCAGCCCAGTGCCTGGCCCGGTGCCGCGGCGGCCACGACCGCGGCGGCCCCGCACCACAGCACGGCGGCCCGCCCGGCCAGCGCGGGCAGTTCGAGCAGGGCGGAGGGCGCGAGCCGCGGCCGGTACAGCCCGGCCTGCGCGTGCAGTGCGGCGGCCAGCACGGCGATCGGGGCGGCCGCCTCGGCAGGCAGCGCCGCCCCGGGCCGGGCCAGGGCCGTCGTGGTGAGTACGGCGGCCAGCGCATCGGCGGCCAGCAGCGGGAGGACCCCGTCGCGGCGCCGGATCCGGTGCGGCCGCGCCAGGGGCCGGGCCGGGTCGGCCGTGGGCCGGCGTGGGGGGTGGATGGCGGTCACGGACCGTCGGACGGCTGCGGTGCCGGCGGTGCCGCCGGCGGGCCCCGTGCCGCCCTGCCCGGTGTGCCGGGCGGGTGCGCTGTCCATCGTCATCGGCTGATGCGCTCCTGGTTCAAGGGCCGGGGCCTGCCCAGCAGTTCGTGGTACAGACCGGTGACCGCGTCCGTGGTCCGCCGCACGTCGAAGTCGGTCCGGGCGTGCTGCCCGGCCCGCTCCCCGAGTTCGGCGAGCAGCCGCGGTTCTGCGAGCAGCCGTCCCAGGGCCTTGGCCAGCGCCGTCGGATCCTCCGGCGGTACCAGGCAGAGCCGTCCCTGGCCGGGCGGCAGGCTCTCCCGGGCACCGCTGACGTCGGAGACCAGGACCGGTCGGCCGCAGGCCATGGCTTCGAGCGGGGCGAGCGCCATGCCCTCCCACCGCGACGGCAGTACAACGAGATCGGCGGCCCGAAGCCACGGTCGGATGTCGGAGGCGGCCCCCGCGAAGAGCACTCCGGGCGGGGCCGTGCGGCGCAGCCGCTCGGTGTCGGGGCCGTCGCCGACGAGCGCGAGACGGGCTTCGGGGAGGTTGCCGAGCACCTCCCGCCAGGCCCGGAGCAGGATGTCCTGGCCCTTCTGCTGGCAGAGCCGGCCCACGCAGACGGCGAGCGGCCCGTCCCCCAGGAAGGCGGTGGGCAACGGGAGTTCGGTACGCGCCCGGGCCCGGTCGGCGGCCCGGTCGGGGCCGCCGGGGCGGAAGTGGTCGAGGTCCACGCCGTTGCGGATCACCGACCAGTGGGCGGCGATCCCCTCGGCCTCACCGGCCCGGCGTTCGGCCTCGCTGACGCAGAGCACCCGGTCGGCCCAACGGGCCCCGAACCGCTCCCAGCGCAGGGCGAGCGCGGCGGTGGCCCCGCCGACGGCGTCGAAGGACCAGGCGTGCGGCTGGAAGACGGTGGGCACGGCCCCGCGCACGGCGAGCCGCCCGGCGAGGCCCGCCTTGGCGCTGTGGGCGTGCAGGACGTCGGGCCGGATCCGGCCGATCACCCGCCGGGCGCCGAGCACTTCGGCGGGCAGGTCAGGCCCGGGAGCCCGCCCGGCGCGCCAGGTGAGCACCTCGGCCCCGGCGGCGCGGGCGGCGTCGGCGAGCTGTCCGCCGCGCGGGCAGCCGACGGCCGTCCGCAGGCCGGCGGCCGTCTGGGCGCGGACGAGGTCGACGACGACACGGGCGACACCGCCGTCGACGGGCTGGACGAGATGCAGGACGGAAAGGGGGCGGGGATTCGGGACCTGCGCAGGTGAGGACTGCGCAGGGGGAGGCTGTTTCGGCACGCGGAGCGGTCTCCTACGTTCAGCGGCGCGCGTCTGTCTGAACGAAGAGCACGCCGAGGAATTGACCCTGGCTTTCGCCCGTGAACCTGAAGCTCAGGCTGCGGGCACCACCGGACAGGGCGGGACTCAGATCGAACACGTCCGCGTCATATCCGAGATTATTCATATGTTCGGGCTGTCGCACGAAAGAGTGGCGGCCGAATTCCGTGATCGTGGAATTCATAACATCATTAAAAGGATTTTCTGCATCGCTGACGTTGACCCGGCGGCCACTGTCGGCGGTCACCGTGAGTGAGTCCCCGAGGGTCCCGCGGTCCCCGTCGTACGCGACGACCCCGGCCCGCCCCGCGGACCCGGCGGCCACGTCCAGGCCGGCGATCTCGACCGTCTCGCCGGCCGCCTCGCCCGCACCCGCGGCGAGCGACTCGAAGCCGTCCCACAGCGAGATCCGGCGTACCGGCTCCTGCGGGTGCTCGTAGGCCACGACCAGCGTCCAGCCGCCCCAGGCACCCACCTCGGAGTTGCCCATCGCGATGTTCAGCTGGGCGACCGTCCACATCCCGGCGCCACCCTTGCGGACCAGCGGGGTGACGTCGGCCGAGGCCTGGTAGGCATCGCTGCCCGCGTCCGTGCTGTGGCCGATCACGGTGTCGGCGAGGACCTCCTTGTACGCCCCGCCCGGCTCCGCGACCAGCACCCGGCCGTTGTCCTGCGGCGGCTTCTGCTCACCCACCCGCAGGTTCCCGCCCCAGTACAGGCGGGCGTACGAGACCTTCGCGTCCTGCGGGACCTTGAGTTCGGCCCGGGTGGAGTTGTAGGTGTCCGGATCCTTGTCGACCTCGCTGTAGAACATGTCGAAATCGCCGTTGACCCCGGCCGCTCCGTGCTTGACCTCGGCGCACGGCTCGGCGTCCGGCGCCTCCCCCCAGCGGCAGGCGATGGAGGAGTTGGAGGCCCGGACCAGCCCGCCGCGCTGGACGGCCTGGTAACGCTGGGTGAACGGAACCTTGGGCATCTCCCTCACGGCGGGTGCCGCGGGGCCCGGCGGGGCGGCGGCAGCCGAGGCCGCGGCGGGGGCGTTCGCCGAAAGTGCGAGGCAGGACAGCAGACCGAACGTGCCGAGGATTCTGCGGGACGAACCCATGACCCTGTCTCCATTTTCGATCAAGGGGACAAAACAGGAGTGAACTTTGTCAGAAGTCGGGCGGGAAATCACGCCGGACTCGCCCGTACGGCCTTTTGGGCGATAACACGCACCCTCGCAGTCGGCGGGTCGTTATCCGGTTGGACCACTGTTCGAACCGAAAGGAAAAACGGAGATGAAGAAGAGGCTGATGCGCGGCGCCACGATGGCGGTCGCGAGCGCTGCGGTCCTGGCGGGCGGCGCTGGCCTCGCCTCCGCGGACAGCTCGGCGGAGGGCGTCGCGGCGGGGTCCCCCGGCGTGCTGAGCGGCAACCTGGTCCAGGTCCCGGTCAACGTCCCCGTGAACCTCTGCGGCAACACCGTGAACGTCATCGCGCTGCTGAACCCCGCGTTCGGCAACCACTGCGTCAACACCTGACCGTCAGCGGGATCGTCAACAGCGCCGCCGCAAACGGCGGCATCCGGGTGAATCCACGCAACCCGACACGGGGCCCGGCCGTTGGTCTGGGTGCTCCACTACCGGGCAATCCTGCAAAAAAGGGATGACAATGATCAAGAAGATGATGGCCACTGCGGCTGCTGCAGCCTCGGTCGTGGGCATCGGTGCCGCCATGGCCCCGCAGGCGATGGCCATCGGCAACGACAACGGCGTCAACACCGTGAACGGCAACGGCGCCTCGCAGATCTACGGCAACCAGGCCACGTACGGGAACATGAGCCCGCAGATGGCGCTCATCCAGGGCTCCTTCAACAAGCCCTGCATCGCCCTCCCGGCGAAGGCCAATGTCCAGGGCCTGCTCGGCGCCGTCCCGATCAGCATCCAGGACGTCAACGTCCTGTCGAACCCGCAGAACCAGCAGTGCACCGAGAACTCCACCCAGGCCAAGGGCGACGAGGCCCTCTCGCACATCCTGGACAACATCCCGATCCTGTCGGGCAACCTCTCCGCCCACAGCTGATCGCACCCCGCGCGCCAGTGAGGCCGCCGCACCCCGTCCGGGTCGCGGCGGCCTCACCGCTTGCCGGCACCGCAAATAGCGCACAAATTCGCCGCGAATTCCGACCGGCGCGCGTTGGGATGAATTGCGGAGCCGCCCGCCAAATCTGCGGTTTCTTTTCCCCGACCGACTCGTTGATATTTCTGCAGTGGACACGCCTCTGCGGGAAGGATAGAAATCAAATGACGTACAAGAAGGCAGTGGTGCTGGCCGCCGGCGTTCTGATGGCCGCTGGTGCCGCCTCGCCCGCCATGGCCGACGCGGTCGCTGACGGCAAGGCCATCGGCTCCCCCGGCGTTCTGTCCGGCAACCTCGTCCAGGTGCCGGTCCACGTCCCGGTCAACCTCTGCGGCAACACCGTAAACGTCATCGCGCTGCTGAACCCCGCGTTCGGCAACCACTGCATCAACGCCTGACGAAGCGCCTGCCCGCAAGGGCAAACCTCCTCGGGGTGGCCTCGGAGTGCACGGCGGTGCACTCCGAGGCCACCTTCGATTCAGCACCGGCGGAAGCGCCGGTAGACAGGGAAGGACCCATGCGACAGGTACTGAGCCGACAGGTACTGGGCAAGGGGATGCTCACGGCGGCGGCCGCCTCGAGCCTGCTGTCGATCGCGACCGGCGCGGCCTACGCGCACCCGGGGGCGATGGCCGAGGCCTCGCATTCGCCGGGCGTGCTGTCCGGCAACAGCGTCTCGGTACCGATCACCCTCTCGCCGAACGTGTGCGGCAACAGTGTGGACGGCGGAGCGGCGCTCAACCCCTCGATGGGGAACACCTGCGCCACCACGACCGGTTCGGACACCCACCACGCCGACCACGAGTACGGGCGCTACCTCAGCCCCGAGCACGCCGAGGCCTTCGAGCGCTACCTCGAGGAGCACCAGGGCGGCCGGCACGCGCTGCCGGAGCAGCGCCGCGAGGAGCCCCGTCACGAGGAGTCCCGTCGGCAGGCGCCGCGGCACGCGGCACCCCGGTCCGAGGAGTCGCACGACGAGGGCGGCTACGGCGGCTCGGGTGACGAGGGCGACCGCGACCGCGGCGGACCGCGCGGCCACGGCGGCCCGGACCAGGAGGAGTGCGACGACCACCCGCACGCCCTCCCGGCCCCCGCACCGGCGGCCCACCACGCTCCCCCGGCGCCCGAGCGGCCGCAGCCGCGGCCCCACCCGAAGCCGCAGCCGAAGCCGGAGGCGGAGCACCCGGCTCCGAAGCCCGCCCCGGTCCCCGAGGCTCCCGCGGCGCACACGCCCGCGCCGCCGCAGCCCGCGCCGGCTCCGGTCCCCGCCCCGGTGACCCTCCCGGCCCCGGTCGCGGAGACGCCCGTGACGCTGCCCGCGCCGGCTCCGGTCGCGGAGGCGCCCCGGCCGCTTCCGGCCCCCGCTCCCGTCGCCGAGGAGGCGCCCGCCCCCGCCCCGCCGCACGGCAGCCAGTTCGTGGAGCACCCGGCCCCGGCACCCGCTCCCGAGGCCGTCCGTCCCGCCGACCAGCCACCGGCCACCCCCGCCGGCGACACCCCCGTCCACCTGACGCCGGCACCCGTACCCGCGGCCCCGGTCCCGGTCCCGGCCGCGCCCGTCCCCGCGCCCGCCCCGGCCCACGTGTCGGCGCCGTCGCTCGCCGAGACCGGCGCGGGTCAGCCGGCCGCCGCGGCGGCCCTCGCCTCGGCGCTGATCCTGGGCGGCGCCATTCTGTACCGGAGGTCCCGTATCGCCTGACCGGCAATACCGGTAATCAGAAGAAATATCGGCCGGAGAATCCCCTGACGGGTTCTCCGGCCGTTGCCGTACGCGTTTCCGGAGCGGCGGGGAATCGTTACCCAGGGCGAAAGCGGCGCGACGGTCGCCACTGACGCCTCTGTCCACGAAAGAAGAGGATTTCGATAATGAAGCTCACGAAGGTCGCCGCGGTCATCGCCGGCTCCGTTGCCGCGCTCGGCGCCGCTGCTCCCGCCTTCGCCGCCGGAACCCCGGCCGCGATGCCCCCCACGAGCCTGACGGGCGGGGCCACCGAGGCCGTCAACTCCCTCGCCCCGGTCACCGAGTCGCTCCCGCAGACCCTGGGCAACGGGTTGGCCGAGCAGGGCGAGACCGTCAACAAGGTCGTGGACACCGCGCAGGGCGTCAACAAGATCCGCAACAATGCGCCGGGCGAGGTGCTCGGCGTGGCGAACGGGGTCACCAAGGCGTCTCCGCTCCTCGGCGGCGTACAGCTCAACGGCGGGGCGCACTGAGCCGGTCGAGTCACCCGTCCCGGCAAGAAACCACTGTGGGCGCCACCGGCGAGGCCGGTGGCGCCCACAGTCGGGTGTGCCGACTGACGTCAGGCGTTGACGCAGACGTTGCCGAACGTCGGGTTCAGCGCCGCGATGATGTTCACGGTGTTGCCGCAGACGTTGATCGGAACGTGAACCGGGACCTGGGCCAGGTTGCCCGAGAGGACACCGGGGGAGCCCACGGCCGCACCCTCGGCCGACGCGTCGGCCATTGCGGAGCCGGCGGCACCGGCCGCAGCGAGACCGGCGGAGGCCAGGACCAGGGCGGCCTTCTTGGCAGAGTTCATGGGAAGTGCACCTTCTGTTCGATGTTCTGCCCCGAAGCGGGGCTCACACCAAGCGAAACGGTCCAGCCTCCCAGACGACACGGCCTCGCGCGCAATCAGACCTGTTCAGCTCATTAGTCGTAATCATGCGCGGTTTTCCGGCCGTCCTGTGTCATCCGCCTCCCCGCTACGGGAGGCCAGGGCCCTCCGGCACGATCTCCACCGGCGTCAGGACCGGGTTGGCCGGTGCCGGCCTCGCCGGGACGGCGGGCACGGGGAGCGCCGGCTTGGACACGGGTGCCGCGGGCTTCGAGACGGGTGCCGCCGGCTTGGAGACGGGGAGTTCAGGGATCTCGGGGATCTCGGGGATCTCCGGAATCTCGGGGATCTCGGGGAGTTCAGGGATCTCGGGAATCTCAGGGATGGAGGGGATGGAGGGGATGGGCAGCGCCGGGATCGCCGGCAGGCTCGGCAGCGTCGGCAGCTTGATCGGCGGGAGCGTCACCCCGGGCAGGAGGGTCTGGAGGGACTTGAGGAGTCCGTCGAGGGTGGTGGTGATCCCGGCGAGGAGGTCGTCGATCGGGCCGGCCGCCGCCACGCGGCGGTCGATCTGCTGCTGGGCGGCCGCCACTCGTTTCCTGGCGGCGGCTGCCGTGTCGCCGTCCGCGGCGCCCGCGGGGGCGACCGCGCCCGAGAGTATGGCGAGGGCGAGGGCCGTCGGTACGAGTGCGCGGTTACGGAACGGCTTCGTGCGGTGCATAGGGGTTCCTTCGGTGGTCGCACAGAAGCGGACCCGAGCGATCCACTTCCTTACCCACCGTGCGAACACCCTGCACGGAGCGCAACCGGATCTTGAAGGGGCCCGGTCGACTCTGGGGGCTTCGTACGGGCTTCGCGCACGCGTCCGCAGGAGGATCACCCGGCGCGGGGAAAACTTCGGGCCGAGCGGGCCGTTCGAGTGAAGCAGCGGAACCAAGCCCCTGGCAGGGCAGTTGACCAGGGCGCTCCACTAGCGGGCACTCGTGCGACAAAAGGACCAATGATGCTCAAGAAGATCATGACTGCTGCCGCGGTCACCGCCGCCGCCGTCGGCGCGGGCGCTGCTGTTGCGGCCCCGGCCATGGCCATCGGCAACGACAACGGGATCACCACCATCAACGGCAATGGTGCTTCGCAGATCTACGGCAACCAGAAGACCGAAGGCGACCTGAGCCCGCAGCTCAGCGTGGTGCAGGGCACGCTCAACAAGCCCTGCATCGCTCTGCCGGTAAAGCTGAACGCGCAGGGTCTGGCCGGCGCCGTCACGGCGAACGTCCAGGACATCAACGTCCTGTCCAACCCGCAGAACCAGCAGTGCACCGAGAACTCCACCCAGGCCAAGGGCGACGAGGCCCTCTCGCACATCCTGGACAACATCCCGATCCTCTCGGGCAACGGCTCGCTCGGCAGCTGATCTCCGCTCCCCTGACTTTTGCAGTCCGGGCCCACCCCGCCCGTGGAGCGATGTAACGAGGGCCCCGGCAGCCTCCAGCTGCCGGGGCCCTTGCGCGTGCCGGGCCGTCACCCGGTCCAGAACTCCCACCACCTGGTGAGGATCAGCATCCCGATCACGCCGATGTGCAGGGCGGGCGGGGCCCAGCCGAACTCGGTGAGGAGGGTCCGCACCGGGCCCGGCGCGGGCAGTGCACGGGTGCGGACGTTGTACGCGGTGACCGCCCAGAACATCAGCAGGGTGGCCACCCAGGTCAGACAGCACCACAGGCAGAGCGCGTTGATCTCGTACAGGGACTGCACCATCAGCCAGCTGCAGAAGCCGACTCCGAAGACGGTGCCGGCGTTCAGTCCCAGCCAGAACCAGCCGCGGTAGCGGGCGCCGGCCAGCAGGCCCGCGCCGACGCACACGACGGCCCCGTAGGCGACCAGTCCCAGCAGGGGGTTGGGGAAACCGAAGGCCGCCGCCTGGTCGCTCTTCATGACGCTGCCGCAGGAGACCACGGGGTTGAGGCTGCAGGCGGGCTTGAAGTCCGGGTCCTCCAGCAGCAGGAACTTGTCGAGGGTGATCACCCAGGAGGCCAGCACCCCGGCGGCCCCGGTCAGCACCAGCAGCCAGGCCAACGCCCGTGGGGTGGCGGCCGGTTCGTCCTCGTGTCGACTGTGGGGCCGCTCCTGCTGACGGGGAAGGCCCACTGTTTTCGTTGCCATACGGCCCATGTTCCCCCGCTCCGCCACAGACCCGGGCGAACCATGCGCATCCATGCCCAAGTTGACCTGAAGGGGTGGGGGAACCCGTGATGCTTCCCGGACGTTTTACCGAACCCCGGACGGGATGTCAGAGCCAGGGGCTACGTTGAGCTTCCGCGAAGTCACAAGCTGCGACGGCCTGGAGACCCACCTTGAGCGATCCGTACGAGACAACCGAGGCGCACCTCGAGCGACTCCTGGGCCGCGCCCTCAACTCCTTCGACCTGCCGGACCGGTTGGTCGAGCGCCTCGGCACGGCGCTCGCCCACAGCTCTTCCCTCTACACCACCCACCACAGCCCGGCGGCGGGGCGCTGGCGGGAGACCCACCGGCACACGTACCTGCTGTCCGACGGCGGTTCGGCGTCCCTGTGGGAGCTGGTGTACCGGCTGGAGGGCGACCGGACGATCCGGCACGAGGTCTTCGTGAGCAAGGCGGAGACCTGCCTTGCCGTGGCCCGGCTGTTCGGCGACGCCCCGGCGGAAGCCGCCTTCGACCCGGAGCTCGACCCGGCGTTCGCCGCCGCCGAGGAGGAACCGGACACCGACGTGGCGGTGCTGAGCGCGCTGTTCGCGGCCGGGGAGCCGGCGCACCGGCACCGGGAGTACGCGGTGGAGGAGTCCGCCGACCATGCCCGCAGGGTGCTGCGGCGCGCGGAGAACCCGGACCGGCCGGGCGAGCGGACGGCGCTGCTGCTGAGATCGGCGTACGCGCACCAGATCACCCAGGCGTTCGGCACCCGGCCGTGCAGGGCGGACGGGCGGGGCGCCGGATTCAGCCTGTACGAGCACTCGTTCGTGCTGCTGGACGGGAGCGAGGTCAGCCTGTGGGAGGTCGAGCACACGGCGACGCCGGACGGGCGGCACATGTGCGAGGTGTACGAGAACGAGGCGGCCGCCCGCGGGGCGATGGAGCTCCGCGCGCGCGTGAGATGACGCTGTTCCGGCGCCGCCTCACGGCTCGGTTCCGGAGCGCCGCCTCACGGCGTGGCGGGGGCGGACAGGCGGAGGTCCGGGGGCGGGTTCTCGGTGACGCGGACCGCCTCGGGCTGCAGGTCCGCGGGGACCGGCATGGCGCTGCCGGGGAGCCGGACCGCGGCCGCGCCGTGGGCCAGGGCCGAGGCGAGGGCCCCGGGGCCGGTCCCGCCCGCGATCAGGAAGCCGGCCAGGGAGGCGTCGCCCGCTCCGACGTCGCTGCGTACGGCGGCCACGGGGGCGGTGCCGTGGAAGGTGCCCTCGGCGCTCACCAG
The DNA here is from genome assembly GCF_055579465.1 of Streptomyces sp. NPDC032745. Taxonomy (NCBI): domain Bacteria; kingdom Bacillati; phylum Actinomycetota; class Actinomycetes; order Kitasatosporales; family Streptomycetaceae; genus Streptomyces; species Streptomyces sp. NPDC032745. Next base: position 259,247 of record NZ_JBVING010000006.1, on the reverse strand, counting down.
GAGCTGGCCGTCCGCGCCGAGCGAGGCGAGCACCGCGCCCGCACCCCGGGAGCGGAGCTCCTGGGCTGCCCGGGCGACCTCGCCCAGGGTGGCCAGCGGGCGGCCGACCGCCCGGGCGAGCTCCGCGGCGTTGGGCTTGATCAGGTCCGGGCGGGCCTGCAGTGCGGCGGTCAACGCCGGGCCCGAGGTGTCCAGCGCGACCTTGGCGCCGGCCTCGCGGGCGCGGGCGACCAGGTCGGCGTACCACTCGGGCGCCAGGCCGCGCGGGAGGCTGCCGCAGGCCGCGATCCAGGCCGGGTCTCCGGCCGCGGTGCGGACGCTCTCCAGCAGGAGGCCTGATTCCTCGGCGGTGAGTTCGGGGCCGGGCGCGTTGATCTTGGTGAGGGTGCCGTCGGGTTCGACGAGCGAGATGTTCGACCGGGTCTGACCGGCGACCGTCACCGCGGTGACGTCCACGCCCTGTGCGCCCAGCAGTTCGGCGATCAGCGTGCCCGAGGCGCCGCCGAGCGGGAGGACCGCCGTCGTGAGGATTCCCGCGGCGGCCACCACCCGGGAGACGTTGACCCCCTTGCCTCCGGGGTCGACGCGGTCGCCGGTGGCACGCAGCACGGCGCCGCGGTCCAGCGAGGGGACCTCGTACGTCCGGTCGAGGGAGGGGTTCGGGGTGACGGTGAGGATCATACGAGCACGACCTCTGCGGATCACGCGCCTACCGTACGCCCGTTCCGCAGCAAACCAAAGCAAACGGGCATGTCCGCCAACAGAAGCGGACATGCCCGTCAGGGGACGGCGCGGGCTACCCGGCGGGGACGGCCTCCGGAGCGGCCGCGGCCTCGGCCTGCCTGCCGCCCTCGCGCTGCTCCAGCGGGACCGACTTGCGCGGCAGCACGAACATCACGGCGAAGATCACGAGCATCACGGCCACGATCCACCACAGCGCACCGTGGAAGGCGTCGACGTACGGCGCACCGAAGACGCGGTCGTCGTCCATCAGCCCGAAGAAGACGACGGAGGTGAGGCCGAGGCCCAGCGCGTTGCCCATCTGGCCCGTGGTGTTGATCAGGCCCGAGGCGGAACCGGCGTGCTCGCGCGGCACCTCGGAGAGCACGGTGTCGTTCAGCGGCGCGACGATCAGCCCCATGCCGATGCCCATGAGGATGAGCGGTGCGGCCATCTGCCACGAGGCGATCTCCATGCCGTAGCGCTGCGCCTCCCAGATGTAGAGGAGGATGCCCGCGGCCATGATGAGCGCGCCCGCCTGGAGCACCTTGCGGCCGAAGCGCGGTACGAGCTTCCCTACGGACATGCCCGCGGCGGCCGAGACGGCGAGGGAGAACGGGATGCCGGTGGCGCCGGCCTTCAGGGCGCTCCAGCCGAGGCCCATCTGCATGTACATCGTCCAGACCAGGAAGAAGATGCCGGTCGCGATGCCGAAGGTCAGCTGGACGGCGATGCCGCCCGCGAAGCTCTTGACCTTGAAGAGGGAGAGCTCCACCAGCGGGGAGCCGTCCTTGCGGATCTTGTACTTCTCGTACGCGATGAAGGCCGCGAAGACGAAGGGCGAGGTGATCATGCAGACGAAGCCCCAGGCCGGCCAGTCGTTCTCGCGGCCGTGCGTGAGGGGAAAGATCAGCATGACCAGGGCGAGGGTGGCCAGCACGACACCGACCACGTCGAGGCGCAGGGCCTTGGGGGCCTTGGACTCGGTGATGAACTTGCGGCCCAGGATCACACCGGCGATGCCGACCGGCAGGTTGATCAGGAAGATCGGGCGCCATTCGAGACCGAGGAGGTTCCACTCGGTGAGCAGGGCGCCGAGCATCGGGCCGGAGACGGCGCCGAGGCCGACGATCGCGCCGAACATGCCGAAGACCTTGCCGCGCTCGTGCGGCGGGAAGGTGACGTGGATGATCGCCAGCACCTGCGGGACCATCATGGCCGCCATGCCGCCCTGCAGGATGCGGGAGGCGACGAGCATGTCGGGGTTGGCGGCGATGCCGCAGAGCAGCGAGGCGGCGGTGAAGCCGGCGATGCCGAGGAGGAAGAGGCGCTTGCGGCCGTAGATGTCACCGAGACGGCCGCCGGTGATCAGGCCGGCGGCGAAGGCGAGCGCGTAACCGGCAGTGATCCACTGGATCGCGCTGGTGGAGGCGCCGAAGTCCTCGCGCATACGGGGTATCGCGATGTTGACGATCGTGACGTCGACCAGGTCCATGAAGGCCGCGGTCATCACGATGGCGAGCGCCAGCCAGCGGCGGCGGTCGGCGGGCGAGCTGGAGGCCGCTTCGTCTTGGACGGGGCCGTTCCGCTCTTCTTGTACGGGCCCGTTCTCTCTCTCGGGCGATGTCTTGGACGTCTCGGTGCTCATGGAGAGAAACCTAGACGGGATGTAGGTCAGTTGGTGTCCTATTTGACTGGCAACCTGGATTCCATGACGGACACCCCGGCACGGCTGCTCACCCTGCTCTCCCTGCTCCAGACCCCGCGCGAATGGCCCGGGAGCGAGCTGGCGGAACGGCTGCGGGTGAGCGCGAGGACGATCCGGCGCGACATCGAACGACTGCGGGAGCTCGGGTACCCGGTGGAGGCCACGCTGGGTGCGGAGGGCGGCTACCGGCTGGTGGCGGGGGCCGCGATGCCGCCGCTGCTGCTGGACGACGAGGAGGCCGTGGCGATCGCGGTCGGCCTGCGGGCGGGTGCCGGGCATGCGATCGAGGGAGTCGAGGAGGCGTCCGTACGGGCCCTCGCGAAGCTGGAACAGGTCCTGCCGGGGCGGCTGCGGCACCGGGTGGGAGCGCTGCAGTCGGCCACGATCGCGGTGACCCGCGGGGACGGGGCCAGCGTGGACCCGCGGACGCTGACCACGATGGCGTCGGCGGTGGCGGGACCGGAGCGGCTGCGCTTCGCGTACCGGGCGCGCGACGGGGCGGACTCGCGGCGGCTGGTGGAGCCGTACCGGCTGGTGAGCACGGGGAGCCGGTGGTACCTGGTGGCGTACGACCTGGACCGGGAGGACTGGCGGACGTTCCGGGTGGACCGGGTGGCGGAGCCGTTCGCGACGGGCGCGCGGTTCACTCCGCGGGAGCTGCCGATGGAGGCGGCGGAGTTCGTACGGCGCGGGCTGCGGGGCGGGGAGACGTACACGGTGGAGGCGTCGTTCGCGGGCCCGGCGGAGGCGTTGCCGGGCTGGCTGCGGGCCGATGCCGAGCCCGTGGGCGGGGGCTGCCGGGTGCGGTTCTCGAGCGCGGACTCCCCCGAGTGGGTGGCGGCCCGCCTGGCCCTGGTCGGCATCCCCTTCACGGTCCACGCCCCGGACGTCCTGGCGGCCGCGGCCCGCGCACTGGCCGCCCGCCTGACCTCGGCGACGGCGACGTAGCCGGGAGGGGCCGGCCGCCGCAGGGGCAGAAAGGGAGCCCCCGGCGTCTGGGGGGGTAGACGCCGAGGGCTCGTTCGAGGGGGCTTCGCGCGGGCCGGGTCAGGCCACTGCGTCGAAGCCCGTGTCGCGGGCCATGCGCTTCAGCTCGAGCAGCGCGTGCTTCTCGATCTGGCGGATCCGCTCCCGCGTGAGGCCGTGCTGCTTGCCGACCTCGGTCAGGGTCCGCTCGCGGCCGTCGTCGATGCCGTACCGCATCTTGATGATCGACGCCGTGCGCTGGTCCAGCTTGCCCAGCAGGTCCTCCAGCTCCTCGCTGCGCAGGAGCGACAGGACGGACTGCTCCGGGGAGATCGCGGAGGTGTCCTCGAGGAGGTCGCCGAACTGGGTCTCGCCCTCGTCGTCCACGGACATGTTCAGGCTGACCGGGTCGCGCGCCCAGTCCAGGACGTCGCCCACGCGCTTCTCCGTCGAGTCCAGCTCGGCGGCGATCTCCGCGTGGTCCGGGTCCCGGCCGTTCTCCCGGTTGAACTCCCGCTGGATCCGGCGGATCCGGCCGAGCTCCTCGACCAGGTGGACGGGGAGGCGGATGGTGCGGGACTGGTCGGCGATGGAGCGGGTGATGGCCTGGCGGATCCACCACGTGGCGTACGTGGAGAACTTGAAGCCCTTGGCGTAGTCGAACTTCTCGACGGCGCGGACCAGGCCCGCGTTGCCCTCCTGGATCAGGTCGAGCAGGGGCAGTCCGCTGCGCGGGTAGCGGCGGGCGACGGCCACGACCAGGCGGAGGTTGGAGCGGATGAAGATCTCCTTGGCACGCTCTCCCTCGGCGGCCAGCGCTTCCAGCTCCTCGCGCGACGGCGTCTCGCCCTCGCCCTCGCGCTCCGTCTCGCCGTCGAGGATCTGCTGGGCGTACACGCCCGCCTCGATGATCTGCGAGAGCTCCACTTCCTTGGCCGCGTCGAGCAGCGGGGTACGCGCGATCTCGTCCAGGTACATGCCCACCAGGTCGCGGTCGGCGATCTCCCCGCCCACAGCGCGGGCGCTGCCCCTGGACTGACGACGGGCGACGGCGCGGGTTGCCATGCGTGCTCCCTTGCAATGAGTTAGGTCGCGGTGCGGCTGCTGGAACGCGGCTCCGCGTCCCTGGACACTCTCCCGAGTGCCCGCTTCCGAAGGAAACAACGACTGGAATCGGGACAGAATTCCCCCGCCGGTCCCTCTTTTTCGAGATCTTGCAGTATCCTGCCCCGCCACCCATCGCCCAGGGGGCGGGCGGGATACCGTCAGCGCTCGAAGAGGTGCAGGTCAGGCCCGCGTTCGGGGTCGGCTCGGAAGCCTTCGCCGACCCGTACTGGCGCCGCGTCCGTGAGACCGCCGTCACACGCCGCGACACGCGCCGTGGCTGCACTCCACCCCTGAAGACGGCCTTCGCCCGTTTCCGGTTGCCTGGACAACCGGGCTATTCCTAGCCGAACTGGACCGAACGCTTCGAAAGACCCATCCAGAAACCGTCGACCGCGTCGGAGCGGCGGGCGAGGTCGCCGGAGGCGTCAGCGGCGCCGAGGGTGACGAAGAGCGGGGCGAAGTGCTCCGTACGGGGGTGGGCGAGGCGGCCCGCCGGGGCCTTGGCCTCGAAGTCCAGCAGCGCGTCGACGTCGGACGCGGCCAGCGCCTCGCGGCCCCACGCGTCGAACTCCGCCGACCAGGACGGGACACCGCGCCCGGTGTGGCGCAGCGCGGCCAGGTTGTGGGTGAAGAAGCCGCTGCCCACGATCAGGACGCCCTCGTCACGCAGGGGCGCGAGCTTGCGGCCGATGTCCATCAGGCGGCGCGGGTCCAGGGTGGGCAGGGAGATCTGCAGGACCGGTATGTCGGCCTCCGGGAACATCTCCACCAGCGGGACGTACGCGCCGTGGTCGAGACCGCGGTCCGGGACGTCCTGGACGGGGGTGCCGGGGGCATGCAGGAGGGCCCGTACGGAGGCGGCGAGCGCGGGGGCGCCGGGAGCGTCGTAGCGGACCCGGTAGTAGTGCTCCGGGAAGCCCCAGAAGTCGTGGACGACGGGGACCTGCTCCGTGGCACCGAGGGCGAGCGGGGCCTCCTCCCAGTGCGCGGAGACCATCAGGATCGCGCGGGGGCGGGGCAGCGCGGCGGACCAGGCGGCGAGCTCCCCGGGCCAGACCGGGTCGTCGGCGAGCGGCGGGGCGCCGTGGCTCAGATAGAGCGCCGGCATGCGGGCCGGGGACTCGGCGGGGGTCGGGATGGTCGTCACGGGGTGCTCCTCGTTCGTCAGCACGGGGCCGGACACAAGACTAACCCCGTGTCGTTCAAATTTGAACGACACGGGGTCGGCAGTCATTCCCGGGGTTCCCCGAGCCGCGTCAGTGGGCGATCACCGGGACCTTCACCTCGGCGTCGGCGCCCGCGCCGTCACCGGAGGCGACGGGGCCGCCGGCGCCCGGACGGCCGGTGTTGATCAGCGTCAGGGCGATGGTCGCGCTGGCGACGAGGATGCCGACCGCCCACCAGATGGCGCTGGAGTAGCCCTCCACCATCGCCTGGGCCTGGATCAGCTTCGCCGCCGGACCGCCCGCCGCGGCCTCGGCCGCGTGGTCGGCCAGGTACGCGGTGGTCGCCGAGGCGGCGATCGTGTTCAGCAGGGCGGTGCCGATCGCGCCGCCCACCTGCTGCGAGGTGTTGACCATGGCGGAGGCGACACCGGCGTCGGCCGGGTTCACCCCGTGCGTCGCCAGCGACATGGCCGGCATGAACGCCGTACCCATGCCGAGGCCCAGCAGCAGCTGCGCCGGCAGGATCAGCGCCGGGTAGGAGGACCCGACCTCGAGCTGGGTCAGCATCAGCATGCCGGTGGCGGCGAGCAGGAAGCCCGGACCCATCAGCAGCCGGGGCGCGACCCGGGTCATCAGGCGGGCCCCGATCTGCGTGGAGCCCGTGATCATGCCCGCGATCATCGGCAGGAAGGCGAAGCCGGTCTTGACCGGCGAGAAGCCCTTCACGACCTGCAGGTAGTACGTCAGGAAGAGGAACAGGCCGAACATCGCGATGACGGCCAGGCCCAGGGAGAGGTAGACACCGCCGCGGTTGCGCTCCAGCAGGACGCGCAGCGGCAGCAGCGGGGACTTCACCCGGGACTCGACGAACACGAAGGCCGCGAGCAGCGCCGCGGAGGCGATGAACATGGCCACGGTGACCGTGTCGGACCAGCCGGCCGACTCGGCGCGGGTGAAGCCGTAGACCAGCGCGACGAGGCCGAGCGTGGACAGGACCACACCGGGGATGTCGAGCGGCGCGCGGTTGCGGCCGCCTGCTGGCTCACGGATGACCATCCAGGCACCCATGGCCGCGGCGATCGCGAACGGGATGTTGACGAAGAAGGTCCAGCGCCAGTTCAGGTACTCGGTGAGGAAGCCGCCGAGGATCAGGCCCACGGCGCCACCGCCGCCGGCGATCGCACCGTAGATGCCGAAGGCCTTGGCGCGCTCCTTGGCGTCGGTGAACATGACGGCCAGCAGGGAGAGCGCGGCCGGGGCGAGCAGCGCGCCGAAGGCACCCTGGAGGGCGCGGGCGCCGAGCATCATCGCCTCGCCGTTGGCGGCGCCGCCGAGCGCGGAGGCCAGGGCGAAGCCGATGAGGCCGACGATGAAGGCGTTCTTGCGGCCCCACTTGTCGGCGATGCGGCCGCCGAAGAGGAGCAGCCCGCCGAAGGCCAGGGCGTACGCGGTGATGACCCACTGGCGGTTGCCGTCGGAGATCCCGAGGTCGGTCTGGGCGGACGGGAGGGCGATGTTCACGATGGTCGCGTCGAGGACGACCATCAGCTGCGCCAGGGCTATGAAGACGAGTGCCTTCCAGCGACTGGGATCGGCAGCCGGCGCGAGGGTCGCGGCCGTTTTCGGCATGGGGATACCCATTTCATCTGCGGAATGACTGAAAAATGACGTTCAGGACGTTCAAGATGTTTGAGACGTTCAGGACGCTTGATCCGGGTTTACGACGCTAGCGGGCGCGACCCGGGGCGTCACATGGTTTTCTGCCTCAGGTCCTCTAGGGTGGCCGCCGAACCGGGCAGCCGTGAGCGGGCCGGGGCCTGCAACCCGTCGAGGAACAGCTGGAGATGGCGGTGGACGAACCCCTCCACCTCGGCGCAGCTGATGCCCGGCAGGGGCCGGCTGAGCTGGGAGAGGGCGACCATCAGGTCACCGACACCGATGTCCGTCCGGATCAGCCCGGCCTCCTGGCCGGCGGTCACCAGGGCCTCGACGGCTTCCGCCAAGGCCTCGCGGGCCGCGACGAGTTCGGGGTGCTCGCTGTCGAAGTCCCCGGCGAGCATGGGGCACAGGGCGCCGATCCGCTCGTCCGCGGCGGCGTGCGTGAAGCGGCACAGCGCGGCGAAGGCGTCGGGCTCCTCGGCGAGCGAGTCCTCCGCCTGGGCCGTGACCCGGTCCATGACGAAGAGCACGACATGGTGGACCAGGGCGGCCCGGTCGGGGAAGTGCCGGTAGAGCGTGGCGTTGCCGATGCCCGCCCGGCGGGCGACCTCGTCGAACGGCGCGCCCGAGCCCAGCTCCACGAGTACCTCGCGCGCCGCCACCAGGATCCTCTCGCGGTTGCGGACGGCGTCCGCGCGCGGACGCGGGACCCGGGTGGGAGCGGACTCCGCGCCCGTCGGGCCCGCGGCCGCCTCCGGGGCGGCCGGAGCCGCCGCGAGGGTGGTGGAGCGCTTCATTCGAGGCCTCCCTGGGCCTGGGACTCGTACCCGCCCCCTCAAACGGGGAGCTGGTCCCCGCTTTGCGGGACTCCCGTACAAACGGGGATCGCGTCCCCGGTTATTTCACTCTCCTGTGTGACCCGGGTCACATCGCGGTTCCCGTTCGGACGTACCCGACGCGCGGGCGCGCCGCAGCCGACGGAGGGTGATCGCACAGAGCGCAGTCCGGGCCCGGCCGGCTGCCGCGGACCCGAAGGCGATCTCCATGCCGCAGACCCGCCACCGGATACGCACACCACGCCGCGCCGGCGCCTACATCGGCCTCACCGCGCTGGCCCTCGGTGTCACCGCCACCGCGAGCACGGGGATAGCCGATCGCAGCCACTCCACGGCCGGGCCCGTGGCCACGAGCGCCGAGTCCGCACTGGCGCCCTGCCGGATCACCGGCGCGATGGGCGTGCAGATGTCCGAGGGCATGCCGACCCCGCCCGGGTACTCCCGCTCGACCGGCGAGGTCCGGGCGCTGAACCTGATGATCGACTTCCCGGACGCCAAGGGCGAGGGCACGGCACTGGACCGGCTCGCGGAGTTCTTCCCCCAGACCTCCGACTGGTTCCGCACCAGCTCCTACGGCCGCCTCAGCTACCGCGCCGAGGCGCCGATAAGGACCTGGCTGCGGATGCCGATGCCGTTCGCCGCGTACGGGATCGAGCGCGGCTCCGCGTACGAGCCGGGCTACCGGCTGCTCGTTGAGCACATAGCGAAGGCCGCCGACTCGGAGGTGGACTTCAGCCGCTACGACCTGGTCAACGTCCTGGTCACGCCGAACGCCGGACCGTCCGCCCTGGACACCGTGCTCTCGGTGACCTTCTCCGGCAACGGCGAGGCCCCGATGGCCGACGGCGTGCCGCTCGCCAACACGTCCTTCGTCTACAGCCGCCAGGACGACGGCTCGGGCTCCTACCGGGAGACCGGCTACCGGGTGCTCCCCCACGAGAACGGGCACGTCTTCGGACTGCCCGACCTGTACACCTCCGACGGCGGGGGCACGGTCGGGCACTGGGACATCATGAGCGAGGACTGGGGTGCCAACAACGACCTGCTGGGCTGGCACAAGTGGAAGCTGGGCTGGCTGGACGGCTCGCAGATCAGCTGCGCCTCGAAATCCGGCGTCAGCGACCACACCCTGACCGCGCTCGGGGTGGAGGGCGGCACGAAGCTGGCCTTCGTACCGCTGTCGGAGAGCGCCGGGTACGCGGTGGAGGTGCGCACCCAGGCCGGGAACGACGAGGCCGTCTGCAAGCCCGGCGTACTGATCTACAAGGTGGACTCCCAGGTGGACACGGGGCGCGGGCCCGTGACCGTCTCGGACAGCACGAACGGCAGCGGCGGCTGCACCCGGCGGCCCAATGTGCACGGAGAGCTGTCGGACGCGCCGTTCCGGCCGGGCGAGACCTTCACGGACGACAAGGCCGACATCAGCATCTCGGTGGTGGGAGAGCTGCGCAACGGCAGCTTCCAGGTCCGGATCACCCGCCCCTGAGCCCTGGGTCCTGAGCCCTGGGTCCTGAAGTCCTGAGTCCTGAAGTCCTGAGCCCTGGCAGTTGCAGGCCACGAAAACCCAAGGAGAAAACGGATGACGACCGGCACCCCCGAAGAACGGCTCGCCGCAGCCGGGCTCAGCCTCCCGAAGGCCCTCGCCCCGCTGGGCGCGTACGTGCCCGCCCTGGTCAACGGACACCACGTGTACACCTCCGGCCAGCTCCCGATGGTCGACGGCGCACTGCCGCTGACCGGCAAGGTCGGGGCCGAGGTCAGCGCGGAGCAGGCCAAGGAGCTGGCCCGGCAATGCGCGCTGAACGCGCTCGCGGCGATCGCTTCGGTCGCCGGTGACCTGTCCGCCGTCAAACGCGTGGTCAAGGTGGTCGGCTTCGTGGCCAGCGATCCGCGGTTCACCGGCCAGCCGGGGGTGGTCAACGGGGCCAGCGAGCTGTTCGGCACCGCCTTCGGGGACGCCGGCATCCACGTCCGCAGCGCGGTGGGCGTGGCGGTGCTGCCGCTGGACGCGCCCGTGGAGGTCGAGGTCATCGTGGAGCTGCACACGCCGATGGGCGTCTGAGGCGCCGGGTCACGCGGCTCCGCCGGCCCGGTACTCCTCCCAGGTCCACAGGAGTTGGCGGCGGGCCAGGACGCCGACGGCGTGGCGGCGGTAGCGGGCGGTGCCCCGGACGTCGTCGATCGGGTTGCAGGACGCGGCCGCGAGATCCCCGAACTGCTTCGCGATCGACGGGGTGATGACCTTGCGGGACTCCCAGAAGCCGCCCTCTTCCAGGGCCGCGGCCAGGAACTCCTCGGCCGTCTTCGCCCGGATCGGCGTGGGGGCCGCCGAGCCGATGCCCGTACGGACGGTCCGGGTCGCCGGGTGCAGGGCCAGGCCGAAGGCGCAGACGGCGATGACCATGGCGTTGCGGGTGCCGACCTTCGAGAACTGCTGGGGCCCGTCGGCCTTGGCCACGTGGACGGCCTTGATCAGCTCGTCGGGAGCGAGGGCGTTGCGCTTGACCCCGGTGTAGAACGCGTCGATCGGGATCAGCCGTGAGCCCCGTACGGACTCCACCTCGACCTGCGCGCCGGCCGCGAGGAGCGCCGGGTGCGCATCGCCCGCCGGAGACGCCGTGCCGAGGTTGCCGCCGACGCTGCCGCGGTTGCGGATCTGCGGGGAGGCGACGGTGTGCGAGGCGAGGGCCAGACCCGGGAGTTCCGCACGGAAGTGCTCCATGATCTCCGTGTACGGGACGGACGCGCCGAGCCGTACGACGTCCTCGCCGATCTCCCACTCCCGCAGCAGCCCGATGCGGTTCAGGTCCATGAGGTATTCCGGCCGGCGGTGGTCGAAGTTGATCTCGACCATCACGTCGGTGCCACCGGCGATGGGCACGGCGGTGGGGTGCTCGGCCTTGACGGCGAGCGCCTCCTCCCAGCCGGCGGGGCGAAGGAAGTCCATGGGTGTCCCATGGACCGGGGTGTTCGGCCTCAAACCGAATTATGCGGAATTCCCCCGGCCATCCGGCCGCCGCGGACCTTCGTTGAAGTTGAAATCCCGGCCCATGTAGACCCTGACGTTGTCGCGGAAGTCGCCGCCGCGGACCGTGTTCGCGATCGACGGGGCATCCCTCTCCCGCCAGCCCGGGTTCACCTCGTCCAGCAGCTCCGCGAGCTCCCGTACGGCCACCGGATCGGACTCCAGGACGGTGCGCAGGCGGTCCCGCCAGCCTTCCTCGAGCTGCTCCGCGGCGGCCTCGTCGCCGTCGGCGCGGGCCAGCAGGAGTTCGGCGCGCGATGAGCGGAGCTCCGCGTCCGTACGCCCGAGGAGGCGGGCCAGTCGCCCGCTCGTATAGGTCCATGCGTCCGACGCCATCAGTCCGATGATGGTCGTCGCCCCCGCAGTCACCAGTGCCCCCACATCCATGCAGGCCAGGCTAGCCGTAGGCTGGCGGCGGCGCGGGCGGATCGGGAAACGGGGGGCGCTGTGCGGGTGGGGACGGAGCGGGGGCTGCCGGACCGCCGGTGGCTCACGGTGCCGGCCGGGCGCACGGTCCTCGGCGTCATCCACAACGTCACCTCGGCCACGCGGCTGCTCGACGTACTCGCCGTCTTCGAGGGCGACCCACGGGTGCGGGTGGTGTTCACCTGCACCGGGTCATCGGAGCTGGACGGCGGGGTCGCGGAATTCGCCGCCGCGCACGGGCTTTTTCTCATCCCGTGGGAAAAGGCACTGGCGCAGGAATTCGACCTGGCGGTGAGCACCAGCCGCGGTGGAGATCTGGAGGAGATTTCCGCACCGCTCATCGGCGCCCCGCACGGCGCCGGATACAATAAAAAACTCAGCAGGAATCCGGAATCCGGAATCCGGAATCCGGAATCCGGGGCCGGGGGCGGTCCCGGGGCCGGTGCGTTCGGGCTCTCCGCCGAGTGGCTGCTCCACGACGGTGAGGTCGTCCCGTCCGCCATCGTCCTCTCGCACGAGGAACAGCACGCCCGCCTGCTCCGCGACTGCCCCGAGGCCGCCCCGTACGCCCACATAGCCGGCGACCCCTGCGCGGACCAGCTCGACGCCTCCGCGCCTTTCCGTACGGAATACCGCGCCGCACTCGGAATACGGCCCGGGCAGAAACTCCTCCTGATCACCTCCACCTGGGGCCCGGATTCCGTCCTGGGCGCCGCCCCCGATGCCGTACGCCGGGCCCTCGCCGAATTGCCGTACGACGAATACCGCGTCCTGGCCGCCGTCCACCCCAATGCCTGGTACGGCCACGGCGGCTGGCAGATCCGGAACTGGCTGAAGCCCTGCCTTCGCGCCGGACTCATCCTGCCGCCGCCCGCCGGGGATACCTGGAAGGCCGCGATCTGCGCCGCGGACGCCTTCCTCGGCGACCACGGCTCACTCTCCCTGTACGCCGCCGCCCGCGGGCTGCCCGGACTGCTCGCCTCCTTCGGCGCGGACACCGTCGCTCCCGGCTCTCCCATGGCCTGGCTCGGCGAGCGGCTGCCCCGCCTGGACCCGGTCCGCCCGCTGGCCGCCCAGCTGGCCGAGGCCGTCGCCCTGCCGTCGGCCGCGGCTCGCATCACCTCCCGCCCGGGCCGCTCGCTCGCCCTGCTCCGCACCCTCTGCTACCGCCATCTCGCCCTGGCGGAACCGCAGTTCCCGTGCGTTCCGCGGCCCGTGGCGGTGCCGGAACCGGCACCGCCTGGCACGCCGGCGGGTCCCGCGCTGTACGTCGACACCCGCGTCACCGGCCGGGAGGTGGCTGTACGCCGCTACCCGGCGGAAGCGCAGCGCGGGGCCGCCGCCCACCTGGGCGCCGACGTGCACGTGGTGGCCGACGCCGCCGAGCCGGATCCGCGGCTGCGCGCCCTCGCCGATGTGCTGGTGGCGCGGCCCGGGGCGGATCCGGCGGCGGTGCTCGCCCGGAATCCGGGGTGCGCCCTGGTGGCCGGGCCCGGGCCGCGGCTGGTGCTGCGGGGCGGACGGGAGTTCGGGGTGCCGGGCGGGGTGGATCCCGCGCCGGCGGCATCGGCGCTGCTGGCCCTGCTCGGCGAAGGCCTGGACCCGGAGGGGGAGTTCGCCCTCCGGATCGGCGGCGCCGTGTCAGCCCTGCGCCTGCTCCGGGCCCCGGGCGAGGCGGATCCGGGCTTCCTCGGCCCGGATGCTGCGCAGTGACCCGTACAGCTCCAGCGCCTCCTGCCAGTCGGCCCGCGCGGCCGCCGGGTCGCCGAGGGCCGCGCGTACGTCTCCCCGTACGAGCACGGCGTCGGCCCGGTTGAGCGTCGGCGCGGTGAACGCCTCCAGGGCCGCCGCGAGCGGTTCGACGGCCCCCTCGGCGTGTCCGGCCGCGAGGCGGGCCATCGCCTGGCGCAGCCGGGTCTTCGCCGCGTTCGCGGTGTCCGGCTCGGCGAGGGCCAGGAAGCCGCGCAGCGCCTCGGCCAGGTGCGCGGCGGCCTGTTCGGGCCGGCCGGCCGCGCTCGCAGCGTTGCCCTGGTGGTACTCCAACAGGGCGCGGCCGCGTGGGTGTTCCAGGTCACCGAGGGCCGTTAGAGCCTGCCCGTACAGCTCGGTGGCCGCCTGCGGATCGCCCTGCGCGACCGCGATCCGGCCGAGTCCCTCCAGGGCGGAGGACTCGGTCCGGGCGTGCCCTCCGGCGCGGCGGGCGCTCTCGCGGGCGGCGTCGTAGTGCGTGCGCGCCTCGTCGAGGTCCTCGGCGGAGCCGCGGTCGGTGAGGACGAAGGCCAGCTCGAAGTGCATCCGGGCGAGGAGCAGCCCGTCGCGGTCGCCACCGGCGGTATCGACGGCGGCATCGACGGCGAGCCGGGCGATGCGGATCCACAGGGCGTGGTGGCCGCGGTCGAGGAACAGCCCGTGGACGGCCTCGGCGAGCAGGCAGAGCTGCGCCGGCCCGGTCCCCGGCAGCTCGGCGACGGCGACGAGGTTGTTCCGGTCGGGCTCCAGCGCCTCCAGGGCCTCGCCCTTGTCCTGGAACACGCCGGCGAGCGGGCCGGGTTCGGCGAAGAGGGCGCCGGCCCGCCAGCGCCCGGAGATCCGCAGCTCGGCGGCGACCGCCCGGCGCAGGTACCAGTCGATGACGCGCGGCACGTCGGCGGGATCGGCTGCCAGGATCTGGGCGTGGCCGTGCACGACCCCGTTCAACCGGGAGCGCCGGGGCCCGGACCGCTCCAGCAGCCCGGCCGCGTAGAGGGGACCCCGTACGCCGGGCGCCAGCTCGTCGAGGAGGGCGTCGGCGAACTCCGGGGTGGGATGGACGCCCAGCAGGCGGAATCCGCGCTGCACCTGCGGGTCGAGGGCCTCGTAGGCGAGGTCGAAGAGGCGGCGGGGCATCTCGAGCGCCTCCAGGATGTTCTCCCGTGCGATCCGGGCCGCCAGCCCCTCGACCCCGTCGGACCCCGGATCGGCGGCGCGGGCCGCGGCGATGCGTACGACGTACGGCAGCCCGGCCGACGCCCGCAGCACCGTACGCAGCGCCTCTCCGGCCGGTACGTCCTCCCCCGCGACGGTGCGGAACAGCTCGGCGCACGCCTCCTCGTCCAGCTCCGGCACCGCGAGCCGCACCGGCAGCCGCCCCTCGACGGCGCCGAGCCGGAACCTGCTGGTCAGCACCACCATGCTGGCCGGATGGCCGGGCAGCAGCCGCTCCACGTCCACCTGGGCGGCGGAGAGGACCCCGTCGAGGACGACGAGCGAGGGCAGCTCGGCGCTCAGACTCCGAAACCGCGCGGCCAACGCGGCTTCGGTGGCGGGGAGTTCGGAGCGGGGCGTGCCGAGCACCCCGATGAACGACTCGAGCACGGCGGCGGTTTCGGTGGGGCCCCCGAGCCCCTGGGGGCTCATGTCGGCGTAGAACACCCCGCCGGGGAAGGCTTCCTTGCGCTGCTGGGCCCAGTGCAGCAGCAGCCCGGTCTTGCCGACCCCGACGGTGCCGTGCAGCAGCACGAGCAGCGGCGCACCCTGGCCGTCGCGCCCGGCGAGCAGCCCGTCGAGCCGGTCCCGCAGGACCTCGCGGTCGACGAACCCGTCGGGCCCGAAGGGCAGCATGCGGGGCACGGGCGGAGCCATGGGCCCGTGGTGGGCCACCCGGGAGTCCCGGCCCATGAAGACGGGGCCGTAGAAGGTGCCGCCGGAGATGTTGCTGCTCACCGAGTCGTCCACGGCCCGCAGTCTCCCAGTCCCCCCACCCGAACGCCCCGCTCCGGCCGGATCATGGCCGATATCCGCCCCCGGGAAGCCCGGTTGGTCATCCCTGAAGCCGGTGGACGATGCCTTCCCGCACATCGGCAGGCCACCGGCGCAGCCGCACACCCCGGGGCGGGGAAACGCCGAGCCCGGGCATCGCAGCAGACGTCCGTAACGCCCTGCGCCGGGCGGCGGGCACAGGTCGCGCACGGGCCGGAGTCGAGCCTCGCTTATGGGGGCGCATCCGCGGAGCACGATCCGCTAGGCTGTCGGAGGTCAGGCCTTCGTAGCTCAGGGGATAGAGCACCGCTCTCCTAAAGCGGGTGTCGCAGGTTCGAATCCTGCCGGGGGCACGCGACTGGGGGCCGGTTCGGGGGAGTGATCCTCTCGGACCGGCCCTTTCGCATGCGTGCAGCGGCTTCTCGCCGGTGGTGCCGGCCGTCTGACGGGGCATGGGTCCGGTCACGGAGTTGCCGGGCAGCGGCTCCGGTTCGGGTGGTCTGCGGATCGTCGGCGCGGGCCGGCGGGTCAGGGCGTCAGGTCGGCGTAGAAGATGACGTTGTTCGTGCGGTGGCCGTCCTTTATCTCGCCGCCGCAGGTCAGCAGGCGGAGTTCGGGGCGTTGCGTGTCGCCGTAGACCTTGTCCGTCGGGAAGTCCTTCTTGTTGACGTCCTCGATCTCGCGGATCTTGAACTTGGCCGTCTTGCCGTCCTCGCGCGGCACCTCGATGAGATCGCCGAGCTCGATCTTCTTGACGTCCTTCATCAGGGCCGGGCCGTGCTTGGTGTCGAAGTGCGCGACGAGGACGGAGACGCCCTTCTCGCCCGGGGTGACGCCCTCGGTCCACCAGCCGGGGTTGTTCGCGTCCGTGTCGGCGTTCGGCACGCCGAGCTCGCCGGTGGCGGCGTCCACCTTGAGGTCGACCATCCTCTTCGCGTCCACCCCCGCCGCGTCGATCTTCATACCGGTCGGCTTCGACGGGGGGAGGGCCGTGGTGGTGTTCGCGACGGGAGCCGCGGACGCGTTGCCGACCTCGGGGTCCGGGGGCAGCTTGGTGCCGCCGGCACCGCAGGCGGCCAGGGCCGCCGCGGCGGACGCCGCCAGGGTGGTCGTCACGATCACGCGGCGCGTGCGCGGCACGAGGGTGCTGGGCATGGTGTTCTCCTGGCAGGGACGGGCCGCCGGGCGGATGCCCGGCGGCCGGGGTAGTGGGCGGGGTGGTGGGGGGTGGTGGGCCGGATCAGCCCTCGGAGCGGCGGCGCCGGAGCATCGTGAAGCCGAGGCCCGCGGCGCCCGCGGCGGCCAGACCGGCACCGCCCGCGATCAGCGCTGCGCCGTCGCCCGAGGGCCCGGCCTCCTCGTCGCCCGCGCGTACGCCGCCCTTCGGAATGGCCTTCCCGGGCTCCGGCTCCGGCTCCGGCTTCGTCGCGCCCTCGGTCCGGCCCTGCCGCCCCGGGCCCTCCTGCATGCCCTTGGCGGTCAGCTGTCCGTCGATCTTCCGGGTGGCCGTCTCGGCCGTGCCCTTGCCGTCGTGGGCCTTGAGCGTGCCCCTTACCCGGCCGTCCTTCTTCACATCGGCCTCGTACCCGAGCGCCGCCGACTTCTTGCCGCCCTCGTACCGGGCCAGCTCGTAGACCTTGCCCGACCAGCCCTTCTCCAGATTCACGGTGCGCAGCGCCTCGCGCTCGACCGGCCGGGCCGGCGCAGAAGGGGCGGAGGGGGCGGCAGGGGTGCCGGCGGCGGAGGCCTGGGCGGCCGGGAGGGCCAGTGCGGTGACGGCACCGGCAGCGACGGCGGCGACGGCGACGGCTGCGGTACGGAAGGTGGCGCGCATGGATGGATCCCCTCGGGTCGGAGTCGTCTCTGGTCCCGCTCCGGGCCGACCACCTTTGACGGGGTCTGCCGTGGCGACAACCTCGACGCTACGAGGGTCATGTTTTGGTCATCCGTCGGTAATGTAACAGTTGTCCGGATCCTCACCCTCGGACCCGTCAAGGACCGAAGTCCCTGGCCAGAGACGCACGAAAGCCCTCCCGGCCGGAACCGGAAGGGCTGACGTCCATCGACTGGCGACGTGGGCGCGGGCGTGGGATCAGCTCAGGCCTCTGCTGCGTTCGCCGATGCGGTCACCCTGCGGAGTGCCGGCCCGCTTGAGGGCCGCCTTCGTGTGCGCTCCGCCCTTGACCTTGCTCCGCACCAGACCTTCGAAGCCGTGGCCTGCCGGGCGCGGCGGCCGATCCGGCTCATGGGCCTGGAAAGCCTCTCGGAAATCCTGCTTCTGCTGCTCTTTGCTCATCCCGTCGTCAACTCCCTCGGGAAGCACCCAATCGGACTATTGGGATCGTATGCAGATATACGGAGCAACGCACCCGGACAGCACGTAAAAACTCCTGATCCGCCCTCCCGATCCGCCCTCGCAGTCCGCCCTCCCGGTCCGCCTGACTCGCCTCACGGTCAGGGGCGCGGCGGCGCCGAACGCTGCGGCGCACCCGCCGCCCAGCGGATCAGCTCCTCCGGGCACGGCGTCCCCCGCGGCAGCTGGTACTTAGCCGCCACCCGGTACACCCCGGGCCCCGGCGCCAGCAGCTCCGTCCACACATCGCCCGCGGTGTCCGGAGCCGCCTTGAACAGGCACCCGGCCGTGTTCGCGTACTCCTTCGGCAGCGTGCCCGAGCCCGAGCCGCCGCCCCCGCTGCGCGCCTTCGACGCGAACGTCTCCTGCGGCGGCGGCACCGGCTTGCCCGCGCCGTCCACCAGCCCCAGCCACGGCGAGTGCGGGATCCGTACGAGCACCCGTCCGGCCGCCTTCACGTCGACGACCAGCTGGTCCGCGCCCGCCCGCACCACCGTGGCCTGCCCGGACACCAGGTCCGTCGGCGCGTCCACCTTGTAGAGCCGCCAGTTCGCGTCGCCCCACACCTGCTGCAGGTACGGGAGCCCCCCGCGCACCAGTTTCGCCTCGTCCTCCCCGCCCGAATCGGGTTTGTCGGCCGGCAGCACCACGTAGTGCACGGCCCAGCGGTCCAGCCACTCCCGGTAGCTGTCGGCCGTGAGGCTGTCGTCGTAGAAGAGCGGGTTCCGCTCGAGGTCCGCCTGCCGGTTCCAGCCGCGCGCCAGGTTCACGTACGCGGGGAAGGCCGAGGACTCGCGGTGGCTGCTGGCCGGGACCACCTCGACCCGGCCGCGGTCGGCGCCCGCCTTCTTCAGCTGGTCGACCAGCGGGGCCAGCTCCCGGTTCCAGGCGGCCACCGGGGTGGTGCGGACGATGTCCGTGATGCTGTTGGCGGTGATCCAGATGTTGATCCCGGCGAACGCGAGCAGCACCGCGTACCAGTGCCGGGTGCGCGGGACCGCGTACGGGAGGGCCGCGAGCAGCACGGCCCCGCCGAACAGCATGACCAGCCGGGTGACGTTCGAGCCGACCTGCGAGTCGATCGCCCAGGTCAGCAGCACCCCGAAGGCGTAGACGGCGGAGGCGATCCGGACCGTCTTCCACCGCTTCGGTACGAGGAACAGGATCGCCAGCCCGAAGAGGAACGGCGGCGCGGCCGAGCCGAGCTTCATGGGCTGCGTCCCGGAGAACGGGAACAGCCAGGCCGACAGCCCGACCACCGCCGCAGGGGCCAGCCCCAGCGCGTACGCCCCGGGGCGCCGCCCGGACAGGAACAGCGCGGCCGCGATCACCCCGAGGAACAGCCCGGCGACGGGGCTGGAGGCGGTCGCGAGCGCGGCGAGCGGAGCCGCCACCGCGGCCTTGGCCCAGCGCCGCTGCGCCCATTTGCGGGGCCAGCAGAAGACGGCGGCGACGGCACCGAGCGCGAACATCGCGCCGAGGCCGAAGGTCACCCGGCCGGACAGGGCGTTGCAGAGCAGCCCGTACACGCCGGCCAGGGCCGGCCACAGCGGCTCGCGGACGGTGCCGCGGCAGCGGGTCAGGATCAGCGCGAGCAGCCCGGCCGAGACCGTGCCGGCGACCATCATCGTCGTCCGCACGCCGATCATGTACATCACGTACGGGGACACCACGCTGTACGAGACGGGGTGTATGCCGCCGTACCAGGCGAGGTTGTACGCCGAGTCCGGATGGCGGCCGACGAACTCGGCCCAGGCGTCCTGCGCGGCCAGGTCGCCGCCGCTGTTGGCGAAGCTGAAGAACCAGACGACGTGCAGGACCGCGGCGAGCACGGTGGCGACCGGCACCGGGTGCCGGCGCGCCCAGCCGAGGACCCCCGGGGTCCCTATGCCGCCGGGCTCGGGAGCGGGAGCGGGGATGGAGCCGCCGGCGGAGCCGGAGCCCGAGCCGGCCTCGGGCACACCGGATCCGCCGGCGGCGGCTGGTGCGCTCCGGCTCTGGCCCTGCCTCTGGCTCTGCTGTTCAGCAGTGGTCACTGCCGTACTCCCCGGACTTCCCGGCACGTCGATCGAACATCTGCGGCCCCTTCTCGGGTCCCGTTCCCGGGTCGCTAGACGCGCGACGGCGCCCCGGGGTTGCCCGGGGCGCCGGATCACGCGGTCAGCTCACCGATACGGCGATCAGCCGACACGGGTCAGTTTGCTGCCGATGCCGGGCGCGGCAAGATCACTCTGCAGTGCCACCGGCACCTTCACCTGGCTGGCCCCTTCGCCGACGGTCAGCACGCCGATCTCGGTGCCCGCCTTGGCGCTCTGCGGAAGCTTGCCGTCCCCGCCGGCCAGCTTGATCTCGACCGTGAGCGAGGGCCAGCCGACCGCCGCCACGTCGCCGGTCGCGATGACCGGGGTGCGGCCGCCGAGACCGTCGTCCACGTACCCGACGACGTCGCCCTTCTTCACGACGGGCGCGCTCACCAGCATCTTCTGCGTGGCCAGCATGACCTGCTTGCTGGCCGCGATGGCGGTGTCGAGGATGGGGACGCCGTGCTGGCCGAGCACCGCGCCGACGATCAGCTGGTTGGTCTTGCCGACCTGCTTCTCGGCCGCGAAGAGCAGGTTGCCACCGGCCTTGGTGGTGGAGCCGGTCTTGATGCCGAGCGCGCCGTTGAACGGGATGAGCGTGTTGTAGTTCCGCCACTTCTTGCCGGACGGGTCGATCCATTCCGGCAGCTTGGTGATGGCGATCAGCTCCGGCATCTCGACGATCTTGAGACCGAGCTTGACCTGGTCCTCGGCGGTGCTGACCGTCGTCGCGTCCAGACCCGAGGGGTCGGTGTACGTCGTGTTGGTCATGCCGATTTCCTTGGCGGCGTCGTTCATCTTCTTGACGAACGCCTCCTGGTCGCCGCCGGCGTCCCAGCGCGCGAGCAGCCGCGCGACGTTGTTGGCCGACGGGATCATGATCGCGGCGAGGGCGTCGTACTCCGAGATCTTGTCGCCCGCCTTGAGGGTGTTGACCGTGGACTCGCCCTCGGAGTCCTTGTTGCCGTCGTCGACCGCCGTCTTGTCGACGTCGATCATCGGACCCTTTTCCCCCTTCTTGAGGGGGTGGTTCTTCAGGATCACGTACGCCGTCATCGTCTTGGCGACGCTGCCGATGGCGATCGGCTTCTGCTCGCCGAAGCTGCCGACGGTGCCGAGGCCGGCCGCGGCCATATAGGCCTGGCCCTCCTTCGGCCAGGGCAGGACCGGGTTGCCGCCGTCGAAGGTGTACGAGGACTTCGCGGTCATCGTGAGATTCGGCTCGGGCAGCGGGCGCACGAGCTGGACGACCGCCAGGACGACCGCGAGGAGCGCGACGAGCGGGGCGTAGATCTTGACCCGCCGCACTGCCGTGCGCATGGGGCTCGGCGGCGGGGGCGGGTTGTTGGTCAGGTCCGCGAGCATGTCGAGCGGCGGCTTGGGCGGCAGCGGCTGCTGCGTGGTCCGCTCGGTCCGCTCGGGGACGACCGGCTTCGGGGCTGCGGGCGCCGGGGCCTGGGCGGCCGGCGATGCCGAAGCCGAAGCCGAAGCCGCGGGCTTCGCCGCCGGGCCCTCGTTCTTGCGCAGCGGCACGAACGTACTGGCCCGCTCCCCGCCGACCGCCTTCGGCGGCACGGGGCGGGAGGCGGCGGGCTTCTCCGGGGCGGGAGCCGAGGTCGGAGCCGATGCCTTGGGCGACGCCTTCGCGTCCGGCTTCACGGCCCGGAAGACGGCGGTGCGCTCGCTGTCGCCCGACTCCTCGCCGGGCTTCCCGGCAGCAGCCGGGGCGGCCTTCGCGGCGCCCGAGGCGGAATCCAGCTTCGGAGCCCGGAAGACGGCAGTGCGCTCACTGTCCCCCGCATCGGCGGGGGCCGCGCCCTTGGCGTCACCGGAAGCGGAACCCCCGGCAGGGCTTCGGTCACCGTCGGCCGGCTTCTCGGCACCGGACGCCGAGGCACCCGTACCGCTCCTCGGCTTCACGGCGCGGAACACCGCGGTGCGCTCACTGTCGTCCGGCTTCCCGGCCGAAGCCTCGGCAGCAGCCGGCTTGTCCGCGGCTTCCGTACCGCCCTTGGCCGAAGCAGAGGCGGACGGGGACGCCGAGCCCGGCTTCACGGCACGGAACACCGCCGTGCGCTCACTGTCGGCCGGCTTCCCGGCCGAAGCCTCGGCAGCAGCCGGCTTGTCCGCGGCTTCCGTACCGCCCTTGGCCGAAGCGGAGGCGGAGGGGGGCGCCGAGCCCGGCTTCACGGCGCGGAACACCGCCGTGCGCTCACTGTCGGCCGGCTTCCCGGCCGACGCCTCGGCAGCAGCCGGCTTGTCCGCGGCCGGCGCCGAACCGGAACCCGCGCGCGCGGCTTCCGCAGGCTTGTCCGCGGCGGAATCGTCCGAGCCGCCCCGGACGGGGGTCGAGCCCGGCTTCGCAACGGCGGAAGCGGAAGCCGAACCCGCATTCGGGGCGCGGAACACCGCGGTGCGCTCACTGTCGTCCGCCGGCTTGGCCGCGGAAGCGGAAGCCGGGCCCGGCTTCCCCGCCGACGCATCGGCCGACGCCGGCTTCGCAGCCGCGGACACGGGGGCATCCGTACCGCCCTTGGCGGAGGCCGGCTCCGAACGCGGCTTCTCGGCGTCCGACGGCTCGTCCGCAGAAGCGGAATCCGAGTCGGAAGCAGAAGCGGAAGCAGACTCGGAGTCGGACTGGGACTCGGACTCGGACTCGGACTCGGAAGCAGCATCGGAGGCATCCGCGTCCGGCTTCGGTGCGCGGAAGACCGCGGTGCGCCCGCTGTCGGCGGCGGGCTCGACCGCGGCCTCGGAGTCCACCCGTCCGGAGGACCCGGCGCCCGGCTCCGACTCCCCGGCGGAGCCATCGGCTTCGGCGTCGGTCGTCGCCACCCACGCCGCCACCGCCTCGCGCAGCGGATCCCGGCTCTTGCCCTCGCCGGAGGCAGCGGCGGAGGCGGAGGTGGTCCCGGACTCGGGTTCCCGCGGCCGGAACACGGACAACCTCGGGTCACGCTCCGCGGAGGACATCGCCGCCCCCGACGCTCCTTCATCAACCGACTTGTCGGGGGACTCGCCCGCCACCAGTTCCTCCTCGATCGCCACCACGTCCGGCTGTCCGAATGTCTAACAGTGTCCCGTCTAGGGAGCATCGCCCCCGCGCTAGACGAGAACGACATAGTTGCCGGTTCCCCCACAAAGCGACCAGGCGCTCTCGACAGATGAATGTGAGAGGCGTCACCCTGTCACTCATCCACGCGGGGAGGCATGGATGGGCAGGAGCCGCAGAACAATTCCGGAGGAGCTTCTGCTGCTCGCTTTGGACCCGACCACGGGTACCACGGCGCAGCCGCAGTCGCTCGACCTCGGCCTGGCCGGGGCACAGCTAGTAGAGCTGGCTCTGGCAGGACGGATAGCCCCTGATGGGGATCGTATCGCCGTGGTGATGCCACGGCCGACAGGAGATCCGACTCTGGACTCCGCACTGGAACTGCTGCGCAGGCGCGGCAGCCCGGTACGGGCCGTCCACTGGATCGGTGGACCCCGGCTGGGGCTCCGCCAGATTTACCTCGCTCATCTGGAGCGCTGCGGCATGGTGCATGCCGTCGCGGGACAGATGTGCGGAGTGCTGCCGACGACTCGCTACCAGGCGACCGACACGGCGATCAGCCGGGAGATCCGCGCCCGGCTCGACAGTGCGATCCGCACCGGCGTACCGCCGGACCCGCGGACCGCGGCGCTCGCCGCACTGGCCCACGCGGTCGGACTCGGCAAGCACCTGTACCCCGGCAACGAGGGGCGGTCGTCCAGGTCCCGGCTGCGGGACCTGATCCGGCACGACCCGATGGGCGGACTCGTGGCGCATGCCGTCATGGACGTCCAGAACGGCGTGGCTGCGCAGCCACGCCGTGACCGCGCACCGGCGGCGCCGCCGCCGGTGCGGGCCACGGCGAACGGCGTTCCGCTGCAGGCACGCCGGACGGGCGCGATGGCCCGCGCGGCCGCGCACTGATCCACTGCTTCACCGATTCACGGCTTCACGGCACTACGGCTTCACGGCACTACGGATTCACCGCTCCACCGAACCGCCATCGCCGCAACCGGCGTCCCCGATGACCCGGTTCGGGAGCCGCCAGCGCGCGGGATGGCGAGGCCGGTCCGCCGGCCCCGCCGTCCCGCGCGTCTGCATTTCCGGGCCGTTCTCCGGCGCCGCCCCGCCCTTCGGTGGCAGTCTGCTCACCATCAGACACGCAGAGAGACAGAACCAGAAGAAGGCGGAGGTGCCGTTCAAGTGGCGTCCAATGTCAATCCCACCGTCCGACGCCGCCGACTGGGCATGGAGTTGCGCAAGCTCCGCGAAGACAAGGGCATGACGGCCGAGCAGGTCGCCGAGCGCCTGCTCGTCTCCCAGTCGAAGATCAGCAGGCTGGAGAACGGCCGCCGTTCCATCAGCCAGCGCGACGTCCGCGACCTGTGCGACGTGTACGAGGTCGAGGACCGCCGGCTCGTCGACTCCCTCATGCAGATGGCCAAGGACTCCCGCCAGCAGGGCTGGTGGCACGCCTTCGGCGACATCCCGTACAGCGTCTACATCGGCCTCGAGACCGATGCCGCGAGCCTGCGCACCTACGAGCCCCAGATGGTGCCCGGCCTGCTCCAGACCCCGGAGTACGCCCAGGCCCTCATCCGCGGCGCGCTGCCCGAGACGGCCCCGGTCGACGTGGAGAAGCGCGTCCAGGTGCGGATGCACCGGCAGAAACGGCTCTCCGAGACGGACAACAACAACCCCGAGGTCGGGCCGCTGCGGCTGTGGGCGGTCATCGACGAGGCCGCGCTGCGCCGGCACGTGGGCGACCCCCAGCTGATGATCAGGCAGCTCGAGTACTTGATAGAGCAGTCCGAGCAGCCGTACATCACGGTGCAGGTGATGCCGTTCTCGATGGGCGCCCATCCGGGCGTGAACGGTCAGTACGCCATCCTGGAATTCCCGGATGCGTCCGATTCGACGGTCGTCTACATCGAGGGCGTGACGAGCGATTTGTACCTGGAGAAGGCCAACGACGTTCAGAAGTACAGCGTGATGTACGAGCACCTGCGCGCGCAGGCGCTCAATGTGGAACAGACACGTCAGTTCATCGCCGAGATCATCGGCGAGTATGCGGGCAAGGGGAAGTAAAAGCGGAGGCAGCGGACACCGCGTTGGCGGGCAGGCGGCGAGGGGGCCGGTACGGTACACCGTCGCTCCCCGGCCACAGAAGTCCTGAATGGAATATGCCACTCGGTCGGGTGAATGACCCCTTCAGCCGTCGGAAGGTGCCGGTAGCGTCGATCACGTCGGTCAGGGAACCGAAATGGCCGACACCTCACTGGCACAACTCGCTGAACCGGAGTGAAACATGGCTATTCGTCAGGGCGCCACGGACAACTGGACCAAGTCCTCCTACTCCGGCGGAAACGGCGCTTGCGTCGAGGTCAAGTCCCCCGTCATGGAGGCCATCGCGGTGCGCGACTCGAAGGTGCAGGACGGTCCGTCCCTCACCTTCGCGCCGGGCTCCTGGACCTCGTTCGTGGCCGACGTCACCGAGGGCCGGCTGGGGCGCCTCGCCTGAACGACACGGCGTACGACCTCACCGGTCCTCTCTCTGCACCACACGCGACAACTGCGTTACAGGCACCATCTGCACCACACGCACCACATGCACCACTGACTGGAGCCCTCTCGACTGGCCCGCCGTCCCGGCCGAGGGGGCTCGGCCATGTCCGGGCCCGGCTCCGGTTCCGGGCCCGGCTCCGGTTCCGGCGCCCGCTCGTCTCCGGCTAGCGGAGCTCGTTCACGTACCGGTCCGTCCCCGGCACCGTCGGGATGAACGGCGCCACCAGCTCCACCCGCCCCAGACCGGCCTCGGCGACCTCGGCGTCCAGCCCCCGGAACCGGTCCCAGCAGCTGCGCGGGTCGGCCTCCAGGAACCACAGCAGCGTCAACCGGGTGTCGACCCCCTCGACCTGCTTGACGTACGTCATCCGGTCGCCGGGCAGCGGGGTCGGCCGGAAGAGCGTCACCATCGCGGCCGGCGAGCCGTGCAGCCGCTTCGGCAGGGCGCGCGAGCGCAGCCACTCCAGCAGTTCCGCCCGCTGTTCCGGCCCGTCGGCGTCGACGACCTGGACGACGAGGCCGGCGTACGGGTGGTCGAGGGCGTGGAAGTCCCGCGGGCCGGCGGCCCCGTCACGGTAGACGGTGGCCTCGTGGTCCTGGAAGGACGTGAAGACGTGGGTGCGGTCCTGGTAGACGCGGCCGTCGCGGTTCAGTCGCTTGTTGATGCCGACGGTCCACTTCATGTGCTCGTCGTAGCGGCCCTCGGTGACCCAGTACGTGGAGATGTAGCACCCGGCGGTGACGGGCTGGGCGACGGCCGACTTCTCCGGGTAGCGCAGTTCCCGGAGGTCGCGGGTGGCGACCCAGCGGCGGCCCGCGTACATCCAGGGCATGGCCATGGCACCGGCGTAGTAGTGGTCGTCCTCGTACCAGCGGTTGTACGCGTACTCGTGGCCCGGGTGCGGTTCGACCATGGTGATCAGCGCATGGCCGGGCCGGACGCCGTACGGGCCCACGGCCGCCAGCTCGGCGTAGGTGTCGGGGCGGGTGTCCTGGCTCTTTCGGTTTTCCGTCGTCATGGGGAACGGTCTAGCTGATGCTGCATCAGATGGGGAGGGGGTCCGCCGCGTTCCACTCCCCGACATGTAGGTGCCGTATGCATCTTTTGGTGGTTAGGATGCGCCCCACCCGCCTCCCCAAGGAGTCCCCGTGCCGTCTCGCGCCACCGCCCTTCCCTCGCCGCCGCCCGCGTTCGCCGCCCGCGCCCGCGCCGTAGCCGGTTCGCCCATACGCGAGATCCTCGCCCTGACCGCACGCCCCGGGGTGATCTCCTTCGCCGGCGGTCTGCCCGCCCCGGAGCTCTTCGACGCCGAGGGCCTGCGGGCCGCGTACGACGCCGCCTTCGCGGTGTCGGCGAGCCGGGCGCTGCAGTACTCGACCACCGAGGGCGCGCCGGAGCTGCGGGAGGCGGTGGCCGCGCGGGCGACGGCCCGGGGGCTGGAGACCACCGCGGACGACGTACTGATCACCACCGGGTCCCAGCAGGCCCTCGCGCTGATCACCTCGACGCTCGTCGAGCCGGGCGACGCGGTCCTCGTCGAGAACCCGACCTACCTGGCGGCGCTCCAGTGCTTCGGGATGGCGGGGGCCCGGGTGATCCCCGTCCCGTGCGACGACCAGGGCATCCTGCCCGATGCACTGGAGGAGATCGTGGCGCGGGAGCGGCCCAAGCTGCTGTACTCGGTGCCGACGTTCCAGAACCCCACCGGGCGCACCCTGCCCGGCGCCCGGCGGGCGGCGGTGGCGGAGATCGCGGCGCGGCGCGGGCTGTGGCTGGTGGAGGACGACCCGTACGGAGACCTCCGGTTCGAGGGGGCGGAGCTCCCGTGGCTCGCGGCGCACCCGGGGGCGGAGGACCGTACGGCACTGCTCGGGAGCTTCTCGAAGATCATGGCTCCGGGGCTGCGGCTGGGCTGGCTCCGCGCGCCGGCCGCGCTGCGGCGGGCGGCGGCGGTGACCAAGCAGGCGGCGGACCTGCACACGTCGACGGTGGACCAGCTGGCGGCGGCCCACTACCTGCGCACGGTGGACCTCGACGCGCACGTCGCCACGGTGCGTACGGCCTACCGCGCCCGGCGCGACGCCCTCCTGGCGGGACTGGGCGCGGCGCTTCCGGCGGGCTCGGCGTGGAACCGGCCGGAGGGCGGGATGTTCGTCTGGGCCCGGCTGCCGGAGGGACACGACGCGACGGGCCTGCTGAA
Source organism: Streptomyces sp. NPDC032745 (assembly GCF_055579465.1). Taxonomy (NCBI): domain Bacteria; kingdom Bacillati; phylum Actinomycetota; class Actinomycetes; order Kitasatosporales; family Streptomycetaceae; genus Streptomyces; species Streptomyces sp. NPDC032745. The sequence goes on along the minus strand of NZ_JBVING010000006.1, from coordinate 231,665 downwards.
GGAGGCGATATCGCGTGACGTGGCGTTCGTTCCGGGAGCGCCCTTCTACACGGGCACGCCCGATCCTCGTACGTTGCGCCTGTCGTTCACGACGCATACGCCGCAGGAGATCGCGGAGGGGCTGGGGCGGCTGGCCCGGGCAGTGGGGTAGGGCTGCCGGCAGGGCTGCGAGGCGGGGCACGGTCGGGGCCGGGCCGTCGTCCGGGGCTGCGCACGCCCCTTCCCTCCGGCGGTCGCACCCTCTAGCCTGACGGGCCGTCAGATACATCCCTCGCCGGGAGGCCACGCGCATGCTGCTGCAAGGGAAGACCGTCATCGTCTCCGGCGTCGGGGCCGGGCTGGGGCATCAGGTGGCTGCGGCTGTGGTGCGGGACGGGGGGAATGCCGTGCTCGGGGCGCGGACCGAGGCCAATCTCGCCAAGTCCGCCGCCGAGATCGACCCCGACGGGATCCATACGGCATACCTGCCGACGGACATCACGGACGAGGGGCAGTGCGCGGCCCTGGCCGAGCTGGCGCGGGCACGGTTCGGCGGGATCGACGCCGTGGTGCACGTCGCCGCCTGGGATTCGTATTTCGGCGGGCTCGAGGACGCCGATTTCGGGACGTGGTCGCAGATCATCGACGTGAATCTGCTGGGGACGCTGCGGATGACAAGGGCCTGCCTGGGCGGGCTCAAGGTGGCGGGCGGGTCCGTCGTCATCGTGGGGACGCAGTCTGCCGTGGCTGCGCCCAACGAGGTGCAGCAGGCCGCGTACGCCGCCTCCAAGGGGGCGCTGACCTCCGCGATGTACTCCATGGCCCGCGAGCTCGGCCCGCACCGGATCAGGGTCAACACCGTGCTGCCCGGGTGGATGTGGGGGCCGCCGGTGCAGGCGTTCGTGACCTTCACCGCACACACCGAGGGCGTCCCCGAAGCCGAGGTGCACGCCCGGCTCACCGAGCGGATGGCGCTGCCCGACCTCGCCACGGACGGGGACGTCGCCGACGCCGCCGTGTTCCTCGCCTCCGACCGGGCGCGGGCGATTACCGGCCAGTCCCTGCTGGTCAACGCCGGTGAGCTGATGCGATGAGCCACCTCGCGGCCGGGGCGCCGGATCGTATGCTCACCGCATGACGACTCCGACCGAAAACGCGATGCGCCGCGCGCTCAAGCGAGCCCGCGACGGCGTCGCGCTCGACGCGACCGAGGCGGCCGTACTCCTCCAGGCGCGCGGCGCGGACCTGGAGGACCTCGCCGCCTCCGCCGCCCGGGTCCGCGACGCCGGCCTCGCGGCCGCCGGGCGGCCCGGCGTCATCACGTACTCGAAGAGCGTGTTCATCCCACTGACCCGCCTGTGCCGCGACAAGTGCCACTACTGCACCTTCGCGACCGTCCCCGGCAAGCTCCGGCGGGCGGGGCACGGGATGTACATGTCGCCCGACGAGGTGCTCGACATCGCCCGCCGGGGTGCCGCGCTGGGCTGCAAGGAAGCGCTCATCACGCTGGGCGACAAGCCCGAGGAGCGGTGGCCCGAGGCGCGCGAGTGGCTCGAGGCGCAGGGGTACAGCGACACCGTCTCGTACGTGCGGGCCATTTCGATTCTGATCCTCGAGGAGACGGGGCTCCTGCCCCATCTGAATCCGGGTGTGATGTCGTGGGCCGATTTCCAGCGGCTCAAGCCGGTCGCCCCCTCGATGGGCATGATGCTGGAGACCACGGCCACGCGACTGTGGTCCGAGCCCGGCGGCCCGCACTTCGGCTCGCCCGACAAGGAGCCGGCCGTACGGCTGCGGGTGCTGGAGGACGCCGGCCGGTCCTCCGTGCCCTTCACCTCCGGGCTGCTCATCGGGATCGGGGAGACGTACGAGGAGCGCGCCGAGTCGCTGTTCGCGCTGCGCCGGGTCTCGCGCTCGTACCACGGCGTGCAGGAGCTGATCATCCAGAACTTCCGCGCCAAGCCGGACACGGCGATGCGCGGCATGCCCGATGCCGAGCTGGACGACCTCGTCGCCACGGTCGCCGTCGCCCGGCACATCATGGGCCCCTCCGGCTGCCTCCAGGCGCCGCCCAACCTGGTCGACGGGGAGTACGCGCGGCTGATCCGCGCCGGCATCGACGACTGGGGCGGGGTCTCGCCGCTGACCCCCGACCACGTGAACCCCGAGCGGCCGTGGCCGCAGATCGACGTGCTGGCCGAGCAGTCCGCGGCGGCCGGCTTCGCGCTGCGCGAGCGGCTCTGCGTGTACCCGGAGTTCGTGCAGCGCGGCGAGCCGTGGCTCGACCCGCGGCTGCTGCCGCACGTACGGGCCCTGGCCGATCCGGAGACGGGCCTCGCGAACCCGGACGCCGAGGTCGTCGGCCGTCCCTGGCAGGAGCCGGAGGAGGCCTTCGTCTCGTACGGGCGCACCGATCTGCACGCCGGCATCGACACCGAGGGCCGGACCTCGGACCGGCGCGAGGACTTCGACCACGTCTACGGGGACTGGGAGGCGCTGCGCGAGGCGGCGGCGCCCGGCATGGTCCCCGAGCGCATCGACACCGATGTGCGGGCGGCGCTCGCGCAGGCCGCCGACGATCCGACGAAGCTGAGCGACGCGCAGGCGCTGGCCCTGCTGCACGCGGACGGCCCGGCGCTGGACGCGCTGTGCCGGATCGCGGACGACCTGCGCAAGTCGGTGGTGGGCGACGACGTCACGTACATCGTCACGCGGAACATCAACTTCACGAACGTCTGCTACACCGGCTGCCGCTTCTGCGCCTTCGCGCAGCGCCGTACGGACGCCGACGCGTACACGCTGTCGCTGGACCAGGTCGCCGACCGGGCCGCCCAGGCCTGGGACGTGGGCGCGGTCGAGGTGTGCATGCAGGGCGGCATCCACCCGGACCTGCCCGGGACGGCGTACTTCGACATCGCGCGCGCGGTGAAGCAGCGGGTGCCGGGGATGCACGTGCACGCGTTCTCGCCGATGGAGGTCGTCAACGGCGCGACGCGGACGGGGATGTCCGTACGGGAATGGCTGACGGCGGCCAAGGAGGCCGGGCTGGACTCCATCCCGGGCACGGCGGCGGAGATCCTGGACGACGAGGTCCGCTGGGTGCTGACCAAGGGGAAGCTGCCGACGGCGGACTGGATCGATGTCATCACGACGGCCCACGAGCTCGGGATCCGGTCCTCTTCGACCATGATGTACGGGCACGTGGACCAGCCTCGGCACTGGCTGGGCCACTTCCGCACGCTGGCCCGCATCCAGCAGCAGACCGGCGGCTTCACCGAGTTCGTCACGCTGCCGTTCATCCACACCAACGCGCCCGTGTACCTGGCGGGCATCGCCCGGCCCGGCCCGACGGTCCGCGACAACCGTGCGGTGACGGCGATGGCCCGGATCCTGCTGCACCCGCACATCACCAACATCCAGACGAGCTGGGTGAAGCTGGGGGCCGAGGGCGCGGCCGAGATGCTGCGGTCGGGGGCCAACGACCTCGGCGGCACGCTGATGGAGGAGACCATCTCGCGGATGGCGGGATCGAGTTACGGCTCGTACAAGTCGGTACGGGACCTGATCTCCGTCGCGGAGGCCGCCGGGCGGCCAGCGAAGGCCCGTACGACGCTGTACGGGGAGGTGCCGCAGGAGCGCCAGGAGGCGGCCCGCGCCTCGGACGGGCACCTGCCGGAGCTGCTGCCGGTATTGGACCAGCAGTAAGGCAGGGGCCCGGCCGGGAACGATCCCGGCCGGGCCCCTTTTCCCGGGCGGATCAGCCGACGAGAAGGTCCTTCTTGAGCTGCTTCAGCTCGCGGGCGTCGATGCCGAGCCCGTCCTTCAGGTAGCGGTCGAAGGTGCCGTACTTCGCCTTGACCTCGTCGTGGCCGGAGTTCAGGTACTCGGGGCGCACGTCGAGCATCGGCTTGTACACGGCGGCCTGCGGGGCGGGCAGGTGCGACAGGACTGCGTCGTTGGCGGCCTTGCGGTAGTCGTTGCTGGCCAGGTAGTCGGCCATGACCGTCTCGCTCGGCACGCCCAGGGCGGTCAGCAGGGTGGCGTTCGCCCAGCCCGTGCGGTCCTTGCCTGCGGTGCAGTGGAAGAGGACGGCGCGGTCGCGGTCGCGTTCCAGGCCCTCGAAGACCTGGCTGTACGCCTTCTTGCCGCCCTCGCCGCTGACCATCGCCTTCTCGGCGTCGACCATGGCCTTCACGGCCTCGTCCGGCGACTTCGGCAGCGTCTGGAAGGAGCCGGAGCCGGCGAAGACGTCGGCGACCGTGTACCTGGCGCCGGCCGGGACCTTGTCGGGGTCCGTGGTGCGCTCGGTCTCCATGCGGAGGTCGAAGACGGTCTTCACGCGCAGGCGCTGGAGCTTGGCCAGGTCGGCCGCGGTCAGCTTGCTGAGGGCGTCGGAGCGGTAGACCTCGCCCATCTTGACCCACTGGCCGGTGGTGGTGCGGTAGCCGCCCGCGTCGCGGAAGTTGACCGCCCCCTCCAGCTTGATCAGGCGGTCGGCGAGGCGCAGGCCCTCGCCGCGGTCGGGCTCGAAGTCGAACCACTGGCGGTCGGCGGCGGGCAGCCCCGACACCACGGCGGTGCCCTCGGCGCCGCCCTTGGCGACGACCTTGCCGTTCGCCTTGATCTCGACCCGCTTGGCGCCCTGGGCCTTCCACTTGAGGGTGAACGCACCGTTGGCGCCGGCGGTGACGGTGGCCTCGGTGAAGGGTATGGCGGTCCGGCCGTGGTGGTGGCCGGCCCAGGGGAGGTCCCAGCCGGTGGCGGCCGGGGCGGCGGTGGCGGCGGGGGCTGCGACCAGGGAAGCGGTGAGCGCGGAGGCGACGACGGTCGCGGCGAGGAATGCCTTCTTCATGCCCTCGAGGCTGTTGGCCGCCGAAGAACTCTGCATGAACGAGACATGGCCGAAACCGACCGGCTCCAAGGCGAGTGGCAAAACGTGCCACTAGTCGATCAAGGCGCGCTACCTGCGGTTTTATCGACCCTTTCGGACCGGATGTGAACGAGATGTCTACAGGCCCCGGCACGCATTCCGGCCTTTCTGCGCACACATACGCGCCGCTGGACCGCCTGCCTCCGGATCCGGTCGGACGTGTCCATTACAGTGCGCGCCAGAACATGCCGGGCGGGGCAGGGGGATCGCGATGGACCACACGACGACCGAGAAGCCGGCCGAAGAGCACGCGGCACCGGCCGGGCCCGGCACCGCGGCACGGACCGGCGGCACGCTCGGCGGGCGGTCCGCGGCGGCCGTCGGGCTCTGGGGGCGCGCCGAGCAGCAGGACTTCCGCAGCCGCGTCCGCGGCACCCTCCTCGGCTCCGCCCTCGGCGACGCCTTCGGCGCCCCCCTGGCCGACCTCCCCCTCGACGCCATACGCGAGGCGCACGGCCCGCAAGGCCTGACCGAGCCCGCCCCCGCGTACGGGCGCCGCGGCACGGTCACCGCCGCCACGCAGCTCACCCTCTTCACCGTCGACGGGCTGATCCGCGCCCACGTACGCCGGGACACCGGCGCCTGGCACCCGCCCACGGACATCCACCGCGCGTACCTGCGCTGGGCCGCCACCCAGCACGACTGGGGCCCCGACGAGCGCCGCAAGGACAACGGCTGGCTCGCCCGGCAGGAGTGGCTGTACGCCCGCCGCGGCCCCGGGCGCGCCTGTATGACCGGCTTCGCCGACGACGTACTCGGCACCCTCGACCAGCCGAAGAACCCCACCGCCCGCGACGCGGCCGCCGCCACCCGTTCGGCCCCGTTCGGGCTGCTGGTCGGCTGGGATCCCGCCCTGGTCCTCCAACTCGCCACCGAGTGCGCCGCGCAGAGCCACGGCCACCCCGGCGCGTACCTCTCCGCCGGGGCCCTGGCCGTCATCGTCCACGGCCTCACGCGCGGCGACTCCCTCGACGCGGCCATCCAGCGCGCCCTCGGCCTGCTCGGCGCCCGCCCGGGCCACCGGAACGTCACCGATGCCCTCCAGCGCGCCGTCGCGGCAGTCCCGCAGGGGCCGCCCACACCGCAGGCCGTCGCATCCGTCGCCGCGGGCGAGGAGCACGGCGGTGGCGGTGGTGATGGCGCCGAGGACGCCCTCGCCGTCGCGGTCTACTGCGCGCTGGTCGCCGAGGACGTCCCGCACGGCCTGCGCCTCGCCGTCAACCACGGCGGCGACTCCACCGCCACCGGCGCCCTCTGCGGCGCGCTGCTCGGCGCCCTCCACGGCGAGACCGCCCTCCCGGGCGCCTGGCTCGCGGACCTCGAGGGCCGCGCCACCCTGCTGGAAATCGCCGACGACTTCGCCCTCGAGATGACCCAGGGCCCCACCCTGCACGGTCCGGCCGTACCCGCCTCCGGCTGGCCGACCCGCTACCCCGTCGGCTGACGCCCCCTCAACAATCCGACCCGCAGGCCGTAGCGTGACCTCCGCCGGTCCCGGGCGTCACGGACCACCCGTACGCCGGGGGGAACCCGTAGACCCGGACAGCCCGAAGAGCCACGGAGGTGCCCTCAGCCATGCGGATCGCCACGACCATCTTCCTGACCGACCACACCGTCTCCCCCGTCCGCCTCGCCCGCTCCCTCGAGGAGCGCGGGTTCGCCGGGCTCTACCTCCCCGAGCACACCCACATTCCGGTCAGCCGCGACACCTCCGCACCCATGGGCGGCGAACTCCCCGAGATGTACGGGCGCACCCTCGACCCCTTCGTCGCCCTGGCCCAGGCCGCCGCCGTGACCGAGCGCATCACCCTCGGCACCGGCATCACCCTGGTCGCCCAGCACGACCCGATCGACCTCGCGAAGCGGATCGCCACCCTGGACCACCTCTCCGGCGGCCGCTTCACCCTCGGGATCGGCTACGGCTGGAACGTCGAGGAGGCCGCCGACCACGGCGTCGAGTGGCGCACCCGCCGCGAACTGGTCCGGGACCGGATGGCCCTGATGCGCGCCCTGTGGGCCCCGGAACCCACCGCGTACGTGGGCGAGTTCTCCTCCGTCCAGGCCAGCGCCGCCCACCCCAAGCCGGTCCAGCCCCCGCGCGAGCTCGGCCCCGGCCACCCCCTGCACGGCCCCCGCACCCTGATCGGCGGCTCGGCCGGCCCCAAGCTGTTCTCGGCCATCGCCGACCACGCCGACGGCTGGCTCCCCATCGGCGGCGGCGGGCTCTCCGAGTCCCTGCCGGTGCTGCGCCAGGTCTGGGAAACCGCGGGCCGCGACCCGAAGAGCCTCCAGGTGGTCCCGTACGCGGTCCACCCGAACCCGGGCAAGCTCGCCCACTACGCGGACCTGGGCATCGAGGAGGTCGTCCTCCAGCTCCCGCCGGCGGAAGAGCCCGAGGTCCTCCGCGTCCTGGACGACATGGCGCAGTACCTGTAAACCGGTCGACGCCGGTGCGCGGGCAGCCGGATGATGCCCCCGAAAGGGGGCTGATCCACATGCCGGGCCAGCGCAAACGCAAACGGAGCCAGGAACGGGCCCACCGCCGGGCGAAGGCCGTACCCGGCCACTGGGAACCGCTGTTCTCGACGCAGGTGCACGCGGAGATGAAGGAGTACGTCCGCCGCCTCTACGCCGAACGAACGGTCGACCCCGAGACCCTCCGGATCGACCAGTTCTGCGGCCGCCTCGTCCACCCGACGAGCTACCGGGTGAGCGTCTTCGTCCCGGACGAATCCGCATGAGCATCCGGTGGGAGAGCCTCCCGGCCGGCATCCGCGAACAGGCCGACGGGTACGTCCTCCAAGACCGCTACGGCCCTCGCCGGCCACCTGGAACTCCCCTTCCACTTCGCGAGCCCGGACCACCCGGACGACACAGCTCCCCGGTGGTGCCCCTGAGGACCTGAGCCGACCGAAACGCGCTCACCGCCGGTCGGTGGCTCGCGGGTGCCCAGTACCCGCGAAGGTGATCCAGCAGGTATCCCGCGCTCTGTCCACGAGGTACCAGATGCGACCGCCGCTGGTTACTTCGATCTGCCACTGCTCGCAGGTCCGGCCCCGATGGGTACCGTGTGCGAGAGTCCCCTTCAGCCGGTGGTGTCGGGCCGTCTCGACGGTCGGCGCTGGATCCGTACGCATGACGAGCCAGCCGCGGTACGTGTTCTCGGGGGCCTGCTGCGCAAGACTCTCCCAGCCCTTGGCCGAGGCTCCGTCGGTGAACCGGACCTCCCAGTGACCTTCGGGCGCGGGCGGCGCGGCGCGGTCCCCGCGCCCTGCCGTCATGCGACACCTCGCGGATCGGGTACCGGCCCGTAGTCCGCATCGTGATCCCTGGACAGCGCGTCGAGCAGCTCGGGGTCGGAGTGGATTTCGGCCGTGTGCTGCCATGCGATGAGCAGCTGGGCGACGGAGGCACTGTTGCCGATGGAGTCGGCGGCACGCATGGTGTCGACCAGCTCGACGGCGAACGCGTGGACATCGGGCTCGGGCAGGAAGCGAACCCAGGGAAACGCGTCCGGCAGCATGTCGAGGAGCAGCTCCATGCTGCCGGGCTCCCGCCGCGCCATCGCAGCCAGCATCCGGGTGGCGGCCGACACCACGGTCTGGTCCTGCTCGGCTCGCGCTGCAGTAGTGAGGACCAGGTCCTCACCGTCTCTGCGGTGCAGGAGCAGTCGTGGTGATTCCTTGAGCCGAGCCAGTGTCTGCTTGTTCTTGTTCACCAGTTCGGAGAAGTTCACAGCATTCTCAGCGGTCACGACTTTGAAAGTACTTCGAAACTTCCGCGGGCGCCATCACCCATAAGTGGGGCGCAGGCCGTCCTGACGGCCAGCTCGGCCCAGACCGTCTTCCCGATCACGCGGTCCATCACCCCCCAGTCGACGGCGACGGCATCGACGATCCGCAGGCCGTAGCCGCCCTCGGCCTGGTACGCGTGCGGCTGCAGGACGGGCCGCCGCTCCCGCCGGGCATCGGACACCTCGATCCGGAGCACGCCCTCGAGGAGCGTCAGCCTGAGCTCGAAGTCCCGCCCGGCGGCGCGCCCGTGGGTCACGGCGTTTGCGGTGAACTCGGCGAGGATCCGCTCCGCGTCCTCGGACAGCGGGGTGCGGTGCGGGATCCCCCAGTCGTGCAGCTCGACCATGGCGAGGCACCGCGCGAGGCGGGCCCCGCGCCGGGTGCTGCTGAAACGCTGAGTGAACACGCGTACGAGGGTCTGGGTGGGGCCAGAGGGTGTGGTCATGGGAGCAACGTGCCGGGTGGGCAGGGCAGTTCCCAGAAAGTCGACCGCTACTTTTCATCTGTACGAGTTCACGCTCTGGACAGTGGCGGTCACCGCCCGTGAACCTGAACGCGGGAGGTGACCGCGATGGTGAGTCACGAAGAGAGCGGTGCCGGCGAGGTCGAGCCGGACAGCGGCCTGCGGAACTTCGGGGAAACCGTAAAGGCCTTCCGTAAACGTGCGGCACTCACACAGGAGCAGCTCGCCGAGCGGGTCGGGTACTCGGTCCAGTACGTCGGCTCGGTCGAGCAGGGCCGACGGCACCCGTCGGTGAAGTTCGTGAGCCGGTCGGAAGAGGCACTGGACGCCTTCGGCGTCATCCGCATCGCTGCGAGGGAGCTACAGCGACGACGGGGGCTTGCGTCGTGGTTCAGGCGGTGGGCGGAGCTGGAGGACATCGCGGTCGCGCTCAATACGTACGAGTGCCGTTCGATTCCAGGGCTGTTACAGACGGAGGCCTACGGGCGGGCCCAGATCGACAACGTCCCTCCGCTGGTCACAGCGGGCGAGGCCGAGGCGCGCATAACGGCCCGCGCCGAACGACAGAAGCTCCTGATGCGCACGCCGTACATCGCTTTCAGCTTCATCATCGAGCAGTCGGTGATCGAACGGCAGACCGGCGGAGCGGAGGTCACGCGGGAGCAGATCGACCACCTGCTGGAGTGCGCGAAACTGCCCAACGTCGACATCCAGATCATGCCGACGATCCAGCCGTTTCACGCGGGCACCGATGGCCCCTTCCGCCTTATCGAAACCGAGGACAACGAGTGGCTGGGCTATAGCGAAGGGCAGAAGACGGGCTTCGTCATCTCCGACGCAAAAGCCATCAGTGTGCTCCATCAGCGGTATGCCAAACTTCGTATCCAGGCCCTCAACCCCGCCGATAGCGCGGGCCTGTTGATGCGAATGCGAGGATCCCTGTGAACAGCTCACCGTTGCAATGGTTCAAGAGCAGCTACAGCGGCAGCGAGGGCGACGACTGCGTGGAGGTCGCCCTCTCCTGGCACAAGTCGACGTACAGCAGTGGCGACGGGGACGACTGCGTCGAGGTGGCGTCGTGCACGGACGCCGTCCACATCCGGGACTCCAAGCTCACGGCGAGCCCGGAACTGGCCGTGCACCCGACGACCTGGGCGGCTTTCCTCGGCGGGATCACCGGAGCCTGAGCTCCGGCCCGACGGCGTCAGAGGGAGTCCGGGGGTTTCCCGACAGTCCACTGTCCTTCCGGTGCGGTCCGGCCCGTCAAGGGCGCTCCCTGCGGTCGCGTCGCTTCGCGATGGCCTTCGGCCACCCTTGACTGCCCGGCCCACCCCGGAATGCCATAAGACTGTCGGGAAGCCCCCGAAGGAACGGTCAGGGGGACAGATAGGCACACGGGTTCATCAGAGATGCCCGACCTTGTTCCCCTGCTCATCAGCACCCAGCCCACCAGGACCACCGAGCCCAGCCGGAATGGGTGCGCGGGGAGGCCCCGGCTCCCTCTAGGGCCCAGATGAAGCCCTTTCCGGGTCCCGGTGGGGTCAACCTGCACCAGACAGCGATGAGATGACGCTGCGGTGCCGGTTGGGCCGTGGACGCCCCAAATCGCTACGCGCTCCGCCCGGTTTGGCGTCCTCGCCCCGCCTGTGGCTGGACATAGGCCGCCCACGACCGGCACAGGGACGGCCCGGCATGCGACAGCGGGTCGTTTGCCCCTTCTGTTCGCCAGCCGAGAGTCAGGAGACGCCCTGTCGGAGTGAGAGGTGGAGAAATCCGGCATCAGGCTCCCTCTCGCCCGCTTTTCGCCCCCAACAGCGTGCAGACGCCCGAAAACCCGCCCACGGGAGGCATCTTGCGGCCTATGTCCAGCCCCGGACGGCCGTCGGACGCCGAGAGATGAGAAGCGCGTAGCGATCTGACGCGATACGGGCCTGCCCCTCACCGCATCGTCATCTCATTGCTGTCTGGTGCAGGTTGACCCTGCCTGGGTCCGGAAAGGGTGGCTATGGGCCCTTCAGGGAGCCATTCCCTCCCCGCGGCCCCGTCACGGCCCGGCTCGCTGGTCCTGGTGAGCGGACTCCGGATGGACGGGGGCCCCTGCCCGGCATCTCTGATCGGGGCTGGTCCGGATCCGAACCCCCTGGCCATCCTTCGGGGGCTTCCCGGCAGTCTGTTGTCTTTCCGGGGCGGGTCGGTCGGTCAAGGGTGGAGCGCAGCGACATCGCGAAGCGACGCGACCGCAGGGAGCGCCCTTGAGGGACCGGCACGACACGGAAGGACAGTGGACTGCCGGGAAGCCCCCGGACCCCTCCCGACCCCGAGCACACGGACCCCGACCCCGACGTCCCGATCGACCTCCCGACCCCGAGTCCACAGACCCCGACCCCCGCCCTCCCGGCCAACCGTCCCGCCCCGAGTCCACGGATCCCACCCCCCGAGTCCCCGCCGGTCTCTCCGACCCCGAGTCCACAGACCCCGCCCCCGCCCCCGACCCCGCCCCCGCCCACACGACCCCTGCCCCAGAGGCCCCAACCACCCCCGTACGCTCACCACATGATCACTTCAGGCACCCACGTCCGTGTCGCCCGGCCCTCCCTCGACCTCGCCGCCGCCGAGCGGTTCTACGTCGACGGGCTCGGGCTCGGCGTCCTGTGGCGGAGCACCGACATCGCGCCCGGGGAGCACGAGCTGCTGATGGTCGGGCCCGTCGGTGGGGGCTGGCATTTCGAGCTCACCCGGAACCCCAAAAACCCCGTCGCACCCTCCCCCACCGTCGACGACCTCTTCGTCGTCTACCTCGGCGAAGCCCCCGACGAGGCCCTCGTCCAGCGGCTCGTCGAACACGGCGGGACCCGGGTCGCCGCGCACAACCCGTACTGGGACGAGTACGGGGTCACCGTCGCCGACCCCGACGGCTACCGCCTGGTGCTCTGCTCCCGCACCTGGGGCTGACCCGCTAGGAGGCGGGCCAGAACTGGGCCAGCGCCGCCTCCTTGTACGGGGCCGGGCTCACGCTCAGCTCCCCCGCGAACGGGCGGTCCAGGGCCATCACGAGCAGCAGGCTGAAGCCGATCAGACCGGCCACCGCCGAGACGAACAGCAGCTGCATCTTCAGGCTGCGCAGGCCGAACAGGAACGTGAGCGGGAGGATCACCAGCGCGCCCCCGTACACCAGCACCTGGAGCAGCACCGGCAGGGACGTTTCCGCCATCGTGATGCGGGCCCGGCGCTGCGCGGCGACGTCGTTGAGGCGGCTGGCGGCCTCCCCGTAGAAGGTCTCGCTGCGGGCGCCGGTGGGCTCGTACGCCTGGAGCGCCTTGTACAGCCCGTGCGTCGGCTCCGCGGTCGCCTCGTAGCTGGGCCGGCCCTCGCGCATGAGCGGCCACTGGACGTCGACGACGGCGTGCACGTAGTCACCCACCGCCCGTTCCACGCGGGCGCGTTCGGCCGGCGGGAAGGCCTCGGCGCTGCGGACGACCAGGGCGAGGTCGGTGGCCTCGGTCGCGACGACGGTCTGGGTGTTCTCCAGCTGGGTCCAGAGCGTGACGACGACGAAGGCCAGGATGATGCCGTAGATCGCGCCGAACATGCCGAGGGCGACGCCGACCATCTCGTTGTGCTCGCCGCCGGCCAGGTGCGGGAAGCGGCGGCGCGCGGCGAGGCTGCCGCCCACGGCGAGGGCGACGAAACCGCCGACGAGGAGGACGCCGAGGGTGAACGTGCTGAAGGTGTTGAGCAACCAGAGGATCATGGGCTGCTCAACGATCAACTCACGCTGAGGGACCGCCCGAAGACCCCGCTCACGGCCCGCCCGCGAGCCCTGCCTCCTGGGCGTCGATGAGCTCGTCCCAGTGCTCGCGCGTCCACTCGCACGCCGCGTCCAGCGGGCCCAGGAGGCCGCGGCCGAGCGGGGTCAGGGCGTACTCGACGCGGCGCTCGGGCGGTGCCTGCTGCGTCCGTACGACGAACCCGTCGCGTTCGAGGGCGCGCAGCGACTGGGTGAGGGACTTGGACGTGATGCCGCGCAGTGGGACCTTGAGCTCCGAGAAGCGGCGCGGTCCGCCCTCGAGGCAGCGCAGGATCAGCGACGCCCACTTGTCGCCGATCCGGAACGGGACTAGGGGGGAAGGGCAGACGGGGTCGAACATCTCCGGGTCCAGCGGCTCTGGTTCACGCATGATCCACACGTTAGGCAGGTACCCGTTCGGTAACCAGGCCCTTTTCTATGGTCGCCCCATGACGAAGAACGAGAGCGGAAGCAAGGTCATCGTGTTCGGGGCCCGCGGGCAGGTCGGCCGGGCCGTCGTCGCCGAGGCGCGGGAGCGCGGGTACGAGGTCACGGAGGCGGGGCGCGCCGACGGGGACATCACCTCGGCGGCCGATGTGGCGCGGCTGGCGGCGGGGCACGACGCAGCTGTCGTGGCGGTGTACGACGCGCAGGCGGCCCCGGGGGTGTTCTTCCCGGCGGTGGCGCGGGCGCTCGCGGCGGGCCTGGCGGAGGCCGGGGTCGGGCGGCTGGTGTCCGTCGGGCTGGCATCCGTGCTGCCCACGGGGGCGGGGGCCGCGCTGATGGACACACCGGGGTATCCGCAGGAGTGGCGGGAGTTCTACGTCGGCCACGGTGCCGGGACCGAGGCCCTGCGGGCGGCAGCGCCGGCGGGGCTGGACTGGGCGGTGCTGAGCCCGGCCGGGGACTTCGACCACGACGGGGCGCCCGGCGGCGGCTACGCGTTCGGCCCGGCCGATGCCGCCGGCCGGATCACGCACGCCGACTTCGCCCGGGCGGTGCTGGACGAGGTCCGGACCCCGACCGTGCGCCGCGCCCACGCGGGGGTGACGGCGGCATGACCGGCATCACGGCCACCGACACCACGGTCACCGACAGCCCGAACCCCTGGGTCGCCGAGCACATCCGCCGCTTCGAGGAGACCGCCGGGCAGCCGCGGCCCGGGATCTCGGACCTGCTGCTGACCACGCGGGGGCGGCGGTCCGGGCTGCTGCGGCGCACGGCGCTGGCCTACGTACGGGACGGGGAAGGGGGCGGGGACAAGGAAGCGGACGGTGCCGCGTACGTCCTGACGGCGTCGAACGGGGGCGCCGACCGGCACCCCGCGTGGTACCTGAACCTGGCGGCCGACCCCGCCGTCACGCTCCAGGTCGGCGCCGAGACGTTCCCGGCGGCCGCCCGCCGCGCCACCCCTGCCGAGGCGGAGCGCCTGTGGCCGGTGGTGGTGGCGGCGATGCCCTCGTACGCGGTCTACCGGGCGGCGGCGGACCGCGAGATCCCGCTGGTGCTGGTCACCCGTACGGCCCCGTAGCCGGGTCAGCGGATCGCCGGGGCCTTCGGGAGCCCCTGCAGGGCGGTGCCCGCGCCGGAGAGCGAGGTGTCGGTGGCCTTGGTGGCGGACCCAGCGGCGGAGGCGGTCACGCCCACGGCGGTCTTCGTGTCCTGCACGGCCTGGCCCGGGTGGTTGGCGATGTCGCCGACGCGGCGGGCGAGCGGGGCGGCCGCCTCGAGGGAGGGCCCGTCGGCGTGGGCGGCGACGGGGGTCAGGGCGAGGGCGCCACCGGAGAGGACCAGGGCGGCAAGGCTGCGCTTCATGGCGTTCATGCCGTGCAGAACGACCCGCCGCGGCCCCGGTCACCGGGCACCCCCGCTTTGGGGTGACGGTCGCGCTCCGCGGCGGCCCGGGGGCACAACGTCCGCGGCCCCGGATCGGGGGATCGGGTCCGGGGCCGCGGGGGTTGCGCAGGGGTTCGGGCGGGGTCAGTCCTCGACCAGCAGGGCCGGGGTGGACTTCGTCAGGATCTCGCCGCGGAAGAAGGCCGGGCTGCGGCGTTCCGTGACCAGCATGATCACCAGGCCGAGGGCCAGCAGGCCGACCCCGATGACGAAGACGCTGCCGACGCCGAGGACGGTCGACCCGGAGCCGTACGACGGGTTCCACATGTCGATCAGCGTCTTGAAGAAGACGGCGGCCAGCAGGAGGCCGCCGAGGACCGGGAAGACGCCCTTGAAGAACAGGTCCCGCGCGGAGCGGCGCAGCTCGCCGCGGAAGTACCAGGCGCAGGCGAAGGCCGTCAGCGAGTAGTAGAAGCAGATCATCAGGCCGAGCGCGAAGATCGTGTCGGTCAGGACGTTCTCGCTGACCAGGGTCATCACCGTGTAGAAGGCGCCGGTCGCGACGCCCGCCATGACGGTGGCGCGGCCCGGGGTCTTGAAGCGCGGGTGGACCTTGGCGTAGGAGGCCGGCAGGGCCTCGTACGTGGACATGGCCAGGACCGTGCGGGCGACCGGGATGAACGTGGTCTGGAGCGAGGCGGTTGCCGAGGCGAGGACCGCGACGAAGAGCAGGATGCCGAGCACCGGGCCCATGACCGGGCCGGCGAGGGCGGCGAAGACGTTGCCGGAGGTCTCCGGGTTGCCGAGGCCGAGGCCGGTGGCGCCGGAGCCGACGGCCATCTGGGCGGCGATGCCGGTGGCCAGGTACGAGCCGACCAGGACGACCATCGCGATGAGCGAGGCGCGGCCGGGGGTCTTGGCGGAGCCGGTGGTCTCCTCGTTGGTGGCCAGGCAGGCGTCCCAGCCCCAGTACATGAAGATCGAGAGGGAGAGTCCGGCGGTGAAGGCGCCCATGGACTCGACCGCGAAGGGGTTCATCCACTGCCAGGAGAAGTCCAGGCCGGTGTCGAAGGCGCCGGTGCCGGCGCCGGTCGAGGCCTTCTGGAAGGCCATCGCCACGAAGATGGCGAGGACCGCGAGCTGGAGGCCGACCAGGGTGTACTGGACGCCCTTGGTGGCGGTCATGCCGCGGTAGCTGACGGCGGTCGCGGCGGCGATCAGGGTGAGGCAGGTGGCGATGTGGACGAGCTTGTCGTCGTCCAGGGCGGCGATCGACGGATTGCCCGTGATCTCTCCGGCCAGCAGCCAGAAGTAGGAGGTGGCGACGCCCGCCAGGTTGGAGAGCACGATGATCGTGGCGATCACCAGGCCCCAGCCGCACATCCAGCCGATCCGCGGGCCGAAGGCCTTCACGGTCCAGGTGAAGGAGGTGCCGCAGTCCGGCACGGCCTTGTTGAGCTCGCGGTACGCGAAGGCGACGAGCAGCATCGGCAGGAAGCCGGCCAGGAAGACCGCCGGCATCTGGACGCCGACCTCGCCGGCGGTGGAGCCGAGGGTCGAGGTCAGGCAGTAGACGGGGGCGACGGTGGAGATGCCGATGACGGCGCTTCCCACCAGACCCACGGAGCCCTTGCCGAGGCCTTTGCCGCGTACGTCGCCGCTCGCACCGCCGGTCGCATCGCCGCTCGCCGTGGCGCCCGCATCACCGGAAGCACCGCCTCCGGTGACGCCTCCTACCGTGTCTCCGACCCCGGGCCGAACGTCCAGCTGTGTCATGCCAAAGGACGTTAGAGGCTGCGATTTCCATGTCCGGAAGGATTAGATCCGGATCCCGCCGCGCCGAATTGCCTTTGAATCCTGAG
Organism: Streptomyces sp. NPDC032745; assembly: GCF_055579465.1. NCBI lineage: Bacteria > Bacillati > Actinomycetota > Actinomycetes > Kitasatosporales > Streptomycetaceae > Streptomyces > Streptomyces sp. NPDC032745. The sequence continues at coordinate 215,014 of NZ_JBVING010000006.1, read as the reverse complement.
CCTGGAGCCGTTCACGTGACCGCAATGAAAGGTTCGCGTTGGACGTTACCCCCGGTTCACAGGACGCGGACGCGGTGTTCCGATATGCGGAAACCGCAGGCGTGTCCGGTTTGCCCCTTTCGAAAGTTTCCCGTGTGACTTTTCGGCGCCCCGTTTTGGCGCGAACATGACCGTCGCCCTAGAGTCCCGACGATCAAGGTCATCGACACGGGGGACATCCGCGCATGCGCATCAGAACGGTCATCGCCACCGCCACCACCCTCACCGCGCTCCTCACCCTCACCGCCTGCGGAAGCGACGACGGCGCGTACGCCGGGGACATCGCCTCGGTCGGCGGCATCGGCGCGGGCGGCGACGGCGGAGCGCCCAGGAAGGGCAACGGCCTCGGCTTCAACGGGCTGGTCAAGGCGGGCTCCATGGCCGAGGCCACCCGCATCGTGGGCAGGTACACCAAGTGCACCGAGGTCTCCAAGGCCCAGGAGGGCCACGACCCGGGAGAGGGCCCGGACGACAAGTACGGGGCGGCGTACTCCGTGACCGAGCGCGGATGGTGCAACGACCGCGGTGACACCGGAATCTTCCTCATCAAGGACCCGAAGGCCTTCCAGGCCGCGTTCAAGGCCGACATCGACAAGGAGTACGCCAAACACCCGAAACGCCACGTCAACATGGGCTTCGTCATCGGCCGGGACTTCGCCGTCGGCTCCCAGAGCACGGACACGATGACCGCCATGCTGAGCGCGAAGAGCGGGATGGTCGTGCTGAACTGCCACCCGGACTTCAGCCCGCCGAGCGGCTACCGCAAGGAGCCGGCCCTGGTGAAGGGCTGCGTCCTCACGGACTACCTCTCGGAGGAGTGAGGCGCGGGGAGTGAGGCACGGGAAGTGACGTGCGCGGGAGCGGGGGCCGACTTCCCCGCCCCCGCTCCCCCTCCGCTTCCGCCCCCGCTTCCGCCCTCCGCTTCCGCCTCCAGCAGCCGGTGGCCGGCGGCCGGTGGCCGGCTCAGCCCGCCCAGACGATCGACTGCATCTCGCTGTACGCGTGCAGCGCGTACGAGCCCACGTCCCGGCCGACGCCCGAGCGCTTGAAGCCGCCGAACGGGGCCTCCATGTTCCGGCCGATCGTGTTCACGCCGACCCCGCCAGCCCGCAGCCGGCGCGCCACCCGGAAGGCGCGCGCCGCGTCCCCGGACCACACGTAGCTCAGCAGGCCGAAGTCGCTGTCGTTGGCCAGGGCCACGGCCTCGTCCTCGCCCCCGTCGAAGGGGACCACCACGACCACCGGGCCGAAGATCTCCTCCCGTACGACCCGCATGTCGTTCGTGCAGTCCACCAGCAGCGTCGGCGCCACGTAGAAGCCGCGGCCGTCCCCCACCACCGGACGCTCCCCGCCGTGCGCGATGCGCGCGCCCTCCTTGCGCCCGAGCTCGACGTACGACTCCACCCGGTCCCGGTGCGCCGCCGAGATCACCGGGCCCACCACGGTGCCGGCCACCGCCGGGTCGCCGACCTTCATGAAGGCCAGGTAGCCGGTCAGCTTCTCCACCAGCTGCCCGTACACCGACCGGTGCACGATCACCCGGGTCGGGGCCGTGCAGATCTGGCCGGAGTAGAAGGAGAAGGTGGTGCCGATCCCCATCACGGCCGCGTCCAGGTCGGCGTCCTCGAAGACGACCGCCGCGCCCTTGCCGCCGAGCTCCATCAGCTGCCGCTTCATCGAACGGCCGCAGACCTCCGCGATGCGCTGCCCGACGCCCGTGGAGCCGGTGAACGACACCATGTCCACGTACGGGGAGTCCACCGCGGCCTCGCCGACCTCGACCGAGGTGCCGCAGACCACGTTCACCACGCCGGCCGGGGCGCCCGCCTCGTGCAGGGCCTCGGCCATCTTGAAGACCGACAGCGGATCCTGCGGTGCCGGTTTCACCACCACCGTGTTGCCCATGGCCAGGGCCGGGGCCACCTTGCCCGCCGGGTTCGCCCACGGGTTGTTGTACGAGGTGATGCAGGTGACCACGCCGACCGGCTGGCGCACCTCCAGCGCGCCCAGGATGCTCGCCCTCCCCATCGGGCCGGCCTCGGTGACCTGCGGCGGCAGCCCGCGCTCCACCGGTTCGAGGGCGCCCTTCGCGTAGCGCCGGAAGCGGGAGACCCCGACCCCGACCTGCATCCCGCGCGCGATGCCGGTCGGTGCGCCCGTCTCGGCGCGGGCGAGCGCGGCCCACGGCTCGTACTCGCGCTGCATGATGTCCGCGGCCCGGTCCAGGATGGCCGCCCGCTCCTCGGGGGCCGTCCTGGACCAGCTCTCGAAGGCCTCCGCCGCCGCCCGCGCCGCCTCCTCGACCTGGGCGCGCGAGGCCTCGGGCGCGAGCCCGACCACCGATTCGTCCGCCGGGTTGACCACCTCGTAGTGCCCGGCGGCCGGCTCGACCCACTCGCCGCCGATGTACAGATTCTGCGCCTGCGCGTCGTCCGTCATCGGGTGCTCACCGTCCTCGTGTCGCGGCCCGAGCGGAGCACGATCCCGGGGATCGCCCCCGTCACCTCGTCGTCGCGGATGGTCTCCACCCCGTTGACGCGTACGGACACGATCCCGATCGCGCGGGCGTCCAGCCGCGGGCTGTCGCCGGGCAGGTCGTGCACGAGCGTCGCCGGACCGGCCTCGATCCGCTCCGGGTCGAACAGCACCAGGTCCGCGTGGAACCCCTCGGCGATCCGGCCGCGCTCGCGCAGCCCGAACAGCTGGGCCGGCTCGTCGGTGAGCATCTTCACCGCCTGCTCCAGCGGCACCAGCTTGCGGCCGCGCAGGCAGTCCCCGAGGAAGCGGGTCGTGTACGGGGCCCCGCACATGCGGTCCAGGTGCGCGCCCGCGTCGGAGCCGCCGAGCATGACGTCCTCGTGCTGCCAGGTCTCGGCGCGCAGGGCCCAGCTCGCCGGGTCGTTGTCGGTCGGCATGGGCCAGAGCACCGTACGCAGGTCGTCACCGGCGCAGATCTCGACCAGGCACTGGAAGGGGTCCTGGCCGCGCTCGGCGGCGATGTCGTTCACGACCCGGCCGGACAGGCCCTCGTTCTCCTTGCTGTACGTGTCCCCGATGACGTAGCGGCCGAAGTTGGCGAGGCGCCGGAAGACCCCGGCCTCCTTGCTGTCGGCGCGGCGCAGCATCTGCGCCCGTACGTCGGCGTCGCGCAGCTTCGCGATCCGCTCGGGCACGGGCAGGCCGAGGATCTCGCCCCAGCCGGGGATCAGGTTCAGCGCGCAGAAGGTGCCGAGCGACATGTTCATGGGGGTGAGGATCGGCATGGTCAGCGCGACGATGCGGCCGCCGGCCTTGCGGGCGCGCTCGCTCGGTATGAGCTGGCGCGGCACCCGTTCGGGGACCGCGGCGTCGATGGTGAGGACGTTCCAGTTCAGGGGGCGGCCGGCGGCGGCGCTCATCTCGACGAGGAGGTCGATCTCCTCGTCGGCGAACTGGTCGAGGCAGCCGGCGACGATGGCTTCGAGCTGGGTGCCCTCGTGTTCGGCGACGGCCTTCGACAGCGCGATGAGCTCGGCGGGCTGGGCGTGGCGGGAGGCGACGGGTGCGCCGTCGCCGTCGGAGTGGGTGGCGGACTGGGTGGTGGACAGGCCCCAGGCGCCGGCGTTCATGGCGTCGTGGAAGAGGTCGAGCATCTGCTGCATCTGCTCGGGGGTGGGCCGGCCGCCGACGGCGTCCGCGCCCATGACGTGCCGGCGCAGTGCGCAGTGGCCGACCATGAAGCCGGCGTTGACGGCGATCCGCCCTTCGAGGGCGTCGAGGTACTCGCCGAAGCCGGACCAGGTCCAGTCGACGCCTTCCTCGAGGGCCTTGAGGGCCATGCCCTCGACCTTGCTCATCATGCGGCGGGTGTAGTCGGCGTCCTCGGGGCGGTCGGGGTGCAGCGGGGCCAGGGTGAACCCGCAGTTGCCGCCGGCGACGGTGGTGACGCCGTGGTTCATGGAGGGCGTCGCGTACGGGTCCCAGAACAGCTGGGCGTCGTAGTGGGTGTGCGGATCGACGAACCCGGGGGTCAGGACCAGGCCGGTCGCGTCCTCGCTGGTGCGGGCCTCCTCCTGGACGGCGCCGGACGCGGCGATGACGGCGATCCGCCCGTCGCGGATCCCGACGTCGGCGACGTACGCGGGTGCGCCGGTCCCGTCCACGACGGTGGCTCCGCGGATGAGGTGATCGAGCATGACGTCCCTTCTGCGGTGTGGTTTGCGGGTGCGGCACCGCTGCGGGGCGCCGCAGCCGGACCCCCGCGCCTCAAACGCCGGCGGGGCTGGATTCGGGCGCTGCAGTCCGCCGGGGGCGGCTGGGTTGCCCGCACGGCAATCCCAGCCCCGCCGGCGTTCGGGGCGCGGCGTCCGGGGCGGAGCCCCAGCAGCGGCGCCCCGAACGCCGGGCGGAGCCCCCGTGCCCCGGCCGGTGGCCGCCCGGCCGGGGCGGGTGCCGGGCGGCGGTCCGGGAAGACGCCGCCCCGTCTGGGGCCTTGGGGCCGGGCCCGGACTCCACGGGCCCCGCCCCCTGCCGAAGCCAAGCGCTAGGTCGTGTCGTCAAAGTCCCGTCTGGCTGGCGGGGGCTGGCACGCACGCTCGCCGCGTTGTCGTCGGTCAACGACGCTCCGCGTCGCTTCCCTCCTCCGCCTTGCGATCGCACGCACCAGCCCCCGCCAGCCCCGCCCTTCCGGGCGGCCGACGCTACTTTGACGACACTCCCTAGGCGGCCTGGCGGAATCGGGTGGTGCGGTGGACCGGGTCCGTGTCGATCTTCGGGATCACGTGCTCGCCGATGAGCTTGATGGTGGTCATCGTGTCCTCGTACGAGACGCCGGTCGGCAGGCCGAACGACAGCTGGTCTGCGCCCGCCCGCTCCCAGCGCTTGCACTGTGCGAGCACCTCGGACGGGTCTCCGCAGATCAGCAGTTCCTCGGCGATCAGCAGCTCGATGATCTCCGCGTTGTACTCGGGCAGCGTCTCGGGCCACTGCGGGATCGCCTCGGGCCGCGGGAAGGTGTCGTGGTAGCGGAAGACCAGCGACTGGAAGCGGTTCATGTTCGCGTTGACCGCGATCTCCACCGCCTTGTCGTGCGTCTCGGCGCATATCGCGGTGGAGGTGACCATCACGTTGTCGTTGACGAACGCGCCGATGGCCTTGGCCTCCTGGATGGCCGTCTTGTACTGCTCCAGCACCCACTCCATGTCGGAGACCTTCTGGACGCTGAAGCCGAGGACGCCGAGGCCCTTCTTCGCGGCCATCGCGTACGAGGAGGGGGAGCCGGCGGCGTACCACATGGCCGGGTGGGCCTTGCCGTACGGCTTGGGGAAGATCTTCCGCGGCGGCAGCGACCAGTGCTTGCCCTGGAACCCCTCGTACTCCTCCTGGAGGAACATCTTGGGGAACTCGGCGATGGTCTCTTCCCAGATCTCCTTGGTGGCGTTCATGTCCGTGATGCCGGGCAGGAATCCGAGGATCTCGTGGCTGCCCGCACCGCGGCCGGTGCCGAACTCGAAGCGCCCCTTGGAGAGGTGGTCGAGCATGGTGACCTTCTCGGCCACCTTCACCGGGTGGTTCACGGGGGCGAGCGGGTTGAAGATGCCGGAGCCGAGGTGGATGCGCTCGGTGGCGTGGGCGAGGTAGGCGAGGAACACCTCGTTCGCCGACAGGTGCGAGTACTCCTCCAGGAAGTGGTGCTCGGAGGCCCAGGCGTACTTGAAGCCGGACTTGTCGGCCTGGATGACGTACTCGGTCTCCTCGACCAGCGCCTTGTGCTCTGCCTCGGGGTCGACCTTGGACCGCGCCTCAGGCACGTATCCCTGCACGAAGAGCCCGAATTCCAAGGGGGTTCACCGTCCTTTGATTTCTGACGTGTCGTCAGATTCGATGAGTCGACTGTTCCACCGCGGAAGCGGGAGCGTCAATACCTGACGCTCCATCAGATGAGGTCGGCGGGGATCTAGAGGATGCTGACGCCCGCCATCCAGCCGCCGTCGATCACGAACGGCTGGCCGGTGATGTACGAGGAGTCCTCGCTGCTCAGGAACAGGGCCAGCTTGGCGATCTCGTCGGGCCGGCCCACCCGCCCCATCGGCACGACCCGCCGGTAGAGCTCCGCCATCGCGTCCCGGGCCTCGTCGCTCATGTTGGCCGGGTCCAGCAGGCCGGGATTGGCCATCGGGGTGTCCACCGCGCCCGGGCACATCGCGTTGACCCGGATGCCCTTGGCGGCGAGCTCCAGCGCGGCCACCCGGGTCAGACCGACGATCGCCGCCTTGGTCGCCGCGTACGAGCCGACGTACGCCATGCCCGTCAGGCCGGTGTACGAGGAGGTGTTGACGATGGTGCCGCCGCCGGCCGCCTCGATCTCCGGGGCGACGGTCTTGATGCCGAGGAAGGCGCCGACCTGGTTGACCTGGACCAGCTGCTGGAACTCCTCCAGCGGGGTCGAGACCAGCTCGTTGAAGCGCAGGATGCCCGCGTTGTTGACCAGGCCGTCGATCGGGCCGAAGGCCTCCTTGGCGGCGGCCACGGCGGCCGCCCAGTCCTCCTCCCGGCTCACGTCCATCCGAACGTACCGGGCGCGGTCCTCGCCTATCTCCTTTGCCACGGCGGCGCCCTGCTCGTCCAGCACGTCACCGAGGAGCACCTTGGCACCCTCGGCGGCGAAGAGGCGGGCCTCCTGCTCGCCCTGGCCGCGCGCCGCACCGGTGATGACGACGACGCGCCCGTCCAGCTTGCCCATGCCCGTACTCCCAGTGGTTGTCATCGGTCGTTGAGAAGCGGGCCGACCTCGGCCCCGAAAGCGGTGATCTGGTCGGTCAGTTCGGCGCGGTCGCGACTGCGGAAGCGGACCTGGATCTGGTCCACGCCGAGCTCCCGGTACGCGCGGAGGGACTCGGCGAGCGCCTCCGCCTTGCCGGTGAGGGTGCGGCGGCCGGTGTCCCAGCCGGGCTCGCCGACGTACAGCGCCTCGGTGATCGCGCCGAACTCGATGGGGTCCGCGACCCCAGCCGCGGCGCGGAGCTCCTTGATGCGGGCGATCTGGCCCGGCAGCCTGTCGCGCGGGTCGCCCTGCGGGAGCCAGCCGTCGCCGCGCACCGCGGCCCGGCGTACGGCGGCGGGCGAGGAGCCGCCGACCCAGACGGGGACGCGCCTCTGGGCGGGGCGGGGCAGCTGGCCGAGGTCCTTGAAGGAGAACAGCTCCCCCTCGAACTCCGGGTACTCCTCGGGCCCGAGGGCGGCGCGCAGCGCGTCCAGGGTCTCGTCGAGGACGGCCCCGCGGCGGGCGAAGTCGACACCGAGGACCTCGAACTCCTCCTGCACGTGGCCCGCGCCGACGCCGAGGATCAGCCGGCCGCCCGAGAGGTGGTCGAGGGTGGCGTACTGCTTGGCGCTGAGCAGCGGGTGGCGCAGGCCCAGGATCGCGACGTGGCTCAGCAGCCGTACGCGCTCGGTGATCCCGGCGAGGAAGGCGAGGGTGGCCACCGGGTCGTACCAGACGGTGCTCATGGGTCCGGCGAGCCGGCGCGGGATGGCCACGTGATCGCAGGTGGCGACGTACCCGAAGCCAGCCCGGTCGGCGGCCCGCGCCACCTCGGCCAGGTCGACGGCGGTGGCCGAGGCCTCCCAGGGCTCGGCGTAGATGCTGCTCTGCGACTGGATCGGGAGCTGCATCCCGTAGACCAGCCGGCCCTCCGCGAACACGCGCGCCATGCCGTCACCGCCTCCGCTTCGTCTGTCGCCTGCGGCTGCCGATTCCGCGTCCCGTCGGCGCCGGGGGCCATCGTCGTAGCTGACGGACCGTCAGGCAAGGGGTTCGACCCGGCCGCGCGGCGGCCGGCCCGTACGCGGGGGGTGTGCCGGCGGGGGCGCGTTGGCTAGGGTGCCGCGCGTGGATCTGTTTCTGACGCTGGTCAGCGGGGTGGCGTGGACCGTCGTGTACATCGAGGCGATCCGGGTCGGGCTGCGGGACCGCACGTATGCGATGCCGGTGGCCGCGCTCGCGCTGAACTTCGCGTGGGAGGTGACCTACGCCGCGGGCGAGTTCAGGGGCGGGGTCTCCGCACAGGGGATCGTCAACGTCGTGTGGGCGGTCGCCGACATCGCGATCATCTGGACGTACCTGCGCTTCGGGCGGGCCGAGCTGCCCGAGTTCGTGACGCGGCCGCTCTTCGCGGCGTGGAGCGCACTCGTGTTCGGCACCGGCTTCGCCGTGCAGTGGCTGTTCCTCGCGCAGTTCGGGACGCACGACGCGAGCCGGTACTCGGCGTTCCTGCAGAACCTGCTGATGTCCGGGCTGTTCATCGCCCTCTACGCCGACCGGCGCGGGCCGCGCGGGCAGTCCCTCGTCATCGCCGTCGCCAAATGGCTGGGGACGCTCGCCCCGACCCTGCTCTTCGGGGTCGTCGAGGACTCGCCGTTCATCCTCGGGCTCGGCATCATGTGCAGCGTCTTCGACCTGGCGTACATCGGGCTGCTGCTGCGCGGGCGCGCCGCACCGGTCGGCGACCGGCCGGTCAGAAGCCGGCCGGTCCCATCACGATGACCGGCTTCGCCGCCGGGTCCAGGGTGGTCAGGAGCTTCTTCATGGCCTCCTTCGAGATGCCGATGCAGCCCTGCGAGGGGCCGTCGTGGTCGACGTGGAGCCAGATGCCGCCGCCCTTGTCCTCGCCCTCCGGCTTGAACAGGTCCAGCGGGGAGACCCCCGTCCGGCGGTTGTAGTCGATCGCGACGACGTACTCGAAGGCGCCCGCGAGGGACTCCCCGTTCACGCCCCGGCCGGTGGGGACGAAGAGCCGGTTGTGGTCGTACGGGAACTTCGTGCCCGGCGGCTTCGGCAGCAGACCGCCGGCGTCGGACAGGGTGAACACGCCCGCGGGGGTGGTGAGGTCCCCGTCCTCCCGTTCGACGGACGACCAGCCGTTGGCGCCGTTGTGCGCGGGCCAGCTGCCGGTCCGGACCCAGCCGGCGCCGGCCGCCGGCCGGGTGTAGAGGGCTGCCGTGGACTCCGGGGAGTCCCGCCCCTTGCCGGTGACGAGGAGCAGCTGGCGGGCGGTGGCCGGGATCTTGGCCAGGGTCTCGTCGCTGACGTCGGGGAGGCCTTGGGCGGGGTCGTCCACGGCCGCGGGGGCGCCGGGCGCACCTGGGGCGCCGGGCGCGCCCGCAGCCCCGGGGGCGCCGCGTACCCCTCGGGTGGCACGGGCATCGCCCGGGGGGCTGGTGGGGTTGGTGGGCTTGTCGGCGCCGGCCGCACCGGCTGCTTCCCCCGGGCGGTCACCGGTCCGGGCCTGGGTCGTGGCGCCGGAGGTGTCGTCCTGGGCCGTGTACACCCATCCGGCCCCGAAGGCCAACAGGCCCAGGGCGGCGACGACGGCCACCCGTCGGGGCGAGCGGACGGTGCGGGACGTGCGGGAACTGCCGGAGCGGGCGCGGGGGTGCTTGCTCATGCCTCCGACGGTACACATGGGATCATTCAGGACTCCTGAGGCGGCGGCCGGAGCGGCGCGGTTCCCACCGGAAAGCGGACCCTGACGGTCAGTCCGCCGCCCGGAGCGGGATTGGCCCGCACCACCAGCTTCGCGCCGTGCGCCCGCGCGATCGAGGCCACGATGGAGAGCCCGAGGCCCGCGCCCTCGCCCGCGGTGTGCTGCCGCTCGGCCCGCCGCCGGAACGGCTCCAGCAGCCGCGGTACGTCTGCGGGGTCGATCACCGGGCCGGTGTTGGACACCGTCAGCACCCCGTCGGCGGAGGTCGCCACGCCGATCCGGCCACCCGGCCGGTTGTGCCGTACGGCGTTGCCGAGCAGGTTCCGCACCAGATGGCCCAGCAGAGCCCGGTCGCCGGTCACGACCGATGGCGCAAGGTCGCGCACGACGACGGGCCACCCGGCGCCCGGGATGGCGGCCGGACCCGCCTCGGCCTCGGCCCGGTCCGCGAGTTCGGTCTCCGCCAGGGCCGCCAGGTCCACCGGGGCGGTGGTCTCCAGGCCCTCCTCCGATACCGCGAGCAGCAGCAGCGACTCGATGAGGTGCTCGCTGGAGTCGGCGACGCCGATCAGCTTGGACCGGATCCGGGCCACCTTCTCCGGCGGCGGGTCCCCGGCCAGCCCGATCTCGGCGGCCGCCCGCTGGACGGCGAGCGGGGTGCGCAGCTCGTGGGCTGCGTTCGCGGCGAACCGGCGCTGCGCGCCCACCAGGCTCTCCATCCGGTCGAGCATGCCGTCGAACGTGTCGGCCAGCCGCTTGAGCTCGCCGGGCGGGGCCTCGAGGCCGATCCGCTCGTGCAGGTTCTCCCCCGAAAGGCGGCGGGCCGTCTCGGTGATGACACCGACGGGGCGCAGCACGCGGCCCGCCATCCACCAGGCCAGCCAGATCGACGGTACGGCGAACACGGCGAGGGCGATGAGCGAGACGATCAGCAGCTCGTGGAGGGTGGCGGACTCGACGGCGGTGGAGAGGTTGCGGGTGGCGGCCCACGTCTGGAGCTGCTCCTGGGTGGGCGTTGCGGCGCCGGGCGGGAGCCGCTGGGCGGGGACCGCCTTGAGCGGCCGGCCTTCGACGGCGGCGCGTTCGAACGCGGTGCCTGGGACGGCGGTGGTGACGGCTCCGCTGATGCGGGTGTAGAGCCCGCCCCGCAGCAGGATGTTGATCAGGGCGATCAGGCCGCCGCCGGCGAGGACGAGCAGCGAGCCGTAGAGCGCGGTGAGACGGGCGCGCTCGGAATGGAGCACTGCTCTCATCGCGGATCGGTGACCGGATCGGCGGACCCGCCCGCGGCCGGACCCGCGGCCGGACGCGCGGCCGGGCTCGTGATCCGGTAGCCGGCGCCCGGCACGGTCTCGATCAGCGGCGGCTCGCCCAGCTTGGCCCGCAGCTTGCTGAGGGTCACCCGTACGGCATTCGTGCTGTAAGAGGTGTCCTCCTCCCACACCTGCTCGATCAGGTCGTCGTTGCCGAGCACGGCGCCCTCGGCCCGCAGCAGCGCCTCCAGCACGGCGAACTCCTTCCGGGACAGCGCGAGCCGGTGCCCGTCGCGGGTCGCGCTCCGGCGGGCCGTGTCGACGGCGATCCCGCAGCGCTCCAGCACCGGTGGCAGGGCCGGCCGGGCCCGCCGGCCCAGCGCCAGGACGCGGGCGAGCAGCTCGTCGTACGCGAACGGCTTGGTGAGGTAGTCGTCGGCGCCGAGGCCGAGCCCCTCGACCCGGTCCCGTACGGTCCCGGAGGCGGTCAGCATCAGGACGCGGGTCAGCAGCCGCTCGCGCACCACCTGCCGGCAGACCTCGTCGCCGTGCAGGCCGGGCAGGTCGCGGTCGAGGACGAGGACGTCGTACTCGCCGAGGCGCAGGCGCCGCAGGGCCTCGAGGCCGTCGCCCGCCTCGTCGACGGCCAGCGCGTCGCGGCGCAGCCCGTCGGCGATCATCTCCCGGAGGAATTCCTCGTCCTCCACCACCAGAACTCGCATGCCGCCCTCTTTACCGGAATCTCGCATTTCCTCGTCATAAGCAAGATCGGAGAGAGAAGCGAAACCCGCCTCCCGTGCAGGGTCGGCCGCATGAATCGATCCATGACCATGACCACGGCCGCGGCCCTCACCGGGCTGACCCTCTTCGTCACCGCGTGCACGGGCGGTGTCGGTTCGGACGGGGACGGGAAGGACGGGAAGAAGGACGACTCCACCAGGAACAACGCTTCGAGCAGCGGCGGCAACGGCACGACCAGCGGCGCCGACGCCGACAAGGCGCTCAAGACGCGCAAGTGCCTGCGCGAGCACGGCGTGGACGCGCCCGACCCGGCGCCCGGCCAGGACCCGCGCGGCATGACGCTGGGCTCGGGCAGCGAGGACCCGGAGGCGCTGAAGAAGGCCTTCGAGGCGTGCGGGCTGCAGGCCCCCGGCACGGGCCAGCTGTCGCAGGAGCAGAAGGACAAGGCCCTGAAGTGGGCCAAGTGCATGCGGGACAACGGCGTGAACGTCCCCGACCCGGAGTTCAACGGGAGCGCGATGAGCGCGACCAAGATCCCCGAGGGCCAGGAGAAGGCCTTCGAGGAAGCCCAGAAGAAGTGCGAAGCCGCGTGAGGCGGCGCGGCAAGTGGCTGCTGGGCTCGCTGGCCGTCGTACTCGCCGTCTCGGGCGGCGGGTACGCGGTGACGGCCCAGCCGCGGGGCGACTCCGACGGTTCGAAGGACCGGCGCGCGGACGGACTGCCGCAGCAGACGGCGCCGGTCACGCGCGGGGACCTCGGCTCCGGACTCACGGTCGAGGGCACCCTCGGCTACGCGCAGGAGCGCAGGCTCGCCGCGGGCGGCCCCGGCGTGCTGACCTGGGCCGCGGGCGCCGGCACGGCGATCGAGCGGGACGGGAAGCTGTACGAGGTCAACGGCAAGCCGGTGCGGCTCATGTACGGGAGCACGCCCGTGTACCGGCCGATGAAGACCGGGGACAAGGGCGAGGACGTCAAACAGCTCAAGCGGAACCTCCAGGCCCTCGGGTACGGGACCGGGCTCGACCCGGAGGACGGCACCTTCACGGCGGGCACGGCGACGGCGGTCAAGCGCTGGCAGAAGGCGCACAAGGCGGCGGAGACGGGCGAGGTCGGCAAGGACGACATCGCCTTCGCGACCGGGCCGCAGCGGGTGCAGAAGAACGACACGGCGGTCGGCGACGAGCCGGCGCCGGGCAAGCCGGTGCTGACCCTGACCGGAACAGAACGGATGGTCCGGTTCCAGTTGGACGTGGCCAAGGCGGGCGCGGCGAAGACCGGCGACAAGGTGACCGTGAACCTGCCGGGCGGCGGCACGGCGACCGGGAAGATCGACTCGGTCGGCAGCACGGCGAACCCGGACGACCCGAACGGCGGCGGTGGCGGGTCCGGAGGCGGTGGCGGTGGCGGTGGCGGCAAGCCGAAGGTCGAGGTGAACGTCTCCCTCGACCACGCCTCCGAGATCAAGGGCCCGGACCAGTCCCCGGTGTCGATCCGGCTGACCGGCGAGACCCGCAAGGGCGTGCTCTCCGTACCGGTCAGCGCACTCCTCGCACTGTCCGGCGGCGGCTTCGGCGTACAGGTCGTCGAGAACGGCGCGGTCCGTGACGTCCCGGTCGAGCTCGGCATGTTCGGGCAGGGCCGCGTCGAGGTCAAGGGGGACGCCCTCGAGGAGGGCATGCAGGTGGGGATCCCGAAGCAGTGACGGCGACAACGGCAGTGGCCGCTGCAGAGAACCGGCACGCGCGCGCCGTCGTGGAGCTGGCGGGCGTCACCAAGGAGTACCCCGGCGGGGTCAAGGCCCTGCGCGGGGTGGACCTCACCGTCCTGAACGGCGAACTCCTCGCCATCGTCGGCCCGTCCGGCTCCGGGAAGTCCACCCTGCTGCACATCGTCGGCACCCTCGACCGCCCGAGCGCCGGCGCGGTCGCCATCGCCGGGCACGACATCGCGACCCTCTCCGACCGCGCCCTGTCGGCACTGCGCTCACGCCATGTCGGCTTCGTCTTCCAGTCCTTCCACCTCGTACCGGGCATCAGCGCGCAGGCGAACGTCGCCGAGGGCCTGCTCTACTGCGGCCTCTCGCGCGCCGAGCGCGGCCGCCGGGCGGCGCGGGCCCTGGAGCGCGTCGGCCTCGGGGACCGGATGGAGCACCGGCCGCACGAGCTGTCGGGCGGGCAGAAGCAGCGCGTCGCGATCGCCCGGGCGGTGGCCGGCGAACCGGACCTGCTGCTGGCCGACGAACCGACGGGCGCACTGGACTCGGCGTCGGGGCAGTCGGTGATGGAGCTGCTGCACGAGCTGAACGGGGACGGGGCCACCATCGCCGTGATCACCCACGACCAGGAGATCGCGGCGAGCCTGCCGCGGCAGGTGCGGATCCGGGACGGGGAGATCGTGGCGGACATATGGAACACGGCGCCGGCGGAGGCGTTGTGATGGGCACCCGGAAGCCGGCGGCCGGGAGGCTGACCCCGTCCCGCCTCGGCCCCCGGGACGTCCTGCACGTCGGCTCGGCGGGGCTGCGCTCGCGCCCGATGCGGGTGTTCCTGTCCGCGCTCGGGATCGCGATCGGCATCGCGACGATGATCGCGGTGGTCGGGGTGTCCTCGTCCAGCCAGGCCAAGCTCCTGCGGGAGCTCGACAAACTCGGCACGAACATGCTGGTGGCGACGCCGGGCCAGTCGATGTTCTCGGGGCAGGACACGAAGCTGCCGAAGGAGGCCCCGGGCATGATCTCCCGCATCGAGGGGGTCGAATCGGTGGGTACGACGGGCGACGTCGCACAGTCCGTACGGCGATCGGAGAACATCCCGAAGGAGGAGACGGGCGGGATCGGCCTCAAGGCGGCGAAGGACGACCTGCTGGAGGTGCTGCGCGCCCGGGTACAGAGGGGGACGTGGCTGAACGGGGCCACCGGACGCTACCCGTCGGTGGTGCTCGGGAACGTCTCGGCGGAGCGGCTGGGCATCACCGAGCCGGGACAGCAGGTGTTCATCGGCGGCCGGTACTTCACGGTCATCGGCATCCTGGACCCGATCCCGCTGGCCCCGGAGATCGAGCGCTCGGCGCTGATCGGCTGGGAGGCGGCGGAGCAGCTGCTCGGTTTCGACGGCCACCCGACGGCGGTGTACGAGCGCTCGGCGGACGACCGCGTGGCGGCGGTCCGCAGCCTGATCGCCCCGACGGCCAACCCGCAGTCGCCGAGCACGGTCGCGGTGACGGACCCGTCGGCGGCCCTGCAGGCGAAGGCGGCCACGGAGGGCGCCTTCAGCACGCTCCTGCTCGGGCTGGGCGGGATCGCCCTGCTGGTGGGCGGGGTCGGCGTCGCGAACACCATGATCATCTCGGTCCTGGAACGCCGCCACGAGATCGGCCTGCGCCGCTCGCTGGGCGCGACCAAGGGCCAGGTGCGCATCCAGTTCGTCACGGAGTCCCTGCTCCTGTCGGGCCTCGGCGGCCTGGCGGGCATCGCCCTCGGCGCGGCGGCCACGGCGGCCTACGCCCGCGCGGGCGACCTCCCCTGGGTAGTGCCCCTCTGGGCGGTGACGGGCGGCTTCGCCTCAACCCTGGCCATAGGCACCCTGGCAGGCCTCTACCCGGCCGTCCGCGCAGCGCGGCTGTCGCCGACGCTGGCGCTGCAGGCGGGGTGACGCGGCGGGCGCCGAATGGCACCATCCGGTGCCATGGCATCCGACTCCACCAACACCACTTCCCACGCGGGCCGGTACGAGGCGGGCCAGACGGGCCTCCTCGTGAAGATCCCCGAGGCCGAACCAGCCGTTCGCGCATGGCGCGAACGGCTGGACCCCTCGGCCGCCGCCGGGGTCCCGGCGCACGTGACGGTGCTCTTCCCGTTCCTCGACGAGCACCTCATCGACGCCGCCGTCCAGGCGGCGCTCGCCGAAACCCTGGGCAGCCACCGGGCCTTCGACGTCCGGTTCGCCGAGAGCCGCCGCTTCCCGGAGGTGCTGTACCTGGCCCCCGAGCCGGATACGCAGCTGCGGATGCTCACCCGCGCCATCGCCGACCGCTGGCCGCAGGCCCAGCCGTACGGGGGCCGGTTCCCGGACGTCATCCCGCATCTGACGGTCGCGCAGCGACAGGAGGCGGACGTACTGGACCGGATCGAAACCGACCTGGCGCGCTCGCTACCCCTCACGACCCGCATCTCGTCGGTCGACCTCATGGTCCACGACGGCGTGGCCTGGCGGGACCGGGCGTCGTTCGCACTGCGGGGGTGAGGAGCGGCGGACAGGCGGTGCCGGCAAGGCAGACCGGGACACCAGGGCCGGGGCCGGTGTACTCGGGGTCGGCGGGAAGGTCGGCGGGGACTCCGGGGGCGGGGCCGGTGTACTCGGGGTCGGCGGGAAGGTCGGCGGGGACTCCGGGGGGCGGGGTCTGTGGATTCCGCGTCGGAAGGGCCGGCGGGGACTCGGGGGCGGGATCCGTGGACTCGGGGGGAGGACGGGCCGGGGGGATGGGGTGGGAGCCACCCTCCCGGGGGTGGACGGGCGGGCGGAGGGCAGTAGGCGGGAGCCACGAGCTCGGCGTCGGCCCACGTATCGGGGGCGGGGTTCGGCGGGGTCTGTCGACTCGGGGTCGGGAGGGGTCCGGGGGCGTCCCGTCAGTCCACTGTCCTTCCGTGTCGTGCCGGTCCCTCAAGGGCGCTCCTCCTTCGTCGTCGCGTCGCTTCGCGATGTCGCTGCGCTCCACCCTTGACCGACCGACCCGCCCCGGAATGCCATAAGACTGCCGGGAAGCCCCCGAAGGATGGCCGGGGGGTTCGGATCCGGACCAGCCCCGATCAGAGATGCCGGGCAGGGCCCCCGTCCATCCGGAGTCCGCTCACCAGGAGCACCGACCCAGGCCGGTGACGGGGCCGCGGGGAGGGGACAGCCCCCTGAAGGGCCCATAGCCACCCTTTCCGGACCCAGGTGCGGTCAACCTGCACCAGACAGCAAAGAGATGACCCTGCGGTGAGGGGCAGGCCCGTATCGCGTCAGATCGCTACGCGCTTCCCTCTGCTTGGCGTCCGGCGGCCGTCCAGGGCTGGACATAAGCCGCCCAGACACCTCCCATGGACGGGTTTCCGGGCGTCTGCACGCTGTTGGGGGCGAAAAGAGGGCGAGAGGGAGCCTGATGCCGGATTTCTCCACCTCTCACTCCGACAAGGCGCCTTCTGACTCTCAACTGGCACCCAAAAGGGGCAAACGACCCGCTGTCGCATGCCAGGCCGCCCTGTGCCGGTCGTGGGCGGCCTATGTCCAGCCACAGGCGGGGCGAGGGCGCCAAGCAGCGAGGACCGCGTAGCGATTTGGGGCGTCCACGGCCCAACCGGCACCGCAGCGTCATCTCTTCGCTGCCTGGTGCAGGTTGACCCTGCATGGGCCCGGAAAGGGTGCCTATGGGCCCTCGATGGAGGCATGACCCTCCCCGCGCACCCATTCCGACCCCTCTCGATGCTCCTGGTGGGCTGGGTGCGGATGGACAGGGACTGCCGGTCAGGATCTCTGATGAGCCCTCATCGGAATCCGAACCCCCTGGCCATCCTTCGGGGGCTTCCCGGCAGTCTGTTGGCATTCCGGGGCGGGCCGGTCGGTCAAGGGTGGAGCGCAGCGACATCGCGAAGCGACGCGACCGCAGGGAGCGCCCTTGAGGGACCGGCACGACACGGAAGGACAGTGGACTGACGGGACGCCCCCGGACACACACCCGACCCCGAGTCCACAGACCCCGACCCCGACGTCCCGATCGACCTTCCGACCCCGAGTACACGGATCCCGACCTCCGAGTCCCCCTCGGTCTCTCCGACCCCGAGTACACGGATCCCTACCCCCAGCACCCCACCGACCATCCCACCCCCGAGTACACGGATCCCGACCTCCGAGTCCCCGTCGGTCTCTCCGACCCCGAGTACACGGACCCCTACCCCCAGCACCCCACCGACCATCCCACCCCCGAGTACACGGACCCCGCCCCCTACCCCGGCCCACCCCCACCCCCACCCACCCGCAAACCCCTCGCCCCTCCCCCCACCCCCCTCACCCGCCGTACGCTGATCTGATGAGAACTCCCAGGCAGGCAGCCCGCATTGTCATCCTCTCCCCGACCGGTTCGGTGTTCCTCTTCCGTGAGGACAACATCGAGGTAGGGATCCACTGGCTGCCGCCCGGTGGGGGGATCGATCCCGGGGAGACTCCCGAGGAGTGCGTGCGGCGGGAATTGCGGGAGGAGACCGGGTGGACCGACCTCGAGCCGCAGCGGCTGCTGTGCACCTGGGAGCACGACTTCACCCACGAGGGGATCCCCGTACGCCAGCACGAGCACATCTACGTCACCACCGGCCCGCGCCGCGATCCCGTCCCCGAGTCGCCCGACGCGCACTGGCGCTGGCTGCCACAGCAGGCCCTGGCCTCGCTCGGGGAGCCCCTGTGGCCACCGCGGCTGGCCGACCTGCTGGCCGACGCGCCGGCCGAGCCCGTCCACCTCGGGCTGGTGGTCTGACGCCGGAAGAGCCGCGCGACACCCCGTCGACGAGGACAGGACCTGACCTACTTGGTGTCTAGAGTCCTGGCACTGCCATCGACAGCGAGCCGAGGAGCTTCCGTGTTGCGAGGTCTGACCACCGTCAGTTTCTGGGCCGCCGATCTGGACGCGGCCAAGGCCTGGTACACCGAACTCCTCGGCACTGGCCCCTACTTCGAGCGGCCGGGGTACGCCGAGTTCCGGCTCGGCGACTACCAGCACGAGCTCGGGCTGATCGACCGCCGCTACGCGCCCGCCGGCGCGTCGGCCGAGCCGGGCGGGGCCGTCGTGTACTGGCACGTCGACGACGTCGACGCGACGCTCGAGAAGCTGCTGTCCATGGGCGCGAAGCAGTACGAGCCGCCCACGGAGCGCGGTCCGGGCTTCGTCACCGCCTCGGTGGTCGACCCGTTCGGCAACGTCCTGGGCTTCATGTACAACGCGCACTATCTCGACGTGCTCGGCGAGCGCCCCTGAGCCGGGCGCGGCTCACCGGGCCGCGGAGGTCGCCTTCGCGTACAGCGTCGCCGCGTACTCGCCCAGGATCGTGCTCGTCGACACGTCGTCCGTGTCGCCGCCCGTCAGGATGCCGATGATCTTGCCGTCCTTCGCGAGCCAGGCGCTGCCGCTCGTGCCGCCCGGGAAGTCCGCGCAGTCGAAGCGCTGCTCCGTCGGGGTCTCGCGGATCGCCGATGCCGTGCACGTGCGCGGGACCTTGCGGTCCGCCGGGTAGCCGGTGACGGTGATCTCCTCGCCCGTGCGGCCCGTGGTGTCCAGGGTGGCCGCGCCCGTGACGTCCTCGATGTTGCGGCCGGCGGCGTCCGGGGCGAGGCGAGCGAAGGCGAGGTCGTAGTCGTCGTCCGTGCCGTCGGCCCAGCGGGGGTCCTCGAAGACCTCCTCGATCGTCCAGGCTCCGTACGGGGCTCCGCCGTTCGCGTACGCGGGTGCGAAGACCGCTCCCCCGTCGCCGGCCTTCCCGGCGATCAGGCAGTGCCCGGCGGTGACGATCAGATTCTTCCCGGGGCTGTGCACCACGGTGGCGGTGCAGAAGTGGTCACCCTGCACACCGCCTTCGAACAGGGCCCCGGTGAAGGCGGCGGGGCTGCCCGGCCGGGGCGTGCCCGAAGTGTTCAGCTGCGGCTGCTTGGCCGCTTGCGATCGCGAAGACGGGCTCGGTGAAGGCTTCGCTGGGGCCGCCGCCTTGACGTGGGCGGCCGAACTGCCCTCCGAAGCCGGCACCACCTTCGTCATGGCAGCGGACGCACCCAGCGCCGCCACCGCGCACAACACCCCGGTCACCACGGTCCGCTTGTCCACCGCCACCGCCCCTCCCACTTTGCTCCGGCGAAGCATGCCTTGATGTTCACCTTCGCCGCAAGGGGACCCCCGGGCTCCCGCCTACGCGCCCGCCCACAGGCCCTCGGGCGTCAGGCCGAGGAGGTCGATCGCGTTGCCGCGCACGATGCGGTCCACCACGTCCGGCGCGAGGTGGGACATCTGGGCTTCCCCCACCTCCCGCGACTTCGGCCACGTCGAGTCCGAGTGCGGATAGTCCGTCTCGTAGAGGACGTTGGCCACGCCGATCGAGTCCAGGTTCTTCAGCCCGAAGGGGTCGTCGAAGAAGCATCCGAAGACGTGCTCCGCGAAGAGCTCCGACGGCGGGCGGTGGACCTTGTCCGCGACGCCGCCCCAGGCGCGGTTCTCCTCCCAGACCACGTTCGCGCGTTCCAGGATGTACGGGATCCAGCCGATCTGGCCCTCCGCGTACATGATCTTGAGGTTGGGGAAGCGTTCGAACTTGCCGCTCATCAGCCAGTCGACCATCGAGAAGCAGCAGTTGGCGAAGGTGATGGTGGAGCCGACCGCCGGCGGGGCGTCCGCCGAGGTGGACGGCATGCGCGACGAGGAGCCGATGTGCATGGCGATGACCGTGCCGGTCTCGTTGCACGCCTCGAGGAAGGGGTCCCACTCGTCGGTGTGGACGGAGGGCAGCCCCAGGTGCGGGGGTATCTCGGAGAAGGCGACCGCGCGCACGCCGCGCGCCGCGTTGCGGCGGACCTCGGCGGCGGCCAGGCGGGCGTCCCACAGCGGGATGAGGGTGAGGGGGATCAGCCGGCCCCGCGCCTGCGGGCCGCACCACTCCTCCACCATCCAGTCGTTGTAGGCCCGTACGCCGAGCAGCCCGAGCTCGCGGTCCTTGGCCTCGGTGAAGGTCTGGCCGCAGAAGCGCGGGAAGGTCGGGAAGCAGAGCGCCGACTGGACGTGGTTGACGTCCATGTCCGCGAGGCGCTCGGGAACCGAGAAGGACCCCGGGCGCATCTGCTCGTACGTGATCACCTCCAGCTTGATCTCGTCGCGGTCGTAGCCGACGGCGGTGTCGAGCCGGGTGAGGGGGCGGTGCAGGTCTTCGTAGACCCACCAGTCGCCGATCGGGCCGTCGTCCCCCTTGGCGCCCATCACGGGGGCGAACTTGCCGCCGAGGAAGGTCATTTCCTTCAAGGGCGCGCGGACGATCCGGGGGCCGGCGTCCTGGTATTTGGACGGGAGCCGGTCCCGCCAGACGTGGGGAGGCTCAACCGTGTGGTCGTCCACCGAGATGATCTTCGGGAAGGTCTCCATGGCCCCCACGGTAGCGTCAATCTGACGAACCGTCAGCTAGTTGGACGGCGATTGGGAAGTGATCGGTCCGACACGGGCTGACGGGTAAGCGCAAGACAGGGCAGACTGGCCCTTACAACGACGGAAGGCAGGGGGGACGACAGATGGACGGCATACCGGCCATCCCGCACCAGCGGAACCACCCCGAGGCAGCCCGGCGCCACTCCGCTGCCGCGCCGGACGCCACGGCCGGGGCCCGGCCCGGCAGCCCCACCGCCGCGGTGGACCCGGCAGCCGCTCCGCCCGCCGCCCCGGACACCGCCGCAGGCGCTCCGGCCGTCGTCCCGGCCGGCTCCGCACCGAACACCCCTGCCGTCGAGGAGGAGTTGAACACGACCGGCTCCGAGCCCCGGACACCCGCTGCCGCCCCCGCAACCGCCGAGGCGCAGCCCGGTCCCGCCCCCACCGGCACCCGCTTCGCCGTCCTCGGGCCCATCCGCGCCTGGCGCGGCAGCGAGGCACTGCCCTCCGGCACCCCCCAGCAGCGCGCCCTGCTCGCCGCACTCCTGCTGCGCGGCGGCCGCACCGCCACCGCGCCCGAGCTGATCGACGCCATCTGGGGCGAGGACCCGCCGCAGCAGGCCCTCGCCACCATCCGTACGTACGCCTCCCGCCTGCGCAAGGTCCTCGCGCCCGGCATGCTCGTCAGCGAGTCCGGCGGCTACGCCATCCGCACCCCAACCGGCGCCCTCGACCTCGGCATCGCCCGCAGTCTCGCCGCCGACGCCGACCAGGCCCGTACCGCCGGTGACCGCACCCTCGCCCGTACGCTGCTCGCCCGCGCCCTCGACCTGTGGGACGGCGAACCGCTCGCCGGGGTCCCCGGACCGCACGCCGAGACCGAGCGCACCCGGCTCGCCGAGTGGCACCTCCAGCTGCTGGAGACCCGCCTCGACCTCGACCTCGAGCTCGGCCACCACGCCGAGGCCGTCTCCGAGCTCACCGCCCTCACCGCCGCGCACCCGCTGCAGGAACGCCTGCGCGAGCTCCTGATGCTCGCCCTGTACCGCAGCGGCCGGCAGGCCGAGGCGCTCGCCGTGTACGCCGACACCCGCCGGCTTCTCGCCGACGAACTCGGCGTCGACCCCCGGCCCGAACTCTCCGCGCTCCAGCAGCGCATCCTGCGCGCGGACGCCGAACTCGCCCGCGCCGAAGACCCGGCCCCGGCCGCCGCGCCCGCACTTGTGAGGCCCGCCCAATTGCCCGCCACCGTCGCCGACTTCACCGGCCGCGCCACCTTCGTCAACGAGCTCGGCGAGATCCTGTCGGGCGTCGGCGGCCAGGTCATGGCCGTCTCCGCGCTCGCCGGGATCGGCGGCGTCGGCAAGACCACCCTCGCCGTGCACGTCGCGCACGCCGCCCGCCCGCACTTCCCCGACGGCCAGCTGTACGTCGACCTCCAGGGCACCGAGCCACGGCCCGCCGAGCCCGTCGCCGTCCTCGGTTCGTTCCTGCGCGCCCTCGGCACCCCCGACACGGCCATCCCGGACACCGCCGCCGAGCGGGCCGCGCTGTACCGCTCCACGCTCGACGGCCGCCGCGTCCTGGTCCTGCTCGACAACGCCCGCGACGCCGCCCAGGTCCGCCCGCTGCTGCCGGGCACCGCGGGCTGCGCCGCCCTCGTCACCAGCCGGGTCCGCATGGCGGGCCTCGCCGGGGCCCATCTCGTCGACCTCGACGTGATGAGCCCCGAGGAGGCCCTCCAGCTGTTCACCCGGATCGTGGGCGCGGAGCGGGTCGGCGCCGAGCGCCAGGCCGCCCTCGACGTGGTCGGCGCCTGCGGCTTCCTGCCGCTCGCCATCCGCATCGCCGCCTCCCGGCTGGCCGCCCGCCGCACCTGGACGGTGTCCGTCCTCGCCGCGAAGCTCGCCGACGAGCGCCGCCGCCTCGACGAGCTCCAGGCCGGCGACCTCGCCGTCAAAGCCACCTTCGAGCTCGGCTACGGCCAGCTCGAGCCCGCCCAGCAGCGCGCGTTCCGCCTCCTCGGCCTCGCCGACGGGCCCGACATCTCGCTGGCCGCGGCAGCCGCCGTACTCGACCGGCCCGAGCACGACACCGAGGACCTCCTCGAAGCCTTAGTGGACTGCTCCCTCCTCGAATCGGCCGCGCCCGGCCGCTACCGCTTCCACGACCTCGTACGCCTCTACGCCCGCGCCTGCGCGGACCGCGACGAGCAGCCGCCGAGCGGGCGGGACGCCGCCCTGGACCGGCTGCTGGACTTCTACCTCGCCACCGCCTCGGCGGTGTACGCGGTGGAGCGCCCCGGCGACCGGCTCCCCGCGCACCTGTCCGCCACCCACTACCCCGGCCTGCGCTTCGCCGAGCCGCGCGCCGCCCTGGACTGGCTCTACGCCGAGGCCGACCCGCTGCTGGCCTGCGTCCGGCAGGCCTCCGTACGCTCGACCGGGCAGGGCAGCGTGGTCGACGTGCTGCGCCGTTCCGTCGACCTCCTGTGGGCGGCCAAGGACCTCGCCGAGTCGGGGGCCAACTCCAAGCAGTACGAGTCGGCCGCCGTGGCCCTGCGCGACGCCGCGCACGCCGCGAAGGACCCGCACGCGGAGGGCCGGGCCCGGACCACCCTCACCAACGTCCACCTGGTCGCGGGCCGGTTCGACGAGGCCGACGACGAGGCCCGGCAGGCGACGGTCCTGGCCCGCGAGGCCGGCGACCCGCTGCCCAGCTGCTGGGCGCCCAACGACCGCGGGATCATCGCCCTCTACCAGGGCCGGCACGCCGACGGCGAGCGGTACCTGCTGGAGGCCATCGAGAACTTCCGCGCCGACGGCAACCACATCGGCGAGGCCAGCGCGCTGTGCAACCTCTCCCGGATCCACGTCGAACTGGGCCGGCTGACCAGCGCCATCGACCTCGCCGAGCAGGGCATCGCCATATACGACCGGATGGGCCTGACCCTGCGCCTGGCCAACGGCCGCTACGCGCTGGGCATCGCCCTCACCCAGGCCGGCCGGCTCGGTGAGGCGCAGGCGCAGCTCACCGAGGCGCTCTCGCTGTTCCACGACAACCGGCAGCCGCTGTGGGAGGGCGTGACGCACTTCCGGCTCGCCGTGGCCCACCTGGCCGCGCACCGGCCCACGCTGGCCGCCGCGCACGCCGAGCAGGCCATCGCGCTGCGCGGGATCGGCGGGGAGTGGCGCCGGGCGACCGTGCTGACGGTGCTGGGCAAGGCGCTGCGCAGGCTGGGGCAGCGGGACCGGGCGCGGGTCTGCTGGCGGGATGCCGAGGTCGTCTTCAAGCAGCTGAAGTCGGCCGAACTGGCCGAGGTCCAGGCCCTGCTGGCTTCGGAGATCGCGGCCTGAGCTGCGCCGATGGGCGGATGAACGAGGCATTCATCGTTCGTTTATCGCCGCCCGCCACGATAGGTACATCGACTCACCGCGTCGGGGGGCGCGAGAGTCGGCTGGAGGACCGCCCGTTCGGCGGTCCGCGGGGGAATCGCCGAACGGGCCCGACCCATCCATCAGGAGAGCCGATGACGACGAACGAGAACATCCTGCCGAACGAGGGCGACATCAGGCCGCTCGACAACCACGCGTCGGGTATCGAGATCAAGCCGCTCGACGACGGCCTTGCAGCGGGCGTCGACATCACGCCGATGGACAATCACGCCTCCGGCATCGAGATCAAGCCGCAGGACAACCACGCTTCGGGCGAGGACATCGTGGCGATGGACAACCACGCGTCCGGTCCGCGTCCGTAAGACGTCCCACGGGGGATAGCGGGGGACGGGGGGGCCGGTTCCACGGGGGATACGGGGGACCGGTACCAACGGGGGGATCACGGGGGATCACGGGGGATCACGGGGGGATTCGGGGGAACCCGCCGTGGTGAACGGGGGAGCACGACCCGCTGGGGTCACGGGGGACCCACGGGAGCAAGACCAACGGGGGAGCACAACAAGGACGGCGGTCGCGGTGGCCCGGAGGGGGAGCCACCGCGGCCGCCGTCGCATACCCCTGTCCGGGCCTCGTCTCACTAGGCTGGGACCGTGTTCACCTCACAGGGACCCACCGTCCGCGAGCTCGCCGTCCAGGCCCTCTCGTCCGTCGAGCGCGGGTACGACCTGCTCTCGCCCAAGTTCGACCAGACCCCGTTCCGCACCCCCGACCGCATGCTCGACGCCGTCGAGGAGACGCTCGCCCAGCGGGAGGGGTCCTTCGGGGCCGGGCTCGACGTGTGCTGCGGGACCGGCGCCGGGCTCGGGATGCTGCGGCGGCTGTGCCGGGGCCGCGTGACCGGGGTGGACCTGAGCGCGGGCATGCTGGCCGAGGCCGCGCGGGCGCACCCCGACGAGCGCATCGACCTCGTACGGGCCGACGCGCGGGCGCTGCCGCCCGAGCTGGCCGGCTCGTACGACCTGGCCGTCAGCTTCGGGGCCTTCGGGCATTTCCTGCCGGCCGAGCGGCCCGCCCTCTTCTCCGGCGTGCACGCCGCGCTGCGCCCGGGCGGCCTCTTCGCGTTCCCGATCGGGGCTCCGATCCCGCCGACCTCACCCGTGTGGTGGGCGGTGACCGGCTTCGACGCCGCGATGCGGGTGCGCAACGCCGTGTGGCGGCCGCCGTTCGTCATGTACTACCGGACCTTCCCGCTGGGCGGCGTCCGCGCCGACCTGCACGCGGCCGGCTTCACGGTGGAGACCGCCCCTCTGGAGCACTTCGGCCGCCGCCCCGACGGTACCCCCCGCTGGCGCCTCCTCCTGGCCCGGAAACCCGGCTAGAGCACCGGTAGGAAAGCGCGCGGCCCATTGGGCTGGCACAGCATTCTCTGGAGGACACCATGGCAGCCGAGCTTCCCGAATGGATGCTCCCGCCCCGCCCGAGCGGCTGGGAAGCGGACGACCTCGACCACTGGCCCCAGGCCCCCCGGCACACCGAGCTCATCGACGGAGCGCTGATCTTCAGGGTGTCCCCGCAGCGGTCCTGGCACTCCCGGCTCGTGCAAAAGCTGACCGCCAGCCTGGAGCAGGCCGCGCCCGACGGCATCGAGATCGAACGGGAGATGACCGTCCGCCTCGACAAGAGGAGCCGTCCGGAACCGGACATCCTGGCTGCGACGGTCGCCTACGACCCCGACCGCACCCGCTACCTCCCCGACGAGGTCGTCCTGGTGATCGAAGTGGTGTCCGAGGAGTCTGCGGACCGCGACCGCTCCATCAAGCCGTTCAAGTACGCCCAGGCCGGGATCCCCCACTTCTGGCGTGTCGAGGACGAGGCGAGCGGACCCGCCGTCCACGTGTACGAGCTGGACACGGTCACCCGGTCGTACGTTCCCACCGGGATCCACCGTGAGTGGCTCAAGGTGGCGGTCCCGTTCCCCGTGGCCATCGACCTGGGCACGCTCGTCCCCTGATCGACCCGGTAGGGGCAGGGGTCAGCCGGTGCGGAGTTCGCGCTTCAGGACCTTTCCGCTCGCGTTGCGCGGGAGTTCGGCGACGAATTCGACCTCGCGCGGGACCTTGTAGTTGGCCATCTCCCGGCGGGACCAGGCGATCAGGTCGTCGGCGGTGAGGGTGGAGCCGGGGCGGCGTACCGCGTAGGCCTTGCCGACCTCGCCGAGGCGGGGGTCGGGGACGCCGACGACGGCGATGTCCGCGATGTCCGGGTGCAGGCCGAGGAGTTGCTCGATCTCGGCGGGGTAGGCGTTGAACCCGCCGACGATGAACATGTCCTTGATCCGGTCGGTGATGCGCAGGTTTCCGTCGGTGTCGAGGACCCCGACGTCGCCGGTGCGCAGCCAGCCGTCGGGGGTGACCGCGGCGGCGGTCTCGGCCGGGTCCTCGAAGTAGCCCTGCATGACGTGGTGGCCGCGGACCCACACCTCGCCCGCCGTGCCGGCGAGCTGGGCGTACCCGTGCTGGTCGGCGATCTTCACCTGGGTGCCGGGGATGGCCCGTCCCGAGGTCGAGGCGATGATGTCGGCCGGGTCGCCGCGCCGGCACATCGTGACGATGCCGCTGGCCTCGGAGAGCCCGTACGCGGTGAGCACGGTGGAGATGTGCAGTTCGCCGCGCAGCCGCTCGACGAGCCGGAGCGGGACGACGGCGGCGCCGGTGACGACCAGGCGGAGGGCGGACAGGTCGTGGTGGGTTCGCTGGGGGTGGTCGAGGAGCGACTGGTGGAGGGTGGGCGGGCCGGGGAGCACGGAGATCCGCTCGGCGGCGATGTTGGCGAGGACGGTGTCCACGTTGAAGACGGGCTGCGGGACCATCGTGGCCCCGCGCATCAGGCAGGCGATGATGCCGGCCTTGTAGCCGAAGGTGTGGAAGAAGGGGTTCACGATCAGGTAGCGGTCGCCCTCGCGCAGGCCGGCGAGCTCGCTCCAGACGTCGTAGCAGCGCAGGGACTGGGCGTGCGTGATGACGGCGCCCTTGGGGCTCCCGGTGGTGCCGGAGGTGAAGATGATGTCGGAGGGGGCCTCGGGGCGGATCGACTCGGCGCGCTCGCGCACGGTCTCGGCGCTGACGCCGTCCCCGCCGGCCAGGAAGTCCTTCCAGGTGCGGAAGTCCTGGGGGGCGTCCTCGGTGAGGACGACGATCTGCTCGAGGTGCGGCAGCCCGGGCAGCGGGCCGCGGCCGCCCTCCCCTTCGGCGGCGGCCCTGCGCAGGGAGGCGACGTACGAGGTGCCGAGGAAGGTGCCGGTGACGAACAGGAGCCTGGCCCGGCTGCGCCGCAGGACGTAGGCGGCTTCCGAGCCCTTGAAACGGGTGTTGAGGGGGACGAGGACGGCGCCCGCCGAGACGGCGCCGAGCGCGGAGACGATCCACTCCAGGGTGTTGGGGGCCCAGACGGCGACGCGGTCCCCCGGCTCGATCCCGGCGGCGATGGCGGCGGCCGCGGCGCGCTCCACGCGCTCGCCGAGCTGCGCGTAGCTGATGCGGACGCGTCCGTCGACGACGGCCTCGCGGTCGGCGTACTGCCCGGCCGCCGCGCGCACCAGTCCGGCGATGCTGCCCCAGCGCAGATCCCCCCGCACGTCTTCGCTCATCGCACACCCCTCCCGGTAGCTGACTATCCGTCAGATTAGCTGTAGCCTTCGCGGCTGTCAGTACTGGTGCAGCCCCGGAGGTGGCGATGGCGGCAACACTCAAGGACGCTACGGCGATAGTCGGGATCGGCCAGACCGCCTTTGCCAAACGGCTCCCGGAGTCCGAGAAGGAATTGGCCTGCCGCGCGATCCTGGCCGCCCTCGCGGACGCCGGGATCGCCCCTGCCGAGGTCGACGCCTTCTCCTCCTACACGATGGAGGAGACCGACGAGGTCGAGGTCGCCAAGGCCATCGGCGCCGGCGACGTCACCTTCTTCTCCAAGATCGGCTACGGCGGCGGCGGTTCCTGCGCCACCGTCGGCCACCTCGCAGCCGCAGTCGCCACCGGCCAGGCGAGCGTCGGCGTCGCCTGGCGCTCGCGCAAACGCGGCTCCGGCCCGCGCCCCTGGAAGAACACGGCCGTCCAGCTGCCCACCCCCGGCCAGTGGACCCGCCCCTTCGGGCTGCTGCGGCCCGCCGACGAGATCGGCATGCTCGCCCGCCGGTACATGCACGAGTACGGCGCCACCCGCGACCACCTCTTCAACGTCGCCATGGCCTGCCGCAACCGGGCCAACGAGAACCCGGCCGCGATGATGTACGAACGCCCGCTGACCCGCGAGATGTACATGACCGCCCGCATGATCAGCGATCCGCTCTGCCTCTTCGACAACTGCCTGGAGACCGACGGGGCGCTGGCCTGCGTCATCGTCTCCGCCGAGCGGGCCCGCGACTGCCGCCAGAAGCCCGTCTACGTCCACTCGGTCGCCCAGGGGCTGCCCGCCCAGCACCACGGCATGGTCAACTACTGGAACGACGACCCGCTGTCCGGCCCCGCCTGGACCGCCGCCCGGCACCTGTGGAAGCAGGCCGACTTCGGGCCCCAGGACGTGGACGTGGCCCAGATCTACGACGCCTTCACCCCGCTGATCCCGCTCTCCCTGGAGGGCTACGGCTTCTGCGGGCGCGGCGAGGGCGCCGCGTTCACCGAGGGCGGGTCCCTGGAGATCGGCGGCCGGCTCCCGATCAACACCGGGGGCGGCGGACTGTCCGAGGCGTACGTGCACGGCTTCAACCTGATCAACGAGGGCGTCAAGCAGCTGCGGGGCGTCTCCACCGCCCAGGTGCCGGACGCCGCCACCTGCCTGGTGACCGCGGGCGAGGGTGTCCCGACGTCCGCGATCCTGCTGCGAGCCTGAGGAGCGAGCGACCATGACGACGACCCCGGCACCGGCCACGGACCCTGCCCCTGCCCCTGCCCCTGCCGACCAGCTGCTCCTGCCCGTTCCCGACGAGGACGGCGCCCCCTTCTGGGAGTACGCGGCCCAGGGCGAACTCCGCGTCCAGGCCTGCACCGCCTGCGGCCGGCTCCGCTTCCCGCCCAGACCCTGCTGCCCGCACTGCCAGTCGTTCGACTCCGAGTGGCTGCCGATGAGCGGCCGCGGCCGCATCTGGTCCTGGGTACGGCCCCACCCGCCGCTGCTCCCCGCGTACGCCGCGCAGGCCCCGTACAACGTGATCCTCGTGGAGCTCGCCGACGCCCCGCACATCCGGCTCGCCGGGAACCTGGTCGCCTCCCCCGGTGCCGCGCTGAACTCGGTGGACCCGGCCCGGCTGCGCATCGGCGCCCGGGTCCAGGTGGTGTTCACCGAGACCGGCGGGATGACCGTGCCGCGCTGGGTACTGGAGAAGCCGTGACGGTACGGGTGGAGCGGGACAAGGAGGCCGGGGTCGCGGTCGTCACCCTGGACCGGGAGCGCAGGCACAATGCGATCGATCTGGCGACCGCTGCCGAACTGACCGAGGTGTGGCGGGAGTTCCGGCATGCGGAGGACGTCCGCGCGGTGGTGCTGACGGGAGCCGGACCGGCCGCCTTCTGCACGGGCATCGACCGCGGCGTCCGCGTACCGCAGCCCGCTTCCCCCTACTCGGTCGACGACCCGCTGCTGTCAGTCGGCCCGAAGGCGAACGACCTGTGGAAACCGGTGGTCGCCGCCGTCAACGGCATGGCGTGCGGCGGGGCGTTCTACCTGCTGGGCGAGTCGGAGTTCATCGTCTCCTCCTCGGCCGCGACGTACTTCGACCCGCACACGACGTACGGGATGGTCAGCGCGTACGAGGCCGTGTACATGGCGCAGCGGATGCCCTTCGGGGAGGCCGCCCGGATGTCCCTGATGGGAACGGCCGAGCGGCTCTCCGCGCAGCGGGCGTACGAGATCGGCCTGGTGTCGGAGCTGACGGCGCCCGAGGAGCTGCTCCCGGCGGCGCTGCGGGCGGCGCAGACCCTGGCCGGGTACCCGACGGAGGCCGTGCAGGGCACCGTACGGGCCCTGTGGTCGGCGAAGCAGGCGGCGCTGCAGCAGGCGCTGGCCCAGGCCCCGGCGCTGATCTCGCTGGGGAACCTTCCGCCGGAGCGGCAGGCGGACCTGTTCACCGGGCGCCGGGCGGCCCCGGAGCCGCGGGTGCGCTGAGCGGCGACGGCGACGGCGGCTAGTCGATCCGGCCGACGACGCAGGTCTTCACGTCCGCGGCCTTGTCGTCGTGGATCATCGGGGCGGTGACGGTCTGGGTCTCGCGGGCCTTGAGCGTGACGCGGACGGAGGTCCGGTCGACGATGCCGTTCGCGCTCTCGAAGGTCAGCGGGACGTCGACGGTGCGCTGCTTGTCCACGTCGGAGGTCACCCTCAGGACGGCCTTCGGGCTGCCGGGGCCGGCGCAGGAGACGACCTGGGCGTGTGCGGACGGGCCGGCGCTCTTGCCGGGCGACGGCGTCGACTTCCCGCCGCCGTTGCTGTTGTTGCTGTTGTTGTTGCTGTTGTAGCTGCTCTTCTTCTTGGAGCTGGAGCATCCGCCGCCGCCGCCGCTGCCCTTGCTCTTCCCGCCGTGCCCGCCGTGCCCGCCCGACGAGAAGCCCGTGAGCGCGCATACGACGGCGACGAGCACCGCGGTGAACCTGATACGACGTCCGGCCACCATGGCCCGGCCCCCTCCCCTGACGACGGCGGGCCACGCTATCACCGCCGTGCGCGCCGGGGCACGGGGCTGCATGGCGCACCACGTGCAGGAAACGTGAGGGCCCACCCGGTGCTTGGCCCGCCCACAGTTGCCATGCATATGATCAAAGCCGGCCAACGGGGAGGCGCACCATGTCCGGTTCCTTGCGGCGCAGTCGAACGTGAAGACGTGTAGAAGCTGTGAGGGGATCCGGTGCTGACCTACTACGAAGTCATGACCACGGACCTGGGCCTGCTGACGACGGCCGCCGCCAAATGGGAGGAGATGGCGGGTGAGCTGAAGAAGGTCGAGACCCGCTACGCCGACTCCGTGCAGAAGATCACGCTCGGCGGGGAGACCTGGAACGGTGTCAGCCAGCAGACCGCCCATACGAACTTCGCGGCGACCCGCTACGAGTACACCGCCGCACAGGCCCAGGCCAAGGCGATCGGGAGCCTGCTGCGCGACGCGCACGAGAAGTTCACCGATCTGAAGAAGAAGCTGGAGAGCGCGCGCGACGACGCGATAGCCGCCGGCATGACCGTCTCCGAGCAGGGACGCGTCGCGTTCGACTACGCGAAGCTCACGCCTTCCGAGCGCAGCGCCTACCACCACGACCCCGACGGCCAGAAGGCGATCGGCGAAGCCGTCGGCAAGTGGCAGCAGCACATCGACGACCGGGTGAAGGCCGTCGCCGAACTCGACCAGAACGTCAAGACCGCCCTCAGCGTCGCCGTCATCGACAGCAACCGGGACGCCTTGGGCAAGGGCGACGACGAATCGCTCACCGGGTTCAACCGCTACGCCGAGGGCGACCTGGACAAGGCCCCCAAGAAGCTCCCCGATTCCCCGTTCAGGCCCAAGGGGGACGACGGCTTCAGCTTCACCGGACCCGACGCCGGCATGAAGCTCACCGGCACCAAGTACGGCAAGGAGGGGTCGATCAAGCTCTACGCCGACCTCTTCCACATGACGTACAAGGGTGAGTACAACAACGGGGCGCTCACGCTCGGCGGGCTCGACGACATGTACCTGGGAGCCAGGGCCACCGCGAACTACGGCTTCACCGACAAGGGCCTCACCGCCAAGGTCGAGGCTTCCGCGGGCATCCGGGCGATGCTGGAGGGGCACGCCAACTACGGGGTCGTCGGCGGCTACGGGCGCTTCGAGGGATTCGCGGGCGGCGAGGCCTCCGCCAGCGCCACGCTGAACAAGGAGGGCTTCAACGGCGGCTTCAAGGCGTTCGCCGGCGAGAAGGGCAGCGTCGCCGCGGGCGGGGAGGCAGCCGGGCTCGGCGCCGGCGCCACGGCCGAGGGCTGGTACGGCGCGGGCGCGGAATTCAAATGGGACCTCGGCAAGGGCGAGGACGGCAAGTACCACTTCGGCGGCAAGGCGGGCCTCGCCCTCGGGGTCGGCGGCGCCGTCGGAGCCGAGTTCACGGTCGATCCGGGCAAGGTGAAGGACGCCGCGGTCGACGCGGCCGACTGGGTGGGTGACACGGCCGGCTCCCTCAAGAGCGAAGTCACCAGCTGGCTCCGCTGATCGACCGACGTACTCCCCCTGTGGAAGGAAGGCCTGAAATGCCCACGACCCTGCCGGTGCCGATCGAGTTCAGCCTGCCCGAACGCT
Source organism: Streptomyces sp. NPDC032745 (assembly GCF_055579465.1). Lineage (NCBI taxonomy): Bacteria > Bacillati > Actinomycetota > Actinomycetes > Kitasatosporales > Streptomycetaceae > Streptomyces > Streptomyces sp. NPDC032745. The sequence continues at coordinate 182,670 of NZ_JBVING010000006.1, read as the reverse complement.
GGCAAGCCGCCCCTCCGGACGAGGTGGGCGCTCCGGGCGTGGCGTTCATCGCGCTGTACGAGCAGCCGGACGACGGGTTCACCGCCAACATCACCGTCGACGGGGACTTCCGCCCGGACGGGGCGACGCTGACCGACATGGGTGACGAGTCCGTGGACCGGCTGCGCGAGGCCGCCGAATCGGTGGTGGTGACCAGCCGCCGCGAGCTCGGCTCCGAGGCCTCGCCGGGTCTGGCCCAGCGGCTGACCCTGTCGGCCGTCGGGGGCGGCGTGCGCCGCGACCTCGTCCAGTCCCACGTCTACCTGGCCGTGCTGGACCTCGAGGACCGGCACCGGCGTGCGGTGATCCGGCTGATCCTGACCTCGACCGCGGCGCAGGAGGACGACGTCGTGGGCGACTTCCAGGAGTTCCTGCGCACCGTCAGCCTCGACACCGGGGCGGGGGCCTAGCGATGGGCCGCCTCTGGGACAAGTACATGGGCACCGTGCGTGCCGACGCGAGTGCCTCCGCGATCCCCACCATGGAGCTGCGGGCCGCGCTGCTGGCGCTGAACGGCACGGGCGTGGTGTTCAGCGTGCGCGAGGCGGGCGCCGGAGGCGCCGATCTGGTCGCGGACTGGAAGGTCATGGAGCCCGCCACCGGCTCCGGCATGAGCCGCCGGCAGGTGGAGCGGACCTTCAAGGTGTGGATGCGCCTGCTCCCCCAAGAGCGCGAGGTACGGGCCATGGACGAGCAGTGGGCGGTGACCCGGGCCGGCAGCCCGCCCGGCCGGACCGTCCAGCGCGAGCACGGCCGCGGCCCGATCCGCCACGTGCAGAAGCAGTGGACCTTCGAGCGCGACGCGGAGGGCCGCCGCCGGAAGGTCGAGTCCTTCCGCCTGGACACCCGCGACCTGAAGGACCCGCTGCGCAAAACGGTCCTCGGCGCGGGCTGGACCTGGCACGGGGTCCACAAGCTCTGACGCCCGCCGCCCCTGTCCGCGTACGCGGACATGGCGGCGGCCCCGGCCCCCGGTGAGGGGGCGGGGCCGACCAGCCGGTACGGCGGTGGTGCGGGGTGGATCAGGCCTCGACGACGCCCGAGTCGGCGATCTCGATCTTGCCGCGGGTGGCGCCCGAGGGGGTGCCGAGCTTCTCGATCGCGTCGACGAGCTCGGAGCCCTCGACGACCTCGCCGAAGACGACGTGCTTGCCGTCCAGCCACGGGGTGACGACGGTGGTGATGAAGAACTGCGAGCCGTTGGTGTTGCGGCCGGCGTTCGCCATCGACAGCAGGTACGGGCGGTCGTGCTTCAGCGTGAAGTTCTCGTCGGCGAACTTCTCGCCGTAGATGCTCTTGCCGCCGGTGCCGTTCTGGTTGGTGAAGTCGCCGCCCTGCAGCATGAACTGCGGGATGACGCGGTGGAACGGCGAGCCCTTGTAGCCGAACCCGTGCTGGCCGGTGGCCAGCTCGCGGAAGTTCTTCGCGGTCTGCGGGACGACCTCGTCGAAGAGGTTGAAGACGATGCGACCGGCGGGCTTGCCGTCGATGTTGATGTCGAAGTAAACGTTGCTCATGGGGTCCATCCTGTCACTCCCGGTACTGCGCGCGACCCGGAGGGGCCCGAAAACCCTCACCCGGCCGTACGGGTCCCCGTTCCCTTGGCGGCGTCCAGCGCGTACACGCAGCGGTCCTTGCTGCATGCGTAGAGCACGCCCGCCTCGGCCACCGGGGCGCCCGTGATCTCCCCGCCCGTGGCCAGCTTCCAGCGCAGCTGGCCGCCCGCCGCGTCCAGGGTGTACAGGCAGTGGTCGGCGGAGCCGAAGTGCACCCGGCCGTCCGCGACCGCCGGCGGGCCGGTGATCTCGCCGCCCGCGGCGAACCGCCACTTCGGGGTGCCGGTGACCGCGTCGAGCGTGTACAGCGCGCTGCCCGCGCCCAGGTGGACGTTGCCGTTGGCCACCAGCACCGGGTCCGAGGAGGGCCGCGGCTCGGTGGCGATGCGCCAGCGGTCGTTGCCGGTGGCCGCGTCCAGGGCGTAGACGGTGCCCAGGTAGTCCGCGAGGTAGACCCCGCCGCCCGTGACCGCCGCGCCGGGCGCGAAGGCAGGGGCGGCCAGGAAGACCGCGGGCGCCTCGAATTGCCAGCGGACCCGGCCCGAGGCCCGGTCCACGGACAGCACGCGGGTACCGGCGGCGATGTAGACGTTGCCGTCCGGCGCCGGAGTGACCCGGACCGGGACGTTGCCGCAGGAGGCCGCGTCGCCGACCGGGTACGACCAGGCCTCGCGGCCGCTGCGGGCGTCCAGGGCGCGCAGCCGCGCGTCCTGCCACACGTACACCGTGCCCTCGTGCAGGACGGGGGCCGCCTCCGGGGTCTCGAAATCGCTCTGGGCGCCGGTCAGCTCCCACAGCTTCTGGCCGCTGGACGCCTCCCAGGCCTGTACGCCGCCCCCGCGCGTGGCGGTGACGACCGTGCCCCGGTCTGCGCGCAGGGCGTACACCCAGGCGTCGGTGTTCAGCCGCCACCGCTCGGAGCCGTCGGAGGCGTCGAGCGCGTAGAGGGAGGGGCCGTCGGAGGCGTGGATACGGCCGTCCGCGACGGCCATGGACCAGGCGACGTCGCGGGTCTTGAACTGGCGGCGGCCGCTGGCCACGTCCAGCGCGTGCACCTCGAAGGAGGTCACGTAGAGCAGGTCTCCGGCGACGGTCGGGGTGCCCCAGACCTCGTTCGACATGCGGAAGCGCCACGGCCGCCAGCGGCCGCTGTCCGGGGCCGGGCCCGGGGACGGCACCACGGCCGAAGCGGCGGAGGAGGCCGGGGCGGGGCCCGGGGCGGCCGTCACACCGCCCGGCGGGCGGACCCAGCCGGTCGCCGAGTCCGCGGCGGACGCGTGCGCGGCGGACGCCGAGGCGCTCGCGCGCGGCCCGGGCCCGATCGGCACCGGGGAGCCGCCGAGGCGGACCGGCTCGCCGGACGGCGCAGGGGACGGCGCGGGGGACGTCGGCCTCGGCGGGTGCTGCGGGCGCTGCGGCACGGCCTGGCCGGTCCGCGGGTCGACCCACGGGTCGGCGCCGCCGCGCGGCTCCCGGCGGTGCGTGGCGGCCTCGGCGGCGCGCCCCGCAGGACGGCCGGGCGCGGGGACGGGCGCGGCCGCCGTACGCTGCCCCGCCCTGCGGGCCTCGATCATCGCGACGGCCCGGCCCGGCAGCCACGCCGAGGCGGTGCCGCTGTCGTCGCCGCCGTCGAAGAGGTGCGGGGCGAGCTGCGCCTGCAGGTCGGCCGGGGTCGGGCGCTGGGTGGCGTCCATCTGCATGCAGGAGTCGATCAGCGGCCGCAGCTCGTCCGGGAGCCCCTCCAGGTTGGGCTCGTCGCGCAGCAGCATGAACACCGTCTCCACCGGGTTGGCCCCGTGGTACGGCGGATGCCCGGTCGCGGCGAAGACGAGAGTGGAGCCGAGCGAGAAGACGTCGCTGGCGCCCTTGACGCTGCGCGAGTCCTTCGCCTGCTCGGGCGACATGTACGCGGGCGTGCCGACGGCGACGTTCGTCATGGTCAGGCGGGTGTTCGAGACGCCGCTCGCGATGCCGAAGTCGATCACCCGCGGGCCGTCCTCGACGACGAGCACGTTGGACGGCTTCAGGTCGCGGTGGACGAGGCCGGCCCCGTGGATGGACTGCAGGGCCTCGGCGATGCCGGCGGCGAGCCACCGTACGGCCTGGGCGGGCATCGGCCCGCACTCGTTGACGATCTCCTCCAGGGAGGGCGCCGGGACGTACGCGGTCGCCAGCCACGGCACGGCGGCCCGCGGGTCGGCGTCGACCACGGCCGCGGTGTAGAAGCCGGACACGGCGCGCGCCGCCTCCACCTCACGGGTGAAGCGGACCCGGAACAGCTGGTCCTCGGCGAGCTCGGTCCGCACCGTCTTGATCGCCACCCGGCGTCCGGATGCCGACCGTGCGAGATAGACCAGCCCCATGCCGCCGGCGCCGAGCCGTCCCAGCACCTCGAAGGGGCCGATCCGTCTCGGGTCGTGCTGCGTCAGCTGCTCCACCACTCGCCTCACACCTCCCCGTACGGGCCTTTGCCGGGCCCGCTCCTTCGAACAGCACGCCACCTGCACGCGCGCCGGCACGGCGGTCGGCCCCGTGCAGCGTCTCACCCCGGGCGCCGCCCGGGGTCGCGCAACCCCGATTCTGTCAGGCCCGCGCCGGGGCCGTGTCGTCACAGTCCGGGCGGGGCGGACGGACGTACGGCGGACGGACGACGGAGGGCGGACGTGGGGCGGACGTGGGGCGGACGACGTACGACGCGGCGCAGGCCCGGCCGCCCGTGCCCGGCGGCCGCTACTCCATCGGCCCGGTACGGGACTCCGAGAGCAGCGCGAACACCGCGCCCTGGTTGTCGGCGACGACCGCGATCCGCCCGTACGGCGTGTCGAAGGGGTCGGCGGTGACGCGGCCACCGAGCCGCTTCACCATCGCGACGGACTCGTCACAGTCCGGGACGGCGAAGTACACGAGGAAGTGCGCCGGCATGATCTCCGGGAACGCGTCGGTGATCAGGCTGCGCCCCATCACGGCGGTCTCCGCGCCGGGCCGGCTGCCGGGCGGGGACCACAGGCGGTACTCGACCCCCGTGCCCGCGTCGTCCTGGTCCTCGGGGACGTAGCCGAAGACGTTGGCGTAGAACACGTCGACCGCGTCGCGGGCCCGCGTGTAGACCTCGCTCCAGCAGTACGTGTACGGCTCCTGCTGGGCCTCGAAGCCGTGGTGGGTGCCGGGCTGCCACAGGCCGAAGACGGCCCCGCCGGGGTCGGCGGCGAGCCCGGCGGCGCCGTACGGGCCCACCGGCTGGGGGTCCATGACCATCTGGCCGCCGGAGGCGCGGATGCGGGCGGCGCACGCGTAGGCGTCGGAGGTGTAGAGATAGATCCCCCAGACGGTGGGCATGCGGCCGTCGGGTTTGGGGGCGAGGGCGGCGACGTTGCGGCCGCGGCTGTAGGCCTGGGTGTAGCCGCCGTACTCGGGGCCGGCGCTGCCGCCGAAGGTCCACCCGAAGAGCTCACCGTAGAAGCGCTTGCCCGCCTCGACGTCCGGAAGCGAGGCGTCCACCCAGCAGGGTGTGCCCTCCGCGAATGCGGCCATGGCCCGTTTCCTTCCGTTGTGCCCTTTGCCCCCTGCCCCTCAGCCATGATCTGCCCGAAAACTTGTCCACAGCCTGTTGACAAGACTAATCGGGGGATACCGAGAGGAAGCGGTCGGGTCACCCGGGCGGGCGTCCGCTCGGATTTCGCACCGGATCCGCCCCGGATCCGCCCCGGATCCGCCCGGGACGCACCCGGAACCGGCACCTCCTCGGGGCCCCGCCTGCCCGGATTCCGCGCGGATCCCGGCCGGAAACGGCCACCCGGGAGTGCCCGGGGTGCGAGCTTCGCCCAGGCCAGGCGTCGCGTAACCCCATTTGCAGGCGGCCGAATCGCGCGCAGATCACCCCTCGGTAAGCTGACGGCATGACAGGACAAGTACGCACCGTCGACGGCCGCGTTGCCGGCCGGCGCGGTCAGGCGACGCGGCAGAAGCTGCTCGACTGCCTCAGCGAGATGCTCAGCTCCTCGCCGTACCGCGACGTCAAGGTGATCGACGTCGCCCGCAAGGCCGGCACCTCCCCCGCGACCTTCTACCAGTACTTCCCGGACGTCGAGGGCGCCGTCCTGGAGATCGCCGAGCAAATGGCCACGGAGGGCGCACAGTTGACTGCGCTCGTCGAGGGCCGCAACTGGGTCGGCAAGGCCGGCTGGCAGGCCGCCGAGGAACTCGTCGAGGGATTCCTGGACTTCTGGCGGCGCAACGACGCGATCCTGCGGGTCGTCGACCTCGGCGCGGCCGAGGGCGACAAGCGCTTCTACAAGATCCGCATGAAGATCCTGAACTCCGTCACCAACTCCCTCACGGAGTCGATGAAGGAGCTCCAGGCCAAGGGCAAGGTCGACAAGGACATCAGCCCGGCGGCGATGGCGGGTTCTCTGGTCGCGATGCTGGCCGCGGTTGCCTCGCACCAGAAGGGCTTCCAGACCTGGGGCGTCAAGCAGGCCGAGCTCAAGCCGAACCTGGCGCTGCTCGTCCACCTGGGCATCACGGGCAAGAAGCCGACCAAGTAACGGCGGACCCTCCCCGGGGTCCGCCACCCTCCCCACGCCGTTCTCCCCCGCCCCCTCCCTTCCCCTACCTCCCCCTTCTCCTCCCTCTCCCCCTCGGCTGCCGGCCGACCGCCCCGATCAGCGACGCTCCAGGCGGAACAGCCGGATCTCGCGCTCGATGCGGGCCTGGTACGTCGCGTACGGCGGCCAGAACCCCAGCACCGCCTGCCACGCCGCCGCGCGCTCCTCGCCCTCCAGCAGCCGGGCCCGTACGGCGATGTCCTGGCCCTTCCAACTCACGTCCGCGTCAGGATGTTTGAGCAGGTTCCCGGTCCATGCCGGGTGCCCGGGGCGGCCGAAGTTGGAGCCGATGAGGAGCCAGCTGACGCCTCCTTCCTCCGGCATGCAGGCGAGCGGCGTGGTGCGCGGTTCGCCCGTCCTGGCGCCCTTGGCGGTCAGGATCACGCCGGGCAGCATCTGCGCGCTGAGCATGACCTTGCCGCGGGTCAGCTTGTGCACCGCCTTGTCCATGGCGGGGATGAAGTGCGGTGCGATCTTGGCGAACAGCATGGTCGAGGAGACCTTCTGCATCAGCTTGACGCCGGCTGCCAGGGCCATCAGACGGCCACCTTCTCCTGGGGGGTGGTGAACAGGCCCGCGCGGTGGGCGGCGTGCGCCCGCAGCCTGTGGACCGGGCCGAACAGCAGCTCGTCGGCCGCCGCCCGCTTGAAGTACAGGTGCGCGTCGTGCTCCCAGGTGAAGCCGATGCCGCCGTGCAGCTGGATCGCCTCGCCTGCCGTGACCCGCAGGGCCTCCAGGGCCTGGGCCAGGGCGAGGCCGCCCTGCATCGGGTCCCAGGCGGCGTAGTAGGCCGCCGAACGGGCCGCCTGTACGTGTACGTAGAGGTCGGCGAGGCGGTGCTTGACGGCCTGGAACGAGCCGACCGGCCGGCCGAACTGCTCGCGCTGGCGGACGTACTCCACCGTGCGGGCCAGCGCCTGCCCGGCCGCGCCGACCGCCTCGGCGGCGAGGACGGCGGAGGCGGCGCGCCCGGTGGCGGCGAGCGCGGCGAGGACGCCGCCGTCAGCGCTGTTGCCGGTATCGGCTCCGAGCAACTCAGCCGGTGTGTCGCGGAGTTGGACACGGGCTTGCGGCCGGGTCTCGTCCAGGGTGGCCTGCCGCGACCGGACGAGCCCGGGGGCGTCCTCCCGTACGAGGAACAGCAGGGTCCGGCTCCGGGCGAACCCGCCGGTGTGCGCGGCGACCAGCAGCAGGGAGGCGCTGTGCCCGTCGAGCACCTGGGCGACCTCGCCGTACAGCCGCCAGCCGCCGTCCTCGCCGGCCCTGGCCTGGACCCCGCCGGCCCGGCCCCCGCCGGCCCACTCCCCGGGGGCGTTCTCGCCGGTCAGCGCGAGGGCGGTGGACAGCGCCGGGCCGGGGACGGCGAGGGCCGCGGTGAGCCCGCCTGCGGCGAGCGGCGGGAGCAGTGCGGAGCACTGGGCCGCGGTACCGAGGGCGGTGATCAGCGGTACGGCGAGCACGGCGGTGGCCAGCAGCGGCGAGGGCAGCAGCACCCGGCCGGTCTCCTCGCAGGCCAGCGCCAGGTCTGCGGGGGAGCAGCCGACACCCCCGTACTCCTCGGCGACGGCGATGCCCGGCAGGCCGAGCTGCGCGGAGAGCTGCTGCCACAGCTCGCGGTCGTGTCCGGCGGCGGTGCGGACGGCGGCTTTGACCTCGTCCGGGCCGCAGCGTTTGCCCAGGATCTCGCGCAGGGTACGGCGCATCTCGTCCTGTTCCGCGGTGAAGGCGGCATCCATCGTCGGGCTCCTCCCCGTATCTGACGGGCCGTCATGTTAGGGCGGACGGCGACAGATGCACAGGGGGCGGGGGGCTCGGGTGTCACGGGGATCGGGCTGCGCGGACTAGAAACTGACGGGACGTCAGATGTACGGTCTGGTGCATGCCTGGACCCACGCCTGAACCTCGCAACGGACGCCGCCGGGTCGCCGTAGTCGGCGTCGCCCTCTCGGACTGCGGCCGGGTGGACGGCCCCACCCCGTACGCCCTGCACGCGCAGGCCGCCCGGCGGGCGCTGGCCGACTCCGGCCTGGACCGCTCCGTCGTCGACGGCTTCGCCTCGGCGGGCCTCGGCATCCTCGCACCGGTCGAGGTGGCCGAGTACCTGGGGCTGCGCCCCACCTGGGTCGACTCCACCTCGGTGGGCGGCTCGACCTGGGAGGTCATGGCGGCGCACGCGGCGGACGCGATAGCGGCCGGCCACACCAACGCCGTGCTGCTCGTCTACGGCTCGACGGCGCGAGCCGACATCAAGGCCCGGCGGCGCACCTCGAACCTCTCGTTCGGGGCGCGCGGGCCGCTGCAGTTCGAGGTCCCGTACGGGCACACGCTGATCTCCAAGTACGCGATGGCCGCGCGGCGCCACATGCACGAGTACGGCACGACGCTCGAGCAGCTCGCCTCGGTGGCCGTCCAGGCCCGGGCGAACGCGGCGACCAACCCGGACGCGATGTTCCGCGACCCGCTGACGGTTGACGAGGTCCTGTCCAGCGAGATGATCGCGGACCCCTTCACGAAGCTGCACTGCTGCATCCGCTCGGACGGCGGCTGCGCGGTGCTGCTGGCAGCGGAGGACTACGTACCGGACACCGCCAAGTCCCCGGTGTGGATCCTGGGCACCGGCACGTCCGTCTCCCACTCCACGATGTCGGAGTGGGAGGACTTCACCGTCTCCCCGGCGGCGGTCTCGGGCCGCCTGGCGTTCGAGCGGGCGGGCCTCAGCCCGGCGGACGTGGACCTCGCGGAGATCTACGACGCCTTCACGTACATGACCCTGGTCACCCTGGAGGACCTCGGCTTCTGCGCGAAGGGCGAGGGCGGGGCATTCGTGGAGAAGGGCCGCCTGCTGCGGGACGGGGAACTGCCGGTCAACACCGACGGCGGCGGCCTCTCGGCCTGCCACCCGGGCATGCGCGGCCTGTTCCTGCTGGTCGAAGCGGTCCGCCAACTCCGCGGCGAAGCAGGCCCGGCCCGCCAGGTCACCAAACCGGGCGGCCGCCTGCCCGAGGTGGCCCTGGCATCGGGCACGGGCGGCTGGTTCTGCTCATCGGGAACGGTGATCCTGGGACGGGGGTAGGGGCGGGGCACGCACTCGGGGCCGGAGAGACGGCCGGGAGTCCGGGGACGGGGCCGGCCGACTCGGGGCCGGGAGAGGTCCGCCGGTACCCCCGGGCCGGGGTCCGCGCATTCGGCGCCGGAGGGTCGCCGGAGGGCCAGGACGGCGAGAACCACGCACTCAGGGGTGGGAGGGTGGCCGGAGGCCAGGACGGCGAGAACCACGCACTCGGGGATGGGAGGGCTGACGGGGGCCAGGGCAGCGAGAACCACACACTCAGGGTCAGGAGGGTCGCCGGAGGCCAGGGCAGCGAGAACCAAGCACTCAGGGTCAGGAGGGTGGCCGGAGGCCAGGGGTCGGGGTCCGCGGACGCGGGGTCGGTGTGTGTCCGGGGGCGTCCCGGCAGTCCACTGTCCTTCCGTGTCGTGCCGGTCCCTCAAGGGCGCTCCTCCTTCGTCGTCGCGTCGCTTCGCGATGGCCTTCGGCCACCCTTGACCGACCGACCCGCCCCGGAATGCCATAAGACTGCCGGGAAGCCCCCGAAGGATGGCCGGGGGGTTCAGGGTTCCGATCAGCCCCGATCACAGATGCCGGGCAGGGGCCCCCGTCCATCCGGACCCAGCTCACCAGGACCAGCGAGCCGGGTCGGTGACGGGGCCGCGGGGAGGGGACGGCCCCCTGAAGGGCCCATAGGAAGCCCTTTCCGGACCCAGGTGGGGTCAACCTGCACCAGACAGCGAAGAGATGACCCTGCGGTGAGGGGTAGGCCCGTATCGCGTCAGATCGCTACGCGCTTCTCATCTCTCGGCGTCCGACGGCCGCCTGGGGCTGGACATAAGCCGCCCGGACACCTCCCATGGGCGGGTTTCCGGGCGTCTGCACGCTGTTGGGGGCGAAAAGAGGGCGGGAGGGAGCCTGATGCCGGATTTCTCCACCTCTCACTCCGACAAGGCGCCTTCTGACTCTCAACTGGCGAACAAAAGGGGCAAACAGTCCGCTGTCGCATGCCGGGCCGCCCCTGTGCCGGTCATGGGCGGCCTATGCCCAGCCCCAGACGGCCGCCGGACGCCAAACCGGTCGAAGCGCGTAGCGATTTGGGGCGTCCACGGCCCAACCGGCACCGCAGCGTCATCTCATCGCTGCCTGTGCAGGTTGACCCCACCCGAACCCGGAAAGGGTGCCTATGGGCCCTTCAGGGAGCCGTTCCCCTCCCCGCGCGCCCATCCCGACCCCTCTCGATGCTCCTGGTGGGCTGGGTGCGGATGGACAGGGGCTGCCGGTCAGGATCTCTGATGGGCCCTCATCGGAACATGAACCCCCCGGCCATCCTCCGGGGGCTTCCCGGCAGTCTGTTGGCATTCCGGGGCGGGCCGGTCGGTCAAGGGTGGAGCGCAGCGACATCGCGAAGCGACGCGACGAAGGAGCGCCCTTGAGGGACCGGCACGACACGGAAGGACAGTGGACTGACGGGACGCCCCCGGACCCCTCCCGACCCCGAGTCCACAGACCCCGGCCCGGGTGTCCCGGTCGGTCTCACCCGACCCCGAGCACACGGACCCCGCCCGCCCCGCCTAGTCGGCCGTGTCCCGGAGCTGGCGTTGCGCTTCCGATCGCCACAGGCCTTCGCCACCGCGGGTGAGGGACTCGGCGTGTTCTTCCGCCGCTTCCTCCAGGTAGTCCAGCCGGGCCTGCGCCAGGCTCAGCCAACCGTTGGGACCGCCGCGTACGAAGTGTGCGTCCGCATCGTCCTGCCCGTCGTCTTCCCAGCCGCACTCTGGGCAGATCTCGAAGTCGGCCCGCTCCTGCAGCGTCCGCTGGAAGCAGCAAGGGCACGCACGCGACCGCTCGTGGGCGGTTCTTCGGAAGCCACGGGCGCCATCGTTACGTCCTCCCGAACCGATCCGCAAGAAGGTGGCGCGTCGCTCAGTACTGCCAGCGGGGTTGGCTGCCGTCCAAACGGCAGTGGATCAGGCGGCCGTTCTCGGCATGGGTGGACCTGCCCAGGTCGGCCCTGCGGCAGAACTGCCCCGCCTTGTAGCAGTTCCCGGCGTTGGAGACGATCTCGCACGTGCCGCCGACGGGCTGGGGCGCCTCCTCCGTCGGCGCCTTGGTGGCGGGCGGCTTCGGTGCGCTGCCGCTCCCCCCGGTGGAGCCGGACGAGAGCGTACGGGTGGGGGCCGGCTTCGCGTCGGGCGTCTGTGCGGGTGGTTCGGCAGTCGTGGCGACGGGTGTGGGGGTGGCCGACGGGGAGGGCGTGGGCGTCGGGGAGGGGGGCGGCGTCGGGGAGGCCGACACGCTGGGCGAAGTGCTCGGCGGCAGCGACACGGCGGGACCGCCGCCGCCCTCAGCCGGGCCGCAGGCCACTGCCGTGCAGACCACCAGGAGGGCCACCGCCATGCGCCGGAGCGCACCGCCGCGCCGTCTGCCGCGTATGCCGCTCGTACCGCTCGCTCTACTGCCACTGCCGTGCATGATGGGCACCCACCTCGAGTCGTTGAAGGCTGCACATCATAGGAACGGCAGGGGCTCCGGATCCGGCGAATGCGGAAGCCGGGTCACGTGGTTCGATGAGCGGCATGACCCGCGAGATCAACAGCTCCGAGACGGACGAGATCGAGGCGTTCCACGCCACCCTGCACTCCCTGCGCGTGTGGGACGGCCCGCTGCCCGGCTTCGACCCCGGGGCCTCGCCCGCCGAGCCGTTGGCGCTGTTCCGGGAGTGGTTCCTGCACGCCGCCGAGGCGGGGCAGCCGGAGCCGCACACCATGAGCCTCGCGACGGTGGACGCCGACGGGCGGCCCGACGTACGCATCCTGATGCTGCACGACGCCGACGGGCACGGCTGGCACTTCGCCTCGCACGCCACCAGCGCCAAGGGCCGGCAGCTGGCCGGGCACCCGGACGCCGCGCTCGGGTTCTACTGGCCGGCCGTGGCCCGGCAGATCCGGATCCGCGGCCGGGTCACCGCCTGCGGGCCGCAGGAGAGCCGGGCGGACCTGGCGGTCCGCTCGCGGGGTGCGCTCGCGGCGGCGCTGACGGGCCGGCAGAGCGAGGTGCTGGGCTCGGTGCGGGAGCTGGCGGAGGCCTCGGCGGCCGCATGGGAGCGGGCGGGCGCCGAGCCGGACGCCCCGGCCCCGACCTGGACCCGGTACGTCCTGGACGCCGATGAGGTGGAGTTCTTCCAGGGTGACGCGGCCCGCCGCCACGTCCGGCTGCGCTACCGCCGCAACGGGGACGGCACCGGCTGGATCCGCGAGCTGCTCTGGCCCTAGCGGTGAGTGGGGAACGGGGGACGCAGGTCAGGCGCCGGTCAGCACTGCCGGTGCGCCGTCCGCGCCGTCCGCCTCCCTGAGGGAGACGGACAGGGCGCGGGCCTCGTGTTCGGTCATCCGGGAGGTCTCGTACGGCGCGGCCTTGACCCAGCGCTGCGTCAGCCGGGCGATCCGCCCGCCGTACCGCTCCGCTGTGATCCGGTCGCCGCGCGATCCGGCGTGCTCGGGCCCCTGGTCGGTGCGGCTCTGGCTCATCGGGCCCAGCCACGAGCCGAGCCGGTTCACATCGTCGCGGGCGGAGATGATCGGGCCGGGCATCGGCTGGGCGACCGGCGACGTCACCGGTGCACCGCCAGCGGCGGGCGCCGGAGATCGTCGCCCCGCCGGGATGGCGTCGCCCGCCCGTTCCGTCAGGAGTTCCCCGGGCGGAACACCGCCACGTGGACGCCCTCCGCCGACTCGCGGAACGTCACCCGGAGCGGCATCCCGATGCGCAGGTCCGCCGGGGCGCAGTCCACCACCTCGGTCATCATCCGCGGGCCCTCGGCCAGGTCGACCACGGCCGCCGTGTACGGGACGCGCGCGGCGAACGGCGGGAGGTCGTTCCGGTGGATCACCGACCAGGTGTAGAGGGTGGCGCGGCCGCTCGCCGGCTCCCAGGTCACCCGGTCCTCGCCGGCCCAGCAGAACGGGCAGAACTCCCGCGGGTAGTGATGGGCCCGCCCGCAGTCCGCGCAGCGGCGCAGCAGGAGCCGGCCCTCGGCGGCCGCGTCCCAGTAGGGGCGGGTGAAGTCGTCGATCTCGGGGAGGTCGTGGCGGGTGCTCACAGGAAGAGTCCCGTCGCCGCGTCGAGGGACCAGGTCTGCCAGGCCATCGCGAGGAGGGCGACGAGCGAGATGAGGGCCATCATCGCGTTCTGGCCCTGCTCGGCCCAGTCGTGGATCATGAGGATCAGGTAGAGCAGGTTCAGGAGCAGGCCGCCGACCAGGGCGATCGGCGTGAGGAAGCCGAGGACCAGGCCCAGGCCGAGGGCGAGTTCCGCGTAGACGACGATGTACGCCATCAGCCGCGGGCGCGGCTGGACGACCTTCTCGAAGCCGCCCTTCACGAACGGCCAGCGGTGCTTGCCGGCGACGTCGGCGGCCCAGGCTATGCCGGTGCCGCGTTCGAACCAGCCCTTCTTGTCCTTGTGCCGCCAGCTCTCCAGCCACCACAGGCCGAGGCCTATCCGGAGCACGGCGAGCCATTCGGCCCCACTGAGCCAGACGGTCTGCATCGGGCCCTCCTCCCTTGATCTGACGGTACGTCAGTTCAGCGGATCCAGGGCGATCCCGCAAGGGTCCCGCCCGGGCCCGGAAGCCGTCCGTGATCGATCCGCAATCGATTCCCTCCTCGTCCGAGACCCATCAACGCTGTGTGTCGATACGATCACTCCTCATGCCCGGAGTCCCCACATCCCCTGACTTGACCACCCAGCCCCGCCCGGTGTACGTGATCGGCGCCGGCCCCGGCGGCCTCGCCGCAGCCGCCGCGCTGCGCGCCCGCGGGGTCCGCGCGGTGGTCGTCGAGAAGTCCGACGAGGTCGGCACCTCCTGGCGGAACCACTACGACCGCCTCCACCTGCACACCACCCGCCGGCTCTCCGCCCTGCCCGGGCTGGCCATGCCGCGCCGCTTCGGCCGGTGGGTCTCGCGCGACGACGTGGTGCGGTACCTCGAGAAGTACGCCGAGTTCCACGAGCTGGAGCTCGTCACCGGCGTCGAGGTGACCCGGATCGACCCGGCCCCCGGAGGGGACGGCTGGCTCCTGCACGCCACCGGCGGGCGGGTGCTCGACGCCCGGGCCGTCGTCGTCGCCACCGGGTTCAACCACACGCCCGCGCTGCCCGAGTGGCCGGGCCTCGACTCGTACGCCGGGCAGCTGCAGCACGCCCGCGACTACCGCAACGCCGCCCCCTTCGAGGGCCGGGACGTGCTCGTCGTCGGCACCGGCAACACCGGCGCCGAGATAGCCGTCGACCTGGCCGAGGGCGGGGCCGCGCGGGTGCGGCTCGCCGTGCGCACCGCACCGCACATCGTGCGCCGCTCCACCGCGGGCTGGCCCGCGCAGCGCAGCGGGATCCTGGTGCGGCGGCTGCCCGTACGGTTCGTGGACCGGCTGTGCGCGCTCATCGCCAAGGCCTCCGTCCCCGATCTGGCCGCGTACGGGCTGCCGCGCCCCGGCACCGGCCTGTACAGCAGGGTCAAGGAGGGCGCGATCCCGGTCCAGGACGTCGGCCTGATCGACGCCGTACGCACGGGCACGGTGGAACCGGTCGCCGCCGTCGCCTCCTTCGAGGGCGCCGAGGTGGTCCTCGCGGACGGTTCGCGGATCACCCCGGACGTGGTCGTCGCGGCCACCGGATACCGCCGCGGCCTGGAGCCCCTGGTCGGGCACCTGGACGTGCTCGACGGGCGCGGGCGGCCCCGTACGCACGGCACCCGCACGCCCGCGCAGGCCCCCGGCCTGTACTTCACCGGCTTCTCCAACCCCATCAGCGGAATGTTCCGCGAGATGGCCCTGGACGCCGAGAAGATCGCCAAGGCCCTTTCCCGCCGGCTCGGCCCCCGAACCGGCCTTCCGCCGGCCGAGCCCCTCCCGGACACGGGCCTGCGCCCGGTCGACCCCCTCGCGTAGCCGCCGGGCCGCGCTTTCCGGTCGTCTTCTCCCGCCTCCCGCAGAACAGGCCGAATCCGGTCCTGGACCCGTCCCGACGGGATCTGGGACCGTTCCACACATCACCTCCACCAGCTTTCCTACGCAGCACTGTTCCTGACGACGCGTCAGTTCAGTAATCTGACTACGCGTCAGTTATTGAGGTTCATCGAGCAGGAGCGGGCGGAACGATGCTTGGATCTACTCACGGCACCCTCACCACCGACTTCCGCGCACGTGTCGAGGCCTGCGGGGAGTCCCCCAGGACGGCCGTCCACTCCACGGCGGCCCCGTCCGCCGCGGACACGGTCGCGGTGGACGTCAGCGGAAGGCCTCTGCACGCCGATGTCCCCGACCTGGACCGGTTCTTCCGGCCCGAGTCCGTGGCCGTCATCGGCGCCTCCGACGCCGAGGGCAGACCGAACACCGGCATCACCCGCCAACTCATCGCCTGGGCGGAGCGCGTCGGCGCCCGGATCCACCCCGTACACCCCACCCGCCCCTCCGTCTTCGGGCTGGCCTGCCACGCGTCCGTGGCCGACCTGCCCGAGCAGGTGGACCTCGCCGTCCTCCTCGTCGGCGATCCGCTGCCGGTGATCGAGGAACTGGCCGAGGCCAAGGTGAAGTTCGCCGTCGCCTTCGCCTCCGGCTTCGCCGAGACCGGAGACGCCGGCGCCGCGGCCCAGGCCCGGCTCGCCGCCGCGGTCCGGCGGTCGGGCCTGCGCCTCCTCGGCCCCAACACCAACCTCAACGCCTTCGAGGAGTTCCGCGACGACCTCGACGGCCCGGCGATCGCCCTGATCACCCAGTCCGGCCACCAGGGACGGCCCGTCTACACCCTCCAGGAGCTGGGCATCCGGCTCTCCCACTGGGCTCCCACGGGCAACGAGGCCGACCTCGAGACCTCCGACTTCATCTCCTACTTCGCCGAGCAGCCCGAGGTCGGCGCCATCGCCTGCTACGTGGAAGGCCTCAAGGACGGCCGCCAGTTCCTCCTCGCCGCCGACCGGGCCGCGCGCAACGGGGTGCCCGTCGTCGCCGTCAAGGTCGGCCGCACCGAGACCGGCGCCCGGATGGCCGCCTCCCACACCGGGAAGCTGACCGGCGCCGACACCGTCGTGGACGCCGCGATGCGGCAGTTCGGCGTCATCCGCGTCGATGGGCTGGACGAGCTCCAGGACACCGCCGCGCTGCTCGCCCGGGCCCGTAAACCGCTGGCCGACGGGGTCGTCGTGTACTCCATCTCCGGCGGCACCGGAGCCCACTTCTCCGACCTGGCGACCGAGGCCGGACTCGTCCTGCCGACCCTCTCCCAGGCCAGGCAGGACGAGCTCCACCAGTGGATCCCGGAGTACCTGAACGTCGCCAACCCCGTCGACAACGGCGGCCACCCGGTCGGCGACTGGCGCGGCCGGAAGATCATCGACACGATCCTCGCCGATCCGGCGGTGGGCGTGCTGATCTGCCCGATCACCGGGCCCTTCCCGCCCATGAGCGACAGGCTCGCGCAGGACCTGGTGGACGCCGCCGAGCAGAGCGACAAGCTGATCTGCGTCATCTGGGGCTCCCCGGTCGGCACCGAGGAGGCCTACCGCAGCACCCTGCTCGGCTCCTCCCGCGTGGCCACCTTCCGTACGTTCGGCAACTGCATCACCGCCGTCCGCGCCTACCTCGGCCACCACCGGTTCACCTCCGCCTACCGCTCCCCCTTCGAGGACGCGCCGCGGACCCCGTCGCCCTCGTACCGCAAGGCGCAGGCGCTCATGCGCCCGGGCCAGCAGCTCAGCGAGCACGCGGCGAAACAGCTGCTGCGGGCCTACGGGATACGGGTCCCCCGCGAGCAGCTCGTGACCAGCGCGGCGGCTGCGGTACGGGCGGCCGGCCTGGTCGGCTACCCGGTGGTGATGAAGGCCTCGGGGCCGCAGCTCGCGCACAAGACGGAGCTGGGCCTGGTGAAGATGGGCCTGACCTCGGCGAGCCAGATCCGCGACGCGTACCGGGAGCTGACGGACATCGCCCGCTACGAGGACGTCCCGCTCGACGGCATCCTGGTCTGCCAGATGGTGGAGCGGGGGGTGGAGATGGTCGTCGGCGTCACGCAGGACGACCTCTTCGGCCCGACGGTGACCGTGGGGCTGGGCGGCGTCCTGGTAGAGGTCCTGCACGACGCGGCGGTACGGGTCCCCCCGTTCGGCGAGGACCAGGCGCGGGCGATGCTGACCGAGCTGCGCGGGCATGCGCTGCTGGAGGGCGTACGGGGAGCCCCGCCGGCGGACGTGGACGCGCTGGTGGAGGTCGTGCTGCGGGTGCAGCGGATGGCGCTGGAGCTGGGCGGAGTGCTGTCCGAGCTGGACATCAACCCGCTGATGGTGCTCCCGCGGGGGCAGGGGGCGGTGGCGCTGGACGCCCTGGCCATCTGCCGCTGAGCCGCCGCTGCGTACCGGCTGAGCCTCCGGGAGACGGCTCCGCGCAGCGGCAACCTGCGCCCGCGGCCCGCATCTACCACTCGCACCCCGAAGGGGAGTTCAACCGATGACCAGCGCCCGCACCGACGAAGTCCTCCACCGCATCGAGAGCGGCGTCTCGTGGATCACCCTCAACCGCCCTGAGGCCATGAACGCCGTCACCTGGGACCAGCGCGAGCGCGTCATCGCCCTCCTCGCCGAAGCCTCCGCCGACCCCGCCGTGCGGGCCGTCGTCGTCACCGCCACCGGCAAGGGCTTCTGCGCGGGCGCCGACCTGCGCGGCGCTCCCGCCGCAACAGGCGAAAGGGTCGCGGGCGACGTGGCCCGCATGATCCGGCTCGGCGCGCAGCGCCTGATCACCGCCGTGCTCGACTGCGAGAAGCCGGTCCTCGCCGCCGTCAACGGCACGGCCGCCGGCATCGGCGCCCACCTCGCCCTCGCCTGCGACCTCGTCATCGCCGCCGAACCGGCGCGCTTCATCGAGGTGTTCGTCCGCCGCGGCCTGGTCCCCGACGGCGGCGGCGCGTACCTGCTCCCGCGCCTGGTCGGCCCGCAGAAGGCCAAGGAGCTGATGTTCTTCGGCGACGCCGTCCCGGCGGCCGAGGCCGAGCGGCTCGGCCTGGTCAACAGGGTCGTCCCGGCCGAGGAGTTGGAGACCACCGCCCGGGAGTGGGCGGAGCGCCTCGCGCAGGGCCCGACCCGCGCCCTCGCGCTGACGAAACAGCTGGTCAACGCCTCCCTGGACGGTGGCCGGGCAGCCGCACTGGCCGCCGAGGCCACCGCTCAGGAGATCAACATGACCACCGCCGACGCGAACGAGGGCGTGGCGAGCTTCGTGGAGCGCCGCTCACCCAAGTACCTCGGGCGGTAGCCGGCGCGCCGCTCACATCTCGGGGTTGGGCTTCAGCAGGGCGAACACCGCGCCGTACGGGTCCGCCACCCATGCGATCCGGCCGACGTCGGGCACGTCCGCCGCGGGCATGAGCACCGACCCGCCGTTCCCCTTGGCCGCGGAGACGGTGGCGTCGACGTCCGCGACGTTGAAGTACGGCACCCAGCGCGGCTTCTCGACGCCGCCGCCCGCGCCCTCGCCCATGGGCGCGATCCCGCCGAACGAGGTCTGCTGCTGGTCGCCGTCCTTGAGGCTGAGCACGCGGTAGGTCATCCCGGGCGCCTCCATGTCCTGGCTGCGCCAGCCGAAGACGCCGTTGTAGAAGCCGACGGCCGCGGCCGGGTCGGGTACGTGCAGCTCCGCCCAGACCAGGCTGTTCTCGGCGGAGGCCAGCCCCAGCCCGGCGGTCTTCCCGGGCTGCCAGACGGCGAACTCGGCGCCCTGCGGGTCGGTGGCCTGCGCGAGCCAGCCCTCGCCCATGACGTCCGTGGGCTCCATCCGGATCTTCCCGCCGCCGGACTGGACGGCCTTGACGGTGGCCTGGACGTCCGGGCTCATGAAGTGCACCATCCAGGCGGTCTTCGCCCCGTCCTCGGTGAGCGGCCCGAGCGCTGCGACGGTCTTGCCGTCCACCTGGAAGAACCCGTACCCGCCGGCCTCGGGTCCCAGGGCGGTGAAGGACCAGCCGAAGACCGAGCTGTAGAAGGCGGCGGCGCCGTCGGTGTCGGGGCTGCCGAGGTCGAGCCAGACGGGCGATCCGATACGGAAGTCGGTGCCGAGCATGCGGGTCCTCCTGGGAGACGGGTGGATCGGGCCGGGGGCCACGATGCCGACCTGTCCCTGGGCTGTCCGGCGTACGGGTCCTGCCGGGGCAGTGGTTCACCCGTACGGGCGAACGCCGGGCCCGCGCTACAGGCGGTGCAAGGTGGTGACATCGGGGTCGTCCGGATCGCGGGTCACGTAGAACAGCTCGGGCCGGTCGGCCGTGCCGGCCACCTGCCAGTCGCCGAAGCTGCAGCCCTCGATCGAGAGCGAGACGCGATCGCGCGGCCCGCGGTGGAAGATGCCGCCGGAATCGCGCTCCGGCTCGAACTTCCACGTCCCGGTCCCCGAGCAGGTGTCCCACAGACCGGGGTTCCTCTGCTCCGGCGGCAGGTTGCCGGCCTCCGCCTCGCCGTTCTCACGGAGGCTCAGCCGGTACGCACCGCCGGCGCCGATCCACTCCCCGACGTACCGGCTCCGCTCCATCCGCGGCGGCTCGTACGCGTGGAAGCCGGTCCGCACCTGGAGGAAGCCGCCGAGCGCGGTGACGAGCAGGGCGATCCCGGTGAGGGCGCCGACCCTGGCCAGCATGCCGCTCCACCGCAGCCACCGGTGGCGGGCGTACCAGGCCGCCGCCACCGGGAGCACCCCGGCGCCCGCGATCCAGGCCGCCGTCCAGCCGAACGGGACGTCCCAGAGGGAAGTGACCCACCATGTGTGGGCGGCGGTGAGTGCGGCGGCCCCGACCGCCGCCCAGAGCGCCCCCCGGGCCGCCTCCCATCGCCGGCCGCCCAGGAGCCGGGCCAGGGCCATCGCCGGGAGGGTGAACAGCACCCAGTGCAGGTATGCGGCCAGGACCACCAGGAGGAGCAGCCGGGGAACCACGGCGGCGAGAGCGGCTCCGAAGCTGATCTCGTGGTCGTCGCGCATGCCGGTGGTGGCGAGGAAGACCGCTCCCGCGACGACGAGTTGCGCGATGAAGGCCAGCTCCGCCCCGGTCGCCAGGCGCGACCATCTGCCTCCCTGCGCGGCCGGATCCGGCGCCGGCCCGTGCGCCTCTGGTATCTCCATGGCCCCCACCCCATCAATTGAACACGTTCAATCAATGGGGACGATACACCTCCCCGAGTCGCCCGTCCGCAGCCCTTCCCATCTGACGGACCGTCAGGTTCAATCGTGAACGTGATGGGACACGCAGGGATGGCGGCCACCGTCGTCCGATACCTCAGGTCAGTCGGCTCCCCCACCTCCGCCCCGTCGGAGCAGGACCCGGATACCGGCCACGTCGATGCGCTGCCGCGCCCCGAGCTGCGGGCCGTCGGCGACGACGAGCGCGCGCCCGTCAGCCCCGCCGAGTTCCGGGCCGTGCTCGGGAACTTCGCCAGCGGTGTCACCGTCATCACGGCCCCGCCCGCCGAGGGCGAGGACGGGCCCGCCGGCTTCGCCTGCCAGTCCTTCGCGTCACTGTCCCTGGACCCGCCCCTGGTCACGTTCATGGTGGCCCGTACGTCGACCACCTGGCCGCGGATCGCCCGTGCCGGGGTGTTCTGCGTCAACATCCTGGGCGCCGAGCAGGGCGGGCTGTGCCGGGCCTTCGCCGTCAGCGGCGCCGACAAGTTCGCCGGGATCACCCACACCCCCGCCCCCGTGACCGGGTCACCGCAGCTCGAGGCCGTGCCCGCCTGGATCGACTGCCGGATCCACGCCGTGCACACCGGCGGGGACCACCTGATCGTGGTCGGCCGGGTCGAGGCCATGGGCGCGGCCGGGGAGGGCGACCCGCTGCTCTTCCACAAGGGCCGCTTCGGCCGTTTCGGCGACCTCGACGACCTCGGCCACTGATCCGGCGCCCCGGCAGCCGGGACGGCTCGGCCTTCGGCCGGGGGCCTCGCCGGTGGGCGCGGTCCCCGGCTCCGGCCGGCGTCAGAAGGTCAGCACCCCGCGGGCCACACGGCCGTGCCGGGCGTCGTCCACGGCCTTCGCGAAGTCCTCGACCGGGTAGGTCTCCGTGACGAGTTCGTCGAGCAGCAGCTTCCCCTGCCGGTAGAGCTCGGCGTACAGGGCGATGTCCCGCTGCGGGCGGGAGGAGCCGTAGCGGCAGCCCATGATGGTCTTGTCCAGGTACATGGACGAGACCTGGAACGAGGCCTCCTCCTTGAAGCCCGGTACGCCCAGCAGGACCGCCTGTCCGTGCCGGTCCAGGAGGTCGATGGCCTGGCGGATCAGCTTGACGTTGCCCACGCACTCGAAGGCGTGGTCGGCGCCCGTCGGGAGGATCTCGCGGACCGCCGCCGAGGAGTCCGCCACGGCCGAGGCGTCGATGAAGTGCGTGGCCCCGAACTGCCGGGCCACCGCCTCCTTCGCCGGGTTCGCGTCCACCGCGACGATGGTGGTCGCCCCCGCGATCCGGGCCCCTTGCAGCACGTTGAGCCCGATGCCGCCGGTGCCGATGACGACCACCGATTCGCCGTGGTCCACGCGGGCCCGGTTCAGTACGGCCCCCACGCCGGTCAGGACACCGCAGCCGATGAGCGCCGCCGAGGTGAGCGGGATGTCGTCCGGGATCTTCACCGCCTGGACGGCCTTGACGATCGTCCGCTCGGCGAAGGCCGAATTGGAGGCGAACTGGAAGAGCGGCTTCCCGCCCCGCGAGAACGGCTGCCCCGGCATCCCGATCGCCTTGCGGCACATGGTCGGCCGTCCCCGGTCGCAGTCCGCGCAGGCCCCGCAGTTCGCCAGGGTCGACAGCGAGACGTGATCGCCCGGCGCCACGTGCGTCACTCCGGACCCGACCGCCTCCACCACCCCCGCGCCCTCGTGCCCCAGCACCACCGGCGGCGGGAACGGAATCGTCCCGTCGATCACCGAGAGGTCGCTGTGGCACAGCCCGGCCGCCACGATCGCGACCAGCACCTCCCCCGGCCCCGGGTCGCGGATCTCGAGGTCCTCGACCACCTGGGCCTGCTTGCCGTCGAACACGACGCCTCTCACCTGGGCTCCTTAGGCAGGCCGAGCACGCGCTCGGCGATGATGTTCCGCTGGATCTCGTCCGAGCCGCCGTAGATCGTGTCGGCGCGGGTGAACAGGAACAGGCGCTGCTCCTCGTCGAGTCCGAGTTCGTACGGGAGGCCGGGCGCCCACGCCGCCGGCCCGGCGGAGGCCGCGGCTCCGCGGACCGCCACCGCCAGCTCGCCGAGCCGCCGGTGCCAGCCGCCCCACAGCAGCTTGGCCACGCTCGGCGCACCCGGGTCCGCGGCGGTGCCCAGCGTCCGCAGGGCGTTCCAGCGCATCGTGCGCAGCTCGGCCCATTGCCGTACGAGGCGCTCGCGCAGTACGGGGTCCCCGGCACCGGAGGCCGCGCCCGGGGCCGCGCCCGCAGCCACGTAGGCCCCGAGCACCCGCTCCAGCTCCGCCGCGAACCCGATCTGCTGGACCAGAGTGGAGACCCCGCGTTCCAGGGCGAGCAGGCCCATGGCCACCGTCCAGCCGTTGCCCTCCCCGCCGACGGCCTCCGCCGCCACCGCCCCGTCGAAGAACACCTCGTTGAACTCCGAGGTCCCCGACATCTGGCGGATCGGCCGGACGTCGACCCGCCCCGGCTGGTCCATCCGTACGAGCAGGAAGGACAGCCCGTGGTGGCGCCGGGACCCGGGCTCAGTCCGGGCCAGCACGAAGCACCAGTCCGCGTCCCGGGCCAGCGAGGTCCAGATCTTCTGCCCGGTGACGCGGAACAGGCCGTCGGCGGCGTCCCGTACCGCCGTCGTACGGATCCCCGCGAGGTCCGATCCGGCGCCCGGCTCGCTGTACCCCTGGCACCACAGCTCCTCGCCGCGCGCGATGCCGGGCAGGAAGCGGTCCCGCTGGTCGGGGGACCCGTACGCGATCAGGGTCGGCGCGAGGAGGTTCTCCCCGATGTGGCCGACCCGGCCGGGGGCGCGCAGCGCCGCGTACTCCTCGGCCCAGACGACCTGGCCGGTGAGGGAGAGCCGCCGGTTGCCGTACCCCTCGGCCTCCCAGCCCTGGCCGATCCAGCCGCCGCGGCCGAGCTCGCGCTCCCAGGCGCGCCGGGCGTCGACCCCCTCGTGCTCGCTGCCGGGCCCGCCGAGACCGAGGGCCTGCGCGTACGGGCCCACGAGGTGCTCGGTGAGCCAGGCCCGGGCGCGGGCGCGCAGTTCCTCGTCCTCGGCCCCGAAGCTGAAGTCCATGTCGTCCGGGCTCCCCTACGCGTTGGGGCGGTCCTTGGCGGCCGCCGCCTTGGCCATGGCCTCCAGCTGCGCGAGCATCGGCATCGGGTCGGTGCCCACCGTCCCGGGCAGGAAGTCGGCGATCTTCTCGGGGGTCCAGGAGCCCTCGGCGTAACCGGCGCGCAGCTCGCGCGGCTGCGCCCAGACGGCGATCTTCGGGCCGGCGATCGTGTAGACCTGCCCGGTGATCCTCTCGCCGGCGACGGCGACGGCCTTGTCGGAGAGCAGGTAGGTGACGAGCGCCGCGACGTCCTCGGGCTCGCCGATCTCCTTGAGCTCCATGGGGACGTTCGCCGACATGCGGGTGCGGGCGACGGGTGCGACGGCGTTGGCGGTGACCCCGTACTTGGCCAGCCCGAGCGCGGCGGAGCGGACGAGGGAGATGATCCCGCCCTTGGCGGCGCTGTAGTTGGCCTGGGCGACGGAGCCCTGGTGGTTGCCGCTGGTGAAGCCGATGAGGGTGCCGGAGCCCTGGCGGCGCATGACGGCGGACGCGGCGCGGAAGACGGTGAAGGTGCCCTTGAGGTGGGTGGCGACGACCGGGTCCCACTCCTCCTCGGACATGTTGAACAGCATCCGCTCGCGCAGGATGCCGGCGACGCACACGACGCCGTCGATGCGGCCGTACCGGGCAAGGGCCGTGTCGACGATGCGCTGGCCGCCCGCCATGGTGGAGATGTCGTCGGCGACGGCGACGGCCTCGCCACCGGCGGCCTGGATCTCCTTCACCACGCCGTCGGCTATCTCGCTCGTCGGCTCCCCGCCCTCGATGCCGACGCCGTAGTCGTTGACGACGACCTTGGCGCCCTCGGCGGCCGCGGCGAGTGCCACGGCCCGCCCGATGCCCCGGCCCGCGCCGGTGACGGCCACGACCTTGCCGGCCAAGAAGTTCCCCACGCCCGACCCCTTTCCCCATTTTCTGACGGACCGTTAGATTCTATGGGCAGTCAGATACGAGAGCACAAGCCCCAGTTCGTCTCGCATCCACAAGGAGCTGATGAGATCCATGGGCATGCCCCCCGAGTTCCACGACATCGCCAAGCGCATCAACAACTGGGGGCGCTGGGGCGCCGACGACGAGGTCGGCACCCTGAACCTGATCACGGCGGAGGTGGTACGGGCGGCTGCCGCCGAGGTCCGCACCGGCCTGCGGATCCCCCTGGCGCTCCCCCTGAAGGAGGACGGGGTGCAGGCGGGGCTGATCCCCGGGCGGGTCAACCCGCTGCACACGATGGTGCAGATCAACCAGGAGCTCTTCGGGCCGGGCACGGTGGCGTGCAGCGACGACGCCGTGACGATGGGCCTCCAGTCGGCCACCCACTGGGACGCCCTGACGCACGTCTCGCACTCGGGCCGCATCTACAACGGCCGCCCCGCGTCCACGATCACCGCACACGCCCGCGCCGAGTTCAGCGGCATCGACAAGGCCACCCCCATCCTCTCGCGGGGCGTCCTGCTGGACGTGGCCCGCGCCAAGGGCCTGGACCGGCTGCCGGGGAGCCACGCGGTGACCCCCGAGGACCTGGCGGAGGCGGAGGAGTTCGGCGGGGTCACCGTCCGGGCCGGGGATATCGTCCTGGTCCGCACCGGCCAGATCCAGGTCTACCTGGCGGGCGACAAGCACGGCTACGGCTTCCCGTCGCCCGGACTGTCCGTCCGTACGCCGGAGTGGTTCCACGCGCGGGACGTGGCGGCCGTCGCCAATGACACCCTGACCTTCGAGATCTTCCCGCCGGAGATCGAGAACCTGTGGCTGCCGGTGCACGCGCTGGACCTGGTGGAGATGGGCATGCACCAGGGCCAGAACTGGAACCTCGAAAAGTTGTCCACAGCCTGTGCAGAAGAAAACCGGTACAGCTTCTTCCTCTCGGCCATGCCGGAGCCCTTCGTCGGAGGCGTCGGCACCCCGGTCGCCCCGGTGGCCGTCCTCTGACAGCGCGATGTGGGCGCAACTCGCCTCAACCCTCCATCAGTTGAGGCGAGATTGCGCTGCCACCGCCCTGCCGCCCATCACGGCGGCGGCCCCGTCAGCGGTAGCGGGCTGCGGCTGCTGCGAAGGCGGGGGCCTCGGCGGGGGTCAGGGCCGCGACGGTGACCCAGGAGAGGTCGGCGAACTCGATGTTCATACGGCCCTTCTGGAGCAGGCCCGTCGCGTTCGCGCGGACGACGGTGATCGCCGATCGCGGGACCTCCCAGTACTGCTTCATCTCGGGCGTCGACTGCCACAGCGGCGAGACGTCCGTCAGGGCGAACCAGCGCCGGTCCGTCACCACGAGGACGTCCGTCGCCGAGCCGTACGCGCCGGCGCGGCTGATCAGGAACCGGCCGGCCGCGCTCTGCCAGCCGCCCTCCATGCCCTTGCCGTCCGCCGGGCCGGGGATCCGGTCGGCCGATTCCCGGCGCGGATCGTGCGAGCGGGCCTTGAAGAGCTGCTGGAGGGAGCGCGGGAGCTTCTCCTCGATCCGCCGGCCGAGCGCCGCCGGCTCCGGCGGCGCGAGCAGGTCCTCCGGAGGGCTCGGCACGCCCGGACCCGGTTCGCAGGCACATACGGCGATCAACTGCTCGTCGGGCTGCAGGAATTCCTCGGCCTGGCGACGCCTGTCCTGGTTCAACGCGCTTGCTCCTACTGCTGAGTAACATCGGTGCGTACCCAATTGTCCTCGAAGCGGAATGCCTCGTTACCACCGGGCCCCACACCCTCCTGCGGGATGCATCCCGCAGGCCGATGCCGGTGCCGCGTACGGTCGTTAGGGTCGCGGCATGGACACCTCATCAGGGCAGACGGCCGGGGGCCGGCCCGCCATCCGGTGGCAGACCGCGGCCCTCTGGGCGGGCGCCGGGCTGGGCACCCTCGTGCTGTCGAACCTCGCGTTTCGCGTACCCCTCGGCTTCGGGGGCCGGATCTTCGAAGTGGGGCCGCTCCTCGCGATCATCGGCGTGCCGACCGGCGTCCTCCTGGTGCGGCGGGCGCCGCTCACCACCCTCGCCCTGATGCTCCTCGGCACGTACCTGATGCTCTTCCTCGGCCACACGCCCGCGCTCACCCTCGCCATGGTGCTGCCCGCCGCGGTGGCGCTCGGCGTGGTCGCGGCCAGCCGGTCGCGCGGGGTGACCCTGTCGGCCGTGAGCATCACCGTCCTGCTGCTGCTCACCGCCCAGTTCGCCCTGCCCGTGACCGGCTCCGCCCGCGTCCTCACCCAGAGCCAGCTGCCGATCGTCGTCCTTGCCTGGCTGATGGGGGACTCCGTACGGCGCGGCCGCGAGTCCGCCGCGCAGGCGCAGGCCATCGCCACCGAGCAGGCCCTCACCGACGAGCGGCTGCGCATCGCCCGCGAGTTGCACGACATGGTCGCCCACAGCATCGGCGTGATCGCCATCCAGGCCGGGGTCGGCAGCCGGGTCATCGGGACGCAGCCCGCGCAGGCCCGCGAAGCGCTGCAGGCCATCGAGGCCACCAGCCGCGAGACCCTCGCCGCCCTGCGCCGCACACTGGTCGCCCTGCGCCGCAGCGATCCGGTGTCGGCGGCGCCCGCGCCGGGCCTGGACGGCATCGAGCGGCTGGCCGCGGCCACCGCGAGCGATACGGGCGTACCCGTGGACGTGGTGTGGGCCGGGGAGCGGCGGCCACTGCCGGCCGACATCGAGCTGGCTGCGTTCCGCATCGTGCAGGAGTCGCTGACCAACGTGGTCCGGCACGCACACGCCGACGGCTGCCGGGTGGGCGTCGCGTACGGGCGCCGGGAACTGGCCCTGGAGATCACCGACGACGGGCGGGGCATCCCGGAAGACGGCCCGGCCGGCGCCGGATTCGGCATCACGGGCATGCGGGAGCGCACCACCCTGCTGAACGGCCGGTTCGAGGCCGGGCCGCGGGCCGGCGGTGGCTTCCGGGTGGCGGCGGTCCTGCCCCTGGAGCAGCCGGAACAGCCGGAACAGCCCGTGGTACGGGAACGGGAGGAGAAGCGATGAGCGGCAGCAGCAGCGTCCGCGTACTGCTCGCCGACGACCAGCCCTTGGTGCGGTCGGGACTGCGCGTCCTGATGGCCGACACCCCGGACCTCGAGGTCGTGGGCGAGGCCGCGAACGGCGCCGAGGCGGTCCGGCTGACCGCCGAGCTCGCCCCCGACGTGGTGGTGATGGACATCCGGATGCCGGAGATGGACGGCATCGAGGCCACCCGCCGGCTCACGGCCGGCCCCGGCGCCGCCCGTGTGCTGATCCTGACCACCTTCGACGAGGACGACCACGTGTACGGGGCGCTGCGCGCCGGCGCGAGCGGTTTCGCCGTGAAGGACATGGCGCTGGACGACATCCTCGCGGCGGTGCGCGTGGTCGCGGCCGGCGACGCCCTCATCGCGCCGGGCGTGACGCGCCGCCTGATAGCCGACTTCGTCGCGGGCCCGGCGCCCGCCCCTGAGCGCGCCCCGGCGATCACGGGCCGGGAGCAGGAGGTGCTGACCCTGGTGGGGCGGGGCCGGTCGAACAGCGAGATCGCACAGGACCTGTTCATCACGGTGGCGACGACGAAATCGCACGTGGCGCGGCTGCTGACGAAGCTCGACGCCCGGGACCGGGTGCAACTGGTGATCAAGGCGTACGAGATGGGGCTGGTCACGCCGCCCCGGTGAAGGCGGCGCGGTCCAGCGGGTGGCGGCGCGCGGTCGTGCACGCCCCGAGCGCGGCACGGCAGCCGCCACCCCACGACCCGCACTCGTCAAGGTCTGCCCTTGGCGTCCCCTCGCGACGAATCGCTCAGTACAAGGGTGATCAACAGTTGACGAACCGTCAACACCTCGTTAGAGGTACACGCGCGGTTCCCGTTTCGACCCGCATACTCTGTTCGAGCCTTCACCCCGCTCGGGTGCGCAGTCCGCGGGCTTGTCGGCACGGTCGATCTCGCACCAGATCCGCTTGCCCGCGCCCTCGTGCTGCCAGCCCCAGCGGTCGGCCAGCCCGTCCACCAGCTCCAGCCCGCGCCCGCCCGTGTCGTCCCCGGCGGCCTGCCGCCGGGCCGGGCCGCGGGAGCTGGCGTCGGCGACCTCGACGCGCACCCCGGGCTCCCCGAACAGCATCCGCAGGACGGCCGGGCAGCCGGTGTGCACGACGGCGTTGGTGACCAACTCGGAGATCAGCAGGATCAGCGTCTCGGCGAGCGGCTCGTCGTCCCCTATGCCCGACCCGGCCAGCCGGGACCGCGCCCAGCGGCGGGCCCGGCCGACCTCGGCGGGATCCGGTCCTACCTCCAGCTGAACCTGAAGCACCTGCACCGCTCACACCATCCGAACCGGCGGACACTTCGCCTCGCGACAGGATGGGATCACCGACTGTGATCCCCTTGCGGAGCAGCATGGTTGACATACAGTCACCACAACAAGCGCTTCGGGCATATTCCAGCGCGAAGGAGTAGGCGTGGTGCATACTGTGCGACGCTCACGCCGCTCAACCGCTCGCATTCCCGGGAGCGTACCGGAGCAGGCCCCCGACTCCGGGCCGCAATGAGCCGGGCCAAGGACACAAACCGATATCAACTCTCTGTAATCGGACATGCGTCCCGGTCCGTCCCGACCGTGCCCCGTTCCGCCCCGTTCGTGACAGCGAGCTACCCCCCTGCGATCGGCAGCTCCTCCTCGATGAGTTCCCCAGCTAGGTGTTCCCGGGCGAGGAGTTCCCCGGCGAGGAGTTCCCGGGCGAGGAGTTCCTCCGCCTCCCCCGCCGTCCGCCACTGCTCGGCCCGCACCCAGGCCCGCTTGAGGTGCAGATGGACATCGGCCTCCCACGTGAAGCCCATCCCGCCGTGCACCTGCAGGCAGTCCCGGGCGTTGCGCACGGCTGCCCCGTCGGCCAGCAGCTTGGCCCCGGCCACCTCCGCCGGGTCCGCCGTGACCGCCGCCGCGTAGACCGCCGTACGGGCCACCTCGGCCCGCACCAGCATCTGCGCGCACAGGTGCTTGACCGCCTGGAACGCCCCGATCGGCTGCCCGAACTGCTCGCGCTCCCGCGCGTACTGGACCGCCAGCTCCACCGTGCGCAGCGCGCTGCCCGCCTGGAGGGCGGCCGTCAGCAGCGCGCCCTCGTCGCGGTGGGGCGCAGCCGCGCTCCCCGGCGCCGCCACCCGGTGCAGCGGGGTGAGGGGGTCCGCCGAGCGCACCGGCTCACCCGAAGGGAGCAACGGTGTACCGAGCACCGCGTCCGCGTCCGCGAGGTGGGCCACCAGCGGCCCGCCGCCCCCGCCCAGGTCGAACGCGGTGACCACCGCGGTCCCCGCCGCCGCCCCCGGTACAGTCCCGGCCGCCAGGTGCGTGGCGACCAGCGGCCCCGGCAGCAGGACCCGCCCGGCCTCCTCGAAGACGAGGACCGCCTCGGGCAGCCCGAGCCCGACCCCGCCGTCCGCCTCAGGGAGCCGCAGCGCGAAGAACCCCGCCTCGCCGAGCTCCCGCCACAGCGCCCGGTCCAGGGCTCCGCCCGAGTCCACCGAGGCCCGCAGCGCCTCGCGCCCGTACCGGCCCGCCAGCAGGTCCCGTACGCCGGCCCGCAGGTCCTGCTGCTCCTCGGTCAACCGGAAGTCCACGGCCCTCACCGGCCCTTCGGGAGGCCGAGGATCCGCTCGGCGACGATGTTCTGCTGGATCTGCGAGGTGCCCGCCGCGATGGTGTACGAGAGGGAGGAGAGCCGGTCGAGCACCCATTCCTCGTCGAGCGCGAGGGAGTCCGCCCCCAGGACCTCCGCCGCCGTGTCGTACAGCTCCTGCCGCGCGTGCGAGTAGGCGAGCTTGAAGACGGAGCCGCCGGTGCCGGGGACCCCGCCGGTCCTCTCGGACTCGCTCACGTTCCACTGGGTGAGCCGCCACAGGGCGCCGAACTCCCCGTACAGCCGCCCGAGCCGGCGCCGCAGCACCGGATCGTCCCACCGGCCGTTCGCCTTCGCGGTGCGCGCGAGCCCGCCCAGGGTGCGGCGGCAGGCGACGACCTCGCCGACGAAGGCCGTCCCCCGCTCGAAGGAGAGGGTGACCATGGTGACGCGCCAGCCGTCGTTCTCCGCCCCGACCCGGTTCGCGACGGGCACCCGGACCTCGTCGAGGAACATCTGCGCGAACTCCGTCGACCCCGCGAGGGTGCGCAGCGGCCGGACCGTCACCCCGGGGGCGTCCATGGGCATGGCCAGCCAGGAGATCCCGCGGTGTTTCGGGACGGCCTCGCTGATGGGCTCCGTCCGTACGAGCAGTTCGCACCAGTCGGCGACCTCCGCGTGCGAGGTCCAGATCTTCGAGCCGGTGATCACGTAGTCGTCGCCGTCGCGCACGGCGCGCGTGCGCAGCGAGGCCAGGTCGGAGCCCGCGCCGGGCTCGCTGAACCCCTGGCACCACACCTCGTCCCCGCGCAGTACGGGCGGCAGCCAGCGCGCCCGCTGCGCCGCGGTGCCTTCGGCGGCGATGGTCGGGCCGGCGTGCAGCAGTCCGACGAAGTTGGCTCCGACGTACGGGGCCCCGGCGCGCTCGGTCTCCTCCAGGAAGATCAGGTGCTGGGTCGGGGTGGCCCCGCGCCCGCCCGCGTCGAGCGGCCAGTGCAGCCCGGCGTACCCGGCGTCGTACAGCCGGCGCTGCCAGCCGGCGTCGTAGGCGCGGCGGCCGGGCCAGTCGTCGGGGGACGGCCTGGCGGGCAGCTCGGGCAGCACCTTGGCGAGCCATGCGCGCAGCCGGGCGCGGAACTCCTGCTCCTCGTCGGTGTGGGTCAGATCCATCAGACGAGGTCCAGGCCCAGCATGCGGATGGCGTTGCCGCGCATCAGCTTGTAGACCGTCTCGTCGTCCAGCCCCTTCACGTGGTCGAGGGCGACCTCCTTGGTGTGCGGGAAGGTCGAGTCCACGTGCGGGTAGTCGGTCTCGAAGGTGGCGTTGTCGCGGCCGACGACGTCGAGCGAGGCGATGCCGTGCTTGTCGCGGAAGAAGCAGCAGAACATCTGCCGGTAGTAGTACGTGGACGGCGGCTCGGGGATCAGGTCGCGGACCCCGCCCCAGGCGCGGTGCTCCTGCCACACGTCGTCGGCGCGCTCGAGGGCGTACGGGATCCAGCCCATCTGGCCCTCGCTGTAGGCCAGCTTCAGCGTCGGGAACTTCACCAGCACCCCGCTGAACAGGAAGTCCATCATCGAGGCCATGGCGTTGTTGAAGCTGAGCGAGGCCTGGACGGCGGGCGGCGCGTCGGGGGAGGCGGCCGGCATCTGGGAGCTGGACCCGATGTGCATGTTGACGACGGTCCCGGTCTCCTGGCAGACGGCGAAGAAGGGGTCCCAGTAGCCGGAGTGGATGGAGGGGAGCCCGAGGTAGGTGGGGATCTCGGAGAAGGTCACGGCGCGCACCCCGCGGGCGGCGTTGCGGCGGATCTCGGCGACGGCCAGGCCGATGTCCCAGAGCGGGATGATGCACAGCGGGATCAGCCGGCCGCCGCTGTCGCCGCACCACTCCTCGACCATCCAGTCGTTGTAGGCGCGCACGCAGGCGAGGGCGACCTCCTTGTCGTGGGCCTCCGCGAAGGTCTGCCCGCAGAAGCGCGGGAACGTCGGGAAGCACAGCGAGGCCTCGACGTGGTTGAGGTCCATGTCGGCGAGGCGCGCCTTGGGGTCCCAGCAGCCGCGGCGCATCTCCTCGCGGGTGATGCCCTCGAGGGTCATGTCGTCGCGGTCGAAGCCGACGGCGGCGATGTTGCGCTTGTACGGGAACTTCAGGTCCTCGTAGATCCACCAGTCGGTCGGCGGGCCGGCCGGGTCCATGGAGATCACGTACTTGCCGCCCGTGTACTCGAGCTCGCCGATGCCGGCGGTGAGCGCCTTGGGCCCGCGGTCGCGGTACTTGGCCGGCAGCCAGACGTCGAAGAGGTGCGCGGGTTCGATGACGTGGTCGTCGACGCTGATGATCCGAGGCAGTTCCATGGTGTCCCCTCGCCGCAAGCCGGATGAATGCCTGAGTGAATCTGATGGATCGTCAGAAATGATTTCGCCTCCAAGCTAGCTCCGCCACCCCTGGACCGACAAGCGCCGGAGCCCTACGCTCTCCGCTGGATCTGACTCACCGTCAGCTACGGGAGGCTGGGATGGCGGACAGCAGGGACATCGCGATACGGCTCGGCCAGTCCCCCACCCTCTGGGAGCTGGTCGTACGGCGGGCCGAGCTGAGCCCCGGCGCCCCGGTCCTGATCGAGGCGGCCGACGACCCCGCCGACGACCGGACGCTCACCTTCGCCGAGCTCCGCGACCGCGCCGAGCAGGTCGCGGCAGGCCTGTACGGGAGGGGCGTGCGGCCCGGCACGGTCGTCGCCTGGCAGCTGCCCACCCGGATCGAGACGGTCCTGCTCTCCCTCGCCCTGGCCCGGATCGGGGCCGTCCAGACGCCGGTGATCCCCTTCTACCGGGACCGCGAGGTGGGCTTCGCGCTGCGCGAGTCCAAGGCCGAGTTCTTCGCCGTCCCGGGCGTCTGGCGGGGCTTCGACCACACGGCGATGGCCGGGCGGCTCGGCGCGCGCGGCGTCTTCGAGGCGTACGAAGCCCTGCCGACGGGCGATCCTGCCGTACTCCCCCCACCGCCCGGCAACGGGACGGACGTCCGGTGGATCTACTGGACCTCCGGCACCACCTCGGACCCCAAGGGCGTCCTGCACACCGACCGCTCACTGATCGCGGGCGGCTCCTGCCTGGCCCACGCCCTGCACCTGAGCCCGGCGGACGTCGGCTCGATGGCCTTCCCCTTCGCGCACATCGCGGGCCCGGACTACACGGTGATGCTGCTGCTGTACGGCTTCCCGGCGGTGCTGTTCGAGAAGTTCGCGATGCCGGACGCGCTGGCCGGCTACCGGCGCCACGGGGTCACGGTGGCCGGCGGTTCGACGGCGTTCTACTCGATGTTCCTGACGGAACAGCGCAAGGACCCGGACGTACGGCTCATCCCCACCCTGCGCCTGCTCGCGGGCGGCGGCGCCCCGAAGCCGCCGGAGATCTACCACGCGGTCGTCCGCGAACTGGGCTGCCAGCTCACGCACGGCTACGGCATGACCGAGGTCCCGATGATCACCATGGGCGCCCCCGACGACACCCCGGAGCACCTCGCCACGACGGAGGGCCGCCCCCCGGCGGGCATGTCGATCCGCATCACGACCGCGGACGGGGCCGCACTGCCCCCCGAGACGGACGGCGAGGTCCGGCTGCGGGGCGAGGCGGTCTGCCGGGGCTACCTCAACCGGGACACCCCGGCGGACCCCTTCGACGCCGACGGCTACCTGATCACCGGCGACCTCGGCCACCTGACGCGGGACGGCTACCTCGTCCTCACCGGCCGGAGCAAGGACGTGATCATCCGCAAGGGCGAGAACATCTCCGCGAAGGAGATCGAGGACCTCCTGCACCTGCTCCCGGGCGTCGGCGATGCGGCCGTGATCGGCCTCCCGGACCCGGAGCGCGGCGAACGCGTCTGCGCGGTGGTGGAACAGCCGGCGGGCGCGGCCCCCCTGACCCTGCCGCAACTGACGGCACACCTGCGCGCCCAGGGCCTGTCCCCCCACAAACTCCCCGAACAACTGGAACTGGTCGACGCACTCCCCCGCAACGACGCCCTCCGCAAGGTCCTGAAGTACAAGCTCCGCGAACGCTTCGCCTGAGGGCTGTCCCGTAATCCCCGGTGGATCAGCGCGCGGCGTCAGATGCGGTGCATCGCAAGGCCGAGGAGCGTCCTCATACCGGGCGTATGCGGGCGTTCCGACAACGCGGCGAGGCGCCGTAGCTGTCGTCGTGCGCCCGCCGGGGATTACGGGACAGCCCTTAAAGGCTGTCCGGGGCCTGCCTTCCGGACCGCCGCGCGGCGCATCGGCCGCACGGTGATCCGGGTTCCGGACGTGCGGGCTACACGTCCGGCGCCTCGACCCCGCAGTAGCCCGCGAAGGCCGCCAGGATCTCCTCCTCCGCGATGCGGCCGTCGCCGTCGCCGTCCAGGGCCGTCGCCACCTGGCCGGCCAGTTCGGCCGGAGTGCCCAGGGCGCGCAGGACGCGGACCGCCGCCGCCGGCGTCGGGCCGTGGCCGTCCTCGTCCGCCACCGCGATCACCGCGTGCAGGAACGGCCGCGCGATCTCCGCGAACCGCTGCGGGTTGTCCCGCAGCCGCTTCGCCGCCCCGGTGATGAACTCCTCCCGGGTCACCCGCTGGTCCCCGTCGACGTCCGCGATCCCGGCCATCCCCTGCCAGAACGCCTCCGCACCTGCGAAGACGGCCTGGCCCTTGTCCGACCGCGCGGTGGTGCCGAATTCGGCCAGCACCGCCTTCGCGGCCGCACTGAAATCCTCCCGGTCGATATATCCGTTCCCGTCCTGGTCGAAGGTGGCGAATCGGGCGGCGATCTTGCGCTCGTATTCTGCGCTGTCCATATTCGGCGTTCCGCCTTCACATGTGCGGTGGGGTGCAGTTCAAGACAAGGCAGGAGCGTAAGGCCTACGTGGCCTGCCCGTTAAGCGAAGTCGTCAAGCAGGTGGCCGCATCGAACCCGCGCACGGGGAGCGTGGTGGGGCGCGTACGCCTGTGCCCATGTGCCGCGGCACGCCCCACCGTTCACACCCCGCGACCCGACTATCACGCAGGGCACACTTCCAGGGCCCGGTTCCCCCAAAACGGGCGCGAACCCGCCGGTGCCCATTACATTCGATGCGTCGACACACGGCTGGGGGCAGTTATGCCGAAGGACGTACCACCGCGCTGGGACCGCCGCATGCAGCAGCGCCTCGCCCGCGGCGAGGCCGCCGCGCTCGGAGAGCTGTACGACCGCTTCGCCTCGCTCGTGCACAGCCTGGCGCACCGGGTCCTCGGCGACGAGAAGGCCGCGGACCGGATCACCCGCGAAGTGTTCGGCTACATCTGGGAGAACCCGGACGCGTACGACCCCAAGCAGGGCTCCATGCGGTCCTGGGTCGCCCGGATCACCCAGGGCCAGGCCGTGGCCCGGCTGCGCCAGGCCGAACTGGGTCGCGGCTCGCGCGAGGAGCTCGAGCAGAAGGTGCGCAGCGCCAGCGCCGCCGCCCGCGCGGACTACATCGTCACGTCCATGCCCGCACCGCTGCGGGCCGCGCTGGAACTCGCGTACTTCAAACGCCGCGACTACCGGCAGGCCGCCGCCGACCTGCAGATCAGCGAGGACGAGGCCCGGCGCCGGCTGCGCCTCGGGCTGCAGCTGCTGTCGACCGCCAACGCCCTCCCGCAAGAGGACGCCGCACCGCCCGGATACGGCCCGCCCGGATATGGAACGCCCCGATGAACGGCCCCGCCGACCCGCCCGCCGACGGATACGACGAGCAGCGCCCCGCCGGTCCGCCGCGCATACCGGGTCCGCGCGGGGCCGCCGACGACCTCGACCCGCGGCACGCACCGGAGCCGCTGCCGCTACCGCTGCCTCAGCCTCAGCCTCAGCCGGTGGCTGCGCCGCAGCCACCGCCGCGGTCGCATGCCGTACTGAAGTCCCTGCTCGGCGCGTGGGCGCTCGCGGCGTGCTCCGCCGAGGAGACCCAGGCGGTGGAGGACCACCTCACCGAGTGCGCGCCCTGTGCCGAGGAGGCGCTGCGGCTGCGTGACGCGGTGGGCCTGCTGCACCCGGAGGAGAGCCTCGACCTCAAGCCGCTGCTGCGGTCGCGGGTGCTGGAGGACTGCCTCGGCAAGCGGCCGGCCCGGATCCCGGTGCCGGTGTGGGCGAGCCCGTACGACACGGAGACGGCGCGGCTCGACGCGCTGCTGCGGGACTTCGGCGACTCGGAGTGGCAGACCCCGGTACGGCTGAAGTGGTTCGAGGAGGAGCGGCGGCAGTCGCGCCGGACGACGGTGGCCGGGGTGATCGGGCACCTGCTCACGGTGGACGGGATGGTCGCGGCGGCGCTGGGCCTGGACGATCCGCTCGGCCCGGAGGCGCCGTCGGACGCGACGGGCCGTACGGAGCACTACTGGAAGTCCGCCGCGCAGCCCCTCACCCGGCAGATCCGCGAGCCGTGGCGGGAGCAGGGCCACACGCTGGTGCGGACGGTGTCGTTCGCGGGGCGGGGCGTGGGGCAGCTGTCGGTGGACTACGGGGCCTTCGCGCTGCCGCTCGGGGACGCGTTCCTGGAGCGGGCCTTCGAGTGCTGGGTGCATGCGTGGGACATCGCGGAGGCGGTGGACTACCCGTACGACCCGCCGTCGGGGCCGCACCTGAACCGGATGATCGACCTGGCGGCGCGGCTGCTGCCGAGTGCGCTGGCCCACCGGCGCCGGGCGGGCCTGGCCGCCCCGGCCCGCGGCCTGGTCGCGGCGGGCGCCCCCGGCCGGACCCTGCACCTGGAGATCGAGGGCGCGGGCGGCGGCAGCTGGGACATCGCGCTGGACTCCCCGGCCGCGAAGCCGTCGCCGGAGCACACGGTGGCGCAGATCGCACTGGACGGCGCCGAGTTCTGCCAGCTGGCTGCGGGCCACATCTCCCCGGAGGAAGCCGCGGTGGGCCAACACGGCGACCGCGAAGCCATCCGCGACGTCCTCTTCGCAGCAGCTTCCCTGAGCCGCCTCTAGCCTCCGGCGCCGATCAGGGCACCGGGTGTGGCGCTGCCGGGCGGTCGGGGCACCGGCTCGGGCAGCGCCCGGTGCGGCCCCGCAGGCCGTGTGTCGGGGTTCCGCCCCGGACCCCGCGCCTCAAACGCCGGCGGGCCGGATGTGCCGGGCGGCGGCCCGAACGCTGAGGCGTGGGCGCGGGGGCGGAGCCCCGCGGAGCAACGGGACGGGGCTGAGCCCGGGAGGAAGGGCTCGGGGCGGAGCCCCCGGGGTCAGGCGAAGACGACCGTGCGGGTGCCGTTCAGGAGTACGCGGTGCTCGCTGTGCCACTTCACGGCCCGCGCCAGCGCCTGGCATTCCACGTCCCGCCCGATCGCCACCAGCTGGTCCGGCGTCACCTCGTGGCCCACCCGCTCGACCTCCTGCTCGATGATCGGGCCCTCGTCGAGGTCGGCCGTCACATAGTGCGCGGTCGCGCCGATCAGCTTCACACCGCGCGCATGCGCCTGGTGGTACGGCTTCGCGCCCTTGAAGCTCGGCAGGAAGGAGTGGTGGATGTTGATGATCCGCCCGCTCAGCTCCTTGCACAGGGTGTCCGACAGCACCTGCATGTACCGCGCCAGCACCACGAGCTCCACGTTCTCGGCCCGCACCAGCTCCAGCAGCTGCGTCTCCGCCGCCGCCTTCGTGTCCTTCGTGACGGGGATGTGGTGGAAGGGGACGTCGTACGAGCGGACCAGATCGGCGAAGTCGGTGTGGTTCGAGACCACCGCCGCGATCTCCACCGGCAGCGCGCCGATGCTCGTACGGAACAGCAGGTCGTTCAGGCAGTGCCCGAACTTCGACACCATCAGCACGATCCGCATGCGGTCGTCGGAGCGGTGGAGCTGCCACTCCATCCGGAACGAGTCCCCGATGGCGGCGAAGCTGGCCCGCAGCTTGTCCAGCGTCACCGGAGCGTCGGCCGAGAAGTGGACCCGCATGAAGAAGAGGCCGGTGTCGTGGTCGCCGAACTGACGGCTGTCCTCGATGTTGCATCCGGTCATGAACAGATAACTGGACACGGCATGCACGATGCCCTGCTTGTCGGGGCAGGACAGGGTGAGTACGTACTGCTGGGGGGCCTGGGGCTGCGGGTCGTCGCTCATGACCCCACAGCCTTTCACACCGCGCGGGTCAGGATCCTCAGCAGTTCCAGCGACTGCGGCGCGCTGTCCGGTTCGTCCCCGTCCGCGGTCGCGAGCCGTACGTGCGCCTCGCGCGCGGCGCGTACCGCCTCGGGCCAGGCATGGTGCTCGAGGTAGGCGGAGACGGGGGCGTCGGGCCCGACCTGGTGCAGGATCCGCAGCACCCGCAGCACCGCGAGGTCCACGAGCGCGGCCTCCTGGGAGTCGCGGAAGATCGTGCCGACGTACTTCTCGGCGGACCAGCTGTCGAGCCAGGTGTCCTCGACGAGCCGGTACACGGCGTCGGTGACGTCCCCGTACCCCTCGACACCGGCGAGCCAGGTCTCCTCGTGGAAGACCGGGTCGGAAAGCATGTGAAGCGCCGAGCGCACGTTGCTGCGCCAGCGCCACCACGGCATGTCGTTCAAGGGCATGCCGCCCATGGTGGAGGAGCGGCCGCCGCGGCGGGAAGAGTTCTTCGAACCTTGGGCGAATGTCACGCTTTCGATCGTACGTTCACGGCTTGCGCGATCTTGAAGCGCCCGTGCGCAACCACTCCCTGCAATTCACCTTCGCGTCACTCTTTGTTGTGTCCATCTCACTTTCCAGTTACCCCTGAGGAGGAAGTGTGCATGGACATGACCGATTGGCGACGCACGGCATCCTTTTCCCGCACTCTGCTGGCAACGGCGATGGGCACGTGTCTCGCCGCCGGATGCGGGGTGCTCCCCGGAGGCCCGGGGGGCTCCGGGGGCACCATCACGGTCATGACCTTCGCGCCGGAGGGCACCCAGGCGACCAACATGCCCGGCATGCCCGGCATGGCCAAGGCCTATGAGGCCTGGGTCAACTCCAAGGGCGGCATCAACGGTCACAAACTGCGCGTACTGACCTGCAACGAGAAGAACACCGCGAACGGCGCCGCCGACTGCGCCCGCAAGGCCATCAGCGAGAAGGCCGTCGCGGTCGTCGGCTCGTACAGCCAGCACGGGCGCGCCTTCATGGCCCCGCTGGAGAGCGAGGGCATCCCCTTCATCGGCGGGTACGGGGTCTCCTCCGAGGAGTTCCAGAGCCCCTTCTCCTACCCCGTCAACGGCGGTCAGCCCGTGCTCCTCGCCGGCGCCGGGCACCAGCTGGGCCGGGCCTGCAGCCAGGTGGCCGTCGTCCGCCCGGACACCCTCGCGGGCGACTCCATGCCGCTCCTGCTCAACGCCGGGCTCAAGGCCAACAAGATGCCCGACGCCAACGACATCCGGGCCGCCGAGGACTCGGCGGACTACACGCCGCAGGCCCGCGAGGCGCTCGCCGACTCCTCCGGCGGCAAGGACAAGGGCTGCGTCACGGCCGTCCTCGGCGAACGCACGGAGACGTTCTTCGACGCCTTCCGCCGCGTCGACGACAAGCACAAGAACCCGCAGATCTCCTCCGTGCTGGGCAGTGTCAGCCAGGCCGTGGTCGACCGCACCGGCGGCAAGGAGAGCCCCTTCGAGGGCGCGTACCTCACCAGCTGGTACCCGGTGTCGACCGATCCGCTGTGGGAGCAGATGCGGAAGGTGATCTCCGAGCACGCGTTCGGCAACGACGCCGTGGACGCGGACGACAGCGGGACGCAGACCACCTGGATCGCGTACACCGTGCTCAGCGAGACGCTGAAGCGGTTCAAGTCCGGCGAGGACATCACGGCGCGCAAGGTGGCGCGAGCGCTGAACCAGTCGGAGCCGGTGAAGACCGGCGGGCTGACCCCGGACCTGAGCTGGCGCTACAAGGACATGCGCGCCGTCCCCGGCTTCCCGCGCATGGTGAACGGGCGGGTCAACTTCCAGATCGTCCAGGCGGGCCGGCTCGTCGCCCAGCAGGGCGAGCAGTCGATGGACATGACCCAGACCCTGGAGCAGGCGCCCCGCGCGGCGTAGGCGCTCTGCTCTGGGGTCCCTGGGTCGTGTCGTCAAAGTCCCTCCCCCAGCTACCGCTGGGAGGTGCCCCCAGGCTGGCGGGGGCTGGCACGCACGCTCGCCGCGTTGTCGTCGGTCAACGACGTCCCCCAGCTACCGCTGGGAGGTGCCCCCACCGCGTCGCTTCCCTCCTCCGCCTTGCGAGCGCACGCACCAGCCCCCGCCAGCCCCGCCCTTCCGGGCGGCCGACGCTACTTTGACGACACTCCCTAGAGCTGGGACTTGTCCCGCTTGGTGAGGCTGTACTTGGCCGCGACCGCGTTCCAGAGGGTCGCGGCCGACTCCTTCGCCTTCGTCGCCTCGCCGCTCGCCTTGTTGCCCTCGGCGGCGTTGCCGGTGTTCTTGGCCTGCCCGTCCTTGCAGCCCTTCTTGTCGCCGGCGGTGTCGTCCGCCCAGGCCGCGTAGCTGTTGTCGGCGGCCGCGGAGGACTGCCAGGCCTTGGTGAGCGAGGCGGCCAGCTTCACGTTGTCGGGGAGCTGGTCCAGCTTCAGGTCCTGGAGACGGGTGACGAGCTCCTCGCGCTGGCGGGCGGCGTCGCGCAGGTCGGTCGCCGCCTGGCCGAGGTTGCGGCAGCCCTTGATGTCGTCGACGGACCGGATCACTGCGGCGCGGCTGTCGTTGCTGTCCGCGAGGAGCTTGTCCAGCTGGACGGCCTGTGCCCGGGCCGGGTCCACGGGCGCCTCGCCGGCGGCCGCGGCCGAGCTGCCGGCGCTGGGGGTCGCCGCTGCCGCAGCGGGGTCGTTGTTCTGCGCCTTGCCGTCGCTGAGCAGCGCGCCGACGCCGAGCCCGACGACGGCCAGGCCGATGACGACGGCGGCGATCACGCCGGCCGGCACGCGCCGGGGCGCCTCCGGCGGGGGCGGGGGCGGGGGCGGCGCGTACTGCGGGTGCTGCTGGAACTGCTGGGGCTGGGCCTGCGCCTGGGGCGGTACGGGCCGCTGCCCGCGCGGCGGATAGCCCCGCGGCGGCGGCTGCCGCAGCACCGGCTCCTGCACGGGCGGCAGGTGCTGGGTGTGCCCGGCGTCGGCGCCGTCCCCGCGGAACAGCGCGTCGAACCCGTCGGTGACGGGCGGAATGTACTGCGTGGCCGCCTCACCGTGCGCAGGACCGGCCGGTACCGGCGGGATGTACTGCGTCGCCGCCTCACCGTGCGCGGGCGCGGCCGGGACCGGCGGGATGTACTGCGTGGCCGCCTCACCGTGCGCAGGCGCGGCCGGGACCGGCGGGATGTACTGCGTGGCGGCCTCACCGTGCGCAGGACCGGCCGGGACCGGCGGGATGTACTGGGTGGCCCCTTCGTCAGGCGCGGGCGCGGCCGGGACGGGCGGGATGTACTGCGTGGCCGCCTCGGGCAGCGGCGGGTAGCCGTACCCGTGCGGCTCCCCCGGCCCCTCGTAACCGGGCCCCACCACATGCCCGGGCGCCTGCTGCCCCGGCGCGGCCGGGTACCCGTACCCGGCCTGCCCCGACTGCTGCGGGCTCGGCGACCGGCCCGGCTCCGGCCGGCCCGCCGGGGACTGGCCCTGCGGCTGGTCCGGGCTCTGCGGCTGCCCCGGCGCCGGGGGGTAGCCGTACGCGGGCTCCCCCGGGCCCTGCGGCTGCTGCGGGTACGCCGGGTCCGGGCCCCACGGCGCACCGGCCTGCGGGGCCGCCTGCCGGCCGCCGCCCTGTCCGCTCTCCGTCACCGGGACTCCTTCGCCGCCTACTCCGAACTACGGAACCGGCGGCTCACGCTACCCGGTCACCCCCCGCCCCCGGCAGGCCCACCCGCCCCACCTCGCTACGCCACCACCTCCAGGCGGGCCGTGAATTCGCGGGCCGCCGGCTCCTCGCGGTACGGGGCGAGCCGGGTGCGGAAGTCGTCCAGGTACTCCGCGCCCCGGTTCGAGCGGAGCCCCGACAGCAGGTCCGCCGCCTTCGCGGCGGTCTGGCAGGCCTGCTCCACCTCACGCTGCTGCACCTGCGCAGAGGCCAGCAGCAGCAGTCCGATCGCCCGGCGCCGCGCCTTGCCCGCCGGGAGGCCCCGCAGTGCGTCCTGCGCCTGCCGGGCCGCCGCCTCCGCCTGGCCCAGGTCCCGGTGGCAGTGCGCCAGCTCGTCCGCGAGGTACGCCGCGTCGAAGTGCCGGATCCAGACCGGGTCGTCGCCCGACTCCGGCTCCGCCCGCTCCAGCGCGGTCACGGCCCGCGAGGACAGCACCGCCGTCGCCCGGGTGTCGCCCAGCAGCGCGTGCCCGCGCGCCTCGGCGGCGTAGAACATCGCCTCCACCCGAGGCGTGACCTGCCCGCGGGTCCCCTCCTGCGCGGCCCGCGCGAGCTGCGCGATCTCCCGCGGATTGCCCAGTTCCGCCGCGAGGTGGCTCATCGACGCCGCGAGCACGTAGCCCCCGTACGCCCGGTCCCCCGCCGCCTGCGCCAGCCGCAGCGCCTGGATGTAGTAGCGCTGCGCCAGGCCGGGCTGCCCGGTGTCCACCGCCATGTAGCCGGCCAGCTCCGTCAGCCGGGCCACCGCCGCGAACAGCGCCCGCCCGACCGGCTCCCGGTACGAGCCGCCGATCAGTCCGGAGACCACGGAGTTGAGGTAGTGCACGACCACGGGCCGGACGTGGCCGCTGCCGAAGCGGTGGTCGAGGTCCTTGAGGGCCTCGGTGGTCGCCCGTACCGCCTCCACGTCCGGCATCCCGACGCGCGAGCCGCCGCTGCGCGCCACCTGCGCGTCGGCGCCGGTGATCAGCCAGTCGCGGCTCGGTTCGACGAGCGCCGACGCGGCCACGCTCGACCCGGACAGGAAGTCGCGGCGGCCGACGTCGCTCCGCCACAGCTCGCTGACCTGCTCGATGGCGCCGATGACGGTCGGGGAGAACTGCAGGCCGATGCCGGAGGCGAGGTTCTTGCCGTTGGCCATGCCGATCTCGTCGATGGTGACGGTCCGGCCGAGTTTTCGCCCCAGCGCCTCGGCGATGATGCCGGGCGCGCGGCCGCGCGGCTGCTGGCCGCGCAGCCACCGGGCCACGGAGGTCTTGTCGTAGCGGAGATCGAGGCCGTGTTCGGCCCCGCACATGTTGACGCGCCGGGCGAGCCCGGCGTTCGAGCACCCGGCTTCCTGGATGAGCGCCTGTAGCCGTTCATTCGGCTGGCGCGCGACGAGAGGCCTGGCTGCCATGAAAACCCCCAGTAGCCGCGGGTGATCGTTGGAATGATCACTTCCCGCCTGATGTGCGGAGAATCATCCGCTCTGCGTCGTGTCGCTACCCAACTCCGGCGCCCCGACCTCCTACGCGCCCCCACGCGTGCTCCAGTGCGCCCCGCATGCAGGATCGATGCTCCGCCCACCGGCCGGTTTACGCCCGTAACCCCGGGTGACCCCGGGAGTTGTGATGGGCGTGGAAGAGACCATCGGAGTCACGGAGACCGCACCCATCCCCAAGCAGCGCGGCGAGCAGCTGCTGGACCATGCCGTGCGGTACGCGGAAGAACGGCACTGGGACGTCTTCGCCGGCACCTGGCTGGAGTCCGCGGACGGGCGGGAGCTGTGCTCCTGCGGGGCGCAGGACTGCCCGGCGCCGGGCGGGCACGCCACGGTGAAGGACTGGGCGGCGCTGGCCACGGGCAGCGCGGTCCAGGTGCGGCGGATCTGGGCGAAGCGCCCCGAGGCCTCGATCCTGCTGCCGACCGGCCGGACGTTCGACGCGCTGGACGTACCGGACTCGGCCGGGTTCCTGGCGCTGGCGCGGCTGGAGCGGATGGAACGCACCCTGGGACCGGTCGCCCTCACGCCGGACCACCGGATGCTGTTCTTCGTCCTGCCGGGCGCCGGGGCGAAGGTGCCGGACCTGGTGCGCAAGCTCGGCTGGTCGCCGGCCTCGATCGACCTCGTCGCGCGGGGCGAGGGCGAGTACGTGGCCGCCCCGCCCACCCGTTTCGGCGGCCGGGGCTCGGTCCAGTGGGCGCGCCGGCCCACCCCGGCGAACCGGTGGCTGCCGGACACGGAGG
The DNA here is from genome assembly GCF_055579465.1 of Streptomyces sp. NPDC032745. Lineage (NCBI taxonomy): Bacteria > Bacillati > Actinomycetota > Actinomycetes > Kitasatosporales > Streptomycetaceae > Streptomyces > Streptomyces sp. NPDC032745. Next base: position 138,446 of record NZ_JBVING010000006.1, on the reverse strand, counting down.
AGCTGATCGCCGCGCTGGCGTACGCGTGCGGGCGCGAGGCCGCAGCGGACCGGGACCGGCGCAGCTCCTGACCCGCGATCCGGAAAGACCTCCGGACGAGCTCTGGAAGAGCTCCGGAAGATCTGCGGCTGGCCTCCGGAACGTCGCAGGTCAGGACAGGACATTCCTGTACGGAAACTCATGACATAAGTAACTGCCCCGCCTCACCCCGCCCTCCTATCGTGAAGAACGCAGGACCACGGGGAACACAGCGAGAGGCAGGCGCATGCCGGACCAGGCAGATGCGACGGGTGGGACGTACGGACCGGACGGCGCGCGAACCGCGCCGTCCGCCGGACGGGCGGCGGTACGGGTAGAGGGCCTGTGGAAGCGCTTCGGCGAACAGGTCGCGGTCGCGGGGGTCGACCTCGAGCTGCCCGCGGGGCAGTTCATCGGCCTGGTCGGCCCGAACGGCGCGGGCAAGACGACGACGCTGTCGATGGTGACCGGGCTGCTGCGCCCCGACATGGGGCGGGTCTTCGTCGCCGGGCACGACGTGTGGAGCGACCCGGTCGAGGTGAAGTCGCGGATCGGCGTGCTGCCGGAGGGGCTGCGGCTGTTCGAGCGGCTGTCGGGGCGCGAGCTGCTCGGCTACATGGGCCGGCTGCGCGGGCTGCCGGGCGAGGAGACCGACAAGCGGGCCACGCAGCTGCTGGACGTCCTGGACCTCGCGGGCTCGCAGCACAAGCTGGTCGTGGACTACTCGACGGGCATGCGGAAGAAGATCGGCCTGGCCGCCGCCCTGCTGCACAACCCCGAAGTGCTGTTCCTGGACGAACCGTTCGAGGGCGTGGACCCGGTATCGGCGCAGACGATCCGCGGGGTGCTGGAACGGTACACCTCGTCCGGCGCCACGGTCGTCTTCTCCTCCCACGTGATGGAGCTGGTCGAGTCGCTGTGCGACTGGGTGGCCGTCATGGCCGCCGGCCGGATCCGCGCCGCGGGCCCGCTGGCCGCCGTACGGGGCGACGCGCCCTCGCTGCAGGCCGCGTTCCTGGAGCTGGTCGGCGCGGGCGGGCGCGACGCGGGCGACTCGCTGGACTGGCTCGGCGGGCAGGCCGCCCGATGAGCGCCGCATCCGCATCCGCTCCGGCGGCCGCCACGGCCGCGGCGCCGGCCGCGGCCGGCGCGGTCGACCTGACCTCGGTCTTCGTCCGCCTCAAGCTGTCGCTGATCCGCAACGGGCTCAAGGGCTCGTCGAAGCGCAAGGCCGCCTACTTCACCTCGCTGGCGATCGCGCTGGTCGTGGCCTGCTTCGCGATGCTCGGCCTGGCGGCGCTGCACGGGAACGCCCACGCGGGCACGCTCGTCGTCCTGCTCGCCGCGATCCTGGCGCTGGGCTGGACGTTCATGCCGCTGTTCTTCCCCACCGGGGACGAGACCCTCGACCCGAGCCGGCTGGTCATGCTGCCGCTGCGCCCGCGTCCGCTCGTACGGGCCCTGCTGGCCTCGTCGCTGGTCGGGATCGGCCCGCTGTTCACGGTCTGCCTGGCGGTGGGCTCGGTGGCGGCCGTCGCGCGGGGCGCGGCGGGCATCGTGGCCGCCGTACCGGCCGTACCGCTCCTGGTGCTGGGCTGCGTCACGCTGGCCCGCGCGGTGGCCACGGCCAACGTCCGGCTGCTGACCAGCCGCAAGGGGCGTGACCTCGCGCTGCTCAGCGGCCTGCTGATCGCGGTGGGCGCGCAGCTGGCGAACTTCGCCAGCCAGCGCCTGTTCCAGTCGGGCGGCCTGGCCCAGCTGGAGCCGGTCGAGGCCGTGGTGCGGTGGCTGCCGCCCGCGACGGCCGTCGGCATGGTGGACTCGGCGAGCAAGGGCTCGTACGGCGTGGCGGCGGCGCAGCTGGCCGTGACCGTCCTGGCGCTGGTCCTGCTCCTGCGGTTCTGGGAGCGGAGCCTGACGACCCTGATGGTCACCCCGGACGGCTCGACGATCGCGGCCTCGAAGCCGTCGGCGAAGCGGGAGTCCGCGGGCGGCGCCGGCGTCTGGTCGTTCCTGCCGGGCGGGCGGACGGGCGCGGTCATGCAGCGCACGCTGCGGTACGTGGTCCGCGACCCGAAGACGAAGTCGGCGTGGGTGACGGCGCTGGCGATCGGCCTGATCATCCCGGTCTTCAACGCCCTTCAGGGCACGGGCTCGTTGTACCTGGCCTGCTTCGGCACGGGCATGCTCGGCATGCAGATGTACAACCAGTTCGGGCAGGACACCTCGGCGTTCTGGATGGTCGCGCAGACCATTTCGACCCCGCGGGAGGCTTTCGCGGAGCTGCGTGCCCGCGCGTACGCCCTGGCCCTGGTCACCGTCCCCTACACGGTCGTGGTCACGGTGGTCACCGCGGCGCTGGTCCACAACTGGGGCGGGTTCCCGGCGGCGCTCGGGGTGGGCCTGGCCCTGCTCGGCTCGATGCTGTGCACGGGCGCGCTGGCCTCGGCCCTGTTCCCGTACTCGATCCCGACGGACGGCGCCTTCAAGAACGTCGTCCCGGGCCAGGCCGGCCTCGCGTGGGCGGGCATCTTCGGCGGCATGCTCGCGTCGGCGGTGATCTGCTCCCCGGTGATCGTCCTGGCGGTCTACCTCAACGTGGCGGACCACCCGTCGCTCTCCTGGATCCTGCTGCCGCTGGGGACGGCCTGGGGAACGCTGGCGGCCTGGGCGGGCGTGCGCCTGGCGGCGCCGAGGGTGGCCCGTCAGCTGCCGGAGATCCTGCTGGCGGTCAGCAAGGGCTGAGCCGCGGCGCCCGCGTCCGCACGGGGGACGGACGCGGGCGGCAGGGGACGGAGGGGGTGACGGGCGACTGCCCGCCGCCCCCTCCTTTCGTCCGTGGCGTACGTCGCGTACGTGGCTGTTCGGGGCCGCCCCGTGGCCGTACGCGGGGCCGTACGCGGGGCCGCCCCGTGGCCGTACGCGGGGCGCCGTCAGGTCGCGGCGGCCCTGACCTGGTCCAGGAAGGGTTCCAGGGCGGCGCGCCAGGCCGTCGGCTGGTCGTAGTGGAGGTAGTGGCCCGCGTCGGGGATCTCGGCGTACTGGCCCGCGGGCAGGACGCGGACCATCTCCTGGGCCTCCGCGCGGCCGAGTTCGCCGTCCAGGCCCCGGACGACGAGGGTCGGGCAGCGGACCTGGGCCAGTTCCTCCCAGTGCGCGTCGTGGACCCAGGTCTCGCGGGCCCTCAGCATCTGGCGGCGGGAGAACAGGGGGCGCCAGCCGTCCGGGGCCTGGTGCATCACCTCGGCGAAGAAGGCGCCGCGGCCGGGGTCGGGGCGTTCCACCCGGGGGTCGTCCTCGCCGAACCAGCGGCGGGCGGCGTCCTGGGTGGGGAAGGGGAGGGGCCAGCGGTGGAACCATTCCTCCCATTCCTGCTGGGAGGCCTCGCCGAGGGCGGAGGCGCGCATGTCGCAGATGACCAGGGCCTCGACCAGGTCGGGGCGGCGGGCAGCCAGCTGCCAGCCGGTGAGGGCGCCCATGGAGTGGCCGATCAGGGTCACGGGCCCCAGGCCGAGCTGCTCGATGACGGCTTCGGCGTCGGCCACGAACGCTTCGCGCCCCAGACGGTTCGAGGCTCCCGGGCCGGCGGAGGGGCGGTCGCTCTGGCCGTGCCCGCGCTGGTCGAGGGCCACGACACGACGGTTGTGGGCGAGCCAGCGGGCGGTGCCCGCCCAGTGGAAGGCGCGGCCCATCAGGCCGTGGAGTAACAGCACCCGGGGCGTGTCGGGATCCGGGGGCGCAGTGGCGGCGGATTCCCGGAACTCCCAGGCGGCCAGGCGCACACCGTCGGCCCCTGTCACATCGATGCGCTGTACCACGGCAGATGCACCCCCTTCGCTCGCGGCCAGACTATCGAACCCGTATTCGAAAACGGGTTTCTAGCGTCCAACACCGCTCTTTCGAGTGACCTTGCTCAAGGATTGGCCGCCGCCGCCGATGGAGATCCTTTCAACAGGGAGGCGGGCCGCTCGGGGAAGACGGTCCGAGGGGATGACCTTGAGAGCTCGGGGCTCCAGGTCAACAAAGGGGAGGACCGGTCCCGGCGCCGCAAGGCGCCGGGACCGCCCACTTCCACACCCCCGAACGCCGCGTGCGTCCGGTCAGCGCTTGGCCACGAACACGTGCGAGGCGATCTCCGCGTCCAGTTCTGCGGCCTCACCGCCGCTGCCGACCAGCACACCGCCCGGCGACTCGGTCACGCTGACCACCGAGCCGGGCTGCACGCCCGCCCGCCGCAGCGTGTACATCAGCTGGGCGTCCGTCTGGATCGGCTCCCCGATGCGGCGCACGACCACGGTCTTGCCGTCCGCACCCGGGTCCAGCTCCGACAGGCTGACCATGCCGTCCTCCAGGAACGGGTCCGCCTCGGCCTTCTCGCCCAGCTCCTCCAGCCCCGGGATCGGGTTCCCGTACGGCGACTCGGTCGGGTGGCGCAGCAGCTCCAGCACCCGCCGCTCCACCGCCTCGCTCATCACGTGCTCCCAGCGGCAGGCCTCGGCGTGCACCTGCTCCCACTCCAGGCCGATGACGTCGACGAGCAGGCATTCCGCGAGCCGGTGCTTGCGCATCACGCGCGTCGCCAGCCGCCGGCCCTCCTCCGTCAGCTCCAGGTGACGGTCGCTCGCCACGGCCACCAGGCCGTCCCGCTCCATGCGCGCCACCGTCTGGCTCACCGTCGGGCCGCTCTGGTCGAGCCGCTCGGCGATACGGGCGCGCATGGGGACCACGCCTTCCTCTTCCAGCTCGAGGATGGTGCGGAGATACATCTCCGTGGTATCGATCAGTCCGGACATTCGTGCCCCTCGGATATCGTGCGCTGGCCCTGCCCCCAATTCTGACGCATCGCGCGGACAACCGTCCCGTGCCGGACGTCAAGCCCTGCCCGGGACATCCGTTGACGTTCGTATTGACACGCCCTTGGTCCAGACCGCACGGTGAGCGGCGGACACGGACGAACCCCACCTCTGGAAGGGCCATCGGCGTATGAGCGAGAGCAAGCTGGCCGGTCAGTTCCTCGACGCCGCGATCGGGCTCCTGCAGCGGGTGCGCGACGAGGAGGCCGCGCACATCGCCGACGCAGGCGCCGCGATCGCCGACGCCGTCGCCGCCGGGAACCGGCTCTTCGCCTTCGGCGCCGGCCACTCCTCGCTCCCCGCCCAGGACGTGGTCTACCGGGCCGGCGGACTCGCCCTGGTGAACTTCCTCGCGGTCCCCGGCACCGTCGGCGTCGACGTCATGCCCGCCACCCTCGGCAGCGCCCTGGAGCGGGTCGACGGCCTCGCCGGGGCCGTCCTCGACAGCAGCCCGGCCGCCGACGGCGACGTCCTCGTGATCATCTCCCTCTCCGGGCGCAACGCCCTGCCGGTCGAGATGGCCATGAACGCCCGCGCCATCGGCCTGAAGGTCATCGGCGTGACCTCCGTGGCGTACGCGACGGAGACCAAGTCGCGGCACGTCTCGGGCACCTTCCTGAAGGACCACTGCGACATCGTCCTCGACAGCAAGATCGCGGTCGGCGACGCCGAACTGAGCCTCGACGGCATCGACGCGCCCTTCGCGCCCGCCTCCACCGTCGTGACCAGCGCGATCATGCAGGCCGTGATGGCGGCGGCCGCCGGCGAGCTCGCCGCCCGCGGGATGGAGCCCCCGCTGCTGCGCTCCGGCAACGTCGACGGCGGCCACGAATGGAACGGCCGCGTCCTCCAGGAGTACGGCGACCGGATCTTCTTCCGCCACTGACCGGCCGCTCAGGGCGTCGATAATCCCGCACCGGGGGTGCGGGGCCAGGCGGCCAGGTCGAGATCGGCCGCGACCCGGGCCGCCACCTCCTCCGCGTACGCCGCGTCCGCCTGCTCGAAGGCGGCCCGCGAAGCGCCCCGTACGAAGGTCAGCGCCCCCAGGGTCCGCCCGCGGCTGCGCAGCACCGTACACAGCACGTGCGCCGCGTCCTCCGGCCACTGCCGGTCCCGCGCCCAGCCCGCGGCCGCCTCCCCCCGCGGGGCACTGGTGCGCACCGAGCCGATCCGGTCCAGCGCCTGCAGCGCCGGATGCCCGGGCTCGTACCGCGCTTGGCTCGCCCCCGCCCCGGGCAGCAGCGGCGGCGAGGCGGCCGTCCGTACGAGGCGCTGGCGGTCCGGGTCGGCCGACTGCTCCAGTACGTCGAGCAGCGCGTGCTCCGCGAAGCCGGCGAGGGCGAAGTCCAGTCGTACGGCGGCCGCCTCGGCCGGGTCCTCGCACTCGGCGGCCGCCCGGCCCGAACGGTGCAGCTGGCCGGAGCGGAACCGCAGCTGCGCCGTGTCCAGCGAGGCCTGCCGGGCCTCGGTGATGTCCTGGAACAGCCAGCCGACCCCGAGCGGCACCGGCTCCTCCGCCAGCGGGGACCCCAGCCGCAGGAACCCGGACCGCCAGCACCGCCGCCGCACCCCCTCCGGCGTGCGCACGGACACCCAAAGCTCCACGGGCGCCGGCGGGGACCCGTCGGCGAGCACGTGCTGGAGCGCGCCCTCCAGCTCCTCGACGCCCTGGGCCAGCAGCTCCCCCAGCGGCCGCCCGAGCAGCGCGGTGCGCCCCGATCCGAAGGCGCGGGCGGCGTGCGCGTTGACCACGGCGGGCCGCAGATCCACGTCGACGAGAACGACACCCCACGAGGCGTCGTCCATCAGCGCCTCGCTGAGCGCGATGGACCGCTCCAGGTCGATCTGCGCGTGCACCTCGCTGAACGCGCAGTACACCCCGGCGGGCTTCCCGTCCGCCCCGGGCACCCCGGCGGACTGGGTCCGTACGAGCACCCGGCCGCCCTCCTTGGTCAGCAGCGCGAACTCGTGCACCTGCCGCCCGGGCACGTCCTGGGCGGCCATCAGCCGCTCCTCGACGTCCTGCGCATCGGCGGCACGCACGGCCCACCCGGCGAACCCCTTGCGCCCCACCGCCTCGGCGGCGGTCCAGCCGAGGATCCGCTCGGCCTCGCGGTTCCAGTGCGTGATCACGCCGTCGGCGTCGAACGCGCACAAGGCCGCGTCCATCCCGTCCAGCAGCGCTGCGAGCAGATCGTCGGTGGTCTCACTCCGTCCGGAAGCACTCACCTGGCACCCCCTGCAGGTGTTCGCGTGTGCGGCACGTCAGATCATTCAACTGGAACGTGACGCAGCCCACACCGCATTCCCGAAAACAGCCGTCCCGAGCTTTCATCGTGCACCCGTGACACACGTTCGAGGGATGCCGGTTACGGCGCCGCGACTCCCGAATCCGCCACCGCCTAGCGTGGCAACCGCACGAGAAGGGAGGCCGCTCGCTCCATACAGAACCGAGTGGCCAGCTCCAGTCATCACGATCACCGATCAGATGGGTGTGCATCGATGGCTACGTTTCCTGCAGGCGAGAAGACCCACCGGGCTGTGCTTCCTCAGCAGCCCGCTCTGGAATCCGTGGGAGCAGACACCCCTGGGAGCAGGGACGAAACGGCTCACGGACTCCCCGCCGCACGGCGGGGCGCCGAGCCCGGGAGCTGCTCGGCAGCGGGCGGGCCGTGGTCGCCCGCCGCGCGCCATTCGTCATCCGGCTTACGCGTCGGACCCTCGGCGAATCCGACGTGGACGGCGTGGAGGTCCGCATCGACCCCGGGTCCAGGAAGACCGGCATCGCCCTGACCGAGGACCGGATCCAGGCAGGCGGCGAGGGCGGCGCGGCCGTCGCCGTCCGCCGGGGGTTGCTGGCGGTCGAGCTCCGCCACCGCGGCGGGCAGATCCGTGACGGGATGCTGCGACGCGCGGGATACCGCCGTCGCCGCCGCTCGGCCAACCTCCGCTACCGCGCCCCGCGGAATCGGAACCGCACCAGGCCCGAGGGCTGGCTCCCGCCCTCCCTGCGGCACCGCGTGGACTCCACACTGTCCCTCGTGCGCCGCCTGTGCCGGTACGCACCCGTCAACGCCCTTCACGTGGAGCGGGTGGCATTCGACACCTGCGCCATCGCAGGTGTCGACTACCGGCGAGGTACACGCGCGGGAGCCGAGATCCGCGCGTACCTGCTCGACAAGTGGAAACGGGCGTGCGCGTACTGCGGCGCCTCCGGCGTGCCGCTGAACGTCGAGCACATCCGCCCGCGGAGCCGCGGCGGCTCCGGACGGACCTCGAACCTGACCCTCGCCTGCGTCCCCTGCAACAGCGCCAAAGGGACCCTTCCGGTCGAGGAGTTTCTCGCCGGCCAGCCGGTCCGGCTCCGCCGGCTCATGTTGCAGGCACAGGCAGACCTTCACGACGCGGCCGCGATGAACGCCACCCGCTATCGGCTGGTCGAGGCACTGGAGACCTTGGGACGGCCCGTACACGCCTGGTCCGGAGCCCGCACACGATGGAATCGCGAGGCAATGGGGTTGCCCAAGAGCCACACGCTCGATGCGCTTCTGACCGGAGATCTGGATCACGAGAACGGAGCCGCCGTCGTTCGCATCCCGGAGCAGGTGCTGGCGGTCACGTCCACCGGCCGTGGCTCCTACGCTCGGACCACCCCCGACCGCCACGGCTTTCCGCGGCTGCTCCGCAGCCGGGTGAAGCGGCACCACGGCTTCGCCACCGGCGATCTTGTGCAGGCCGACGTCCCGAGGGGCAAATGGCGGGGCCGCAGGGTCGGGAAGATCGCTGTGCGCGCCAGTGGCCAACATCGGCTGACCACCGCGACCTGCAGGTTCGATGTCAGCCACGGGAACCTGAGGCTGCTGCAGCGCGCTGACGGCTACACCTACGAAATCTCCGCGGAAATAATCGCTTGAGGCCCGGCCCACGCCGTCCTAGGCTGACGCCACGCTGAGAAAGGAGGTGTTCCGAAGTGATTTCTGCTCGGACTAGCGAGGTGACTGCGGGCTGACGCCCGTCGTCCACGCACCCAGTGCGATGCCGACGTAAGCGTCGGCCAATCCCAAGCAGTCACCCGACCCGCGGGCTCGCCGGTACGTCCGGCCGGCTTCTCTCACTGCAGGAGAGAAACCCGAGCCCGCGGGTCGTCTGCGTTCCTACGGGCAGAGTCGCTCCAGGCGCCACTTCCCGTCATCGAGGACGTACCGAAGCCGGTCGTGGAGCCGGTTCTCGTGGCCCTGCCAGAACTCCATCGCGTCGGGGACGACCCGGATGCCGCCCCACTCGGGCGGGACGGGGACCTGCTCGCCCTCGGGGTAGCGCTCCGCGAGCTCCGCGTAGCGGCGGTCGAGCTCGGCGCGGGATCCGATCACCCGGGACTGCTCGCTCGCCCAGGCGCCCAGCTGGGAGCCGTGCGGGCGGGAGCGGAAGTACGCCGCCGTCTCGTCGCGGCCGATCCGTGAGGCCGTGCCGGTGACGATGACCTGGCGGGCGATGGGGTGCCAGGGGAAGAGCAATGCGACGTGCGGGTTCGCGTCGATCTCGCGGCCCTTGCGCGAGCCGTAGTTGGTGTAGAAGGCGAAGCCCCGCTCGTCGAACTGCTTCAGCAGCACCGTGCGGGAGCTGGGGCGGCCGTCGGGGGTCGCCGTCGAGACGACCATCGCGTTCGGTTCGAAGAGGTGCGAGTCGGCGGCCTGCTGGAACCACTCGGCGAACTGCCGCATGGGGTCCTCGGCGAGGCTCTCCTCGTGGACGATCTCCGAGCGGTACTGCTTGCGCATCGTGGCGGGGTCAATGTCCTGATCGGTCACGCCAGCCATCCTGCCGCAGGAGTGCTTGCAGCAGTGTGCCGTATGTCACGCTTCCGCCTGCCATCCGGAACCGCCAAAATCTTGGGGCCGGTCCGGAGGTCCCCACACGGGTGACCGACGGCCGTGCCGGGCATCAACGGGGATGACCGCGCCGGACCGCGAGTCACGCCGGGAGCCGCGCGTGTTCGCACTATCTGAGGAGCCGCCTGATGTCCGACTTCGTACCCGGGCTCGAAGGGGTCGTCGCGTTCGAGACCGAGATCGCCGAACCGGATAAGGAGGGCGGGTCGCTCCGCTACCGCGGGGTCGACATCGAGGATCTCGTCGGGCACGTCTCGTTCGGCAACGTCTGGGGCCTGCTGGTCGACGGGGCGTTCAACCCCGGACTGCCCGCCGCCGAGCCCTTCCCGATCCCGGTGCACTCCGGTGACATCCGTGTCGACGTGCAGTCCGCCCTCGCCATGCTCGCCCCCGTGTGGGGTCTGAAACCGCTGCTCGACATCGACGAGCAGACCGCCCGCGACGACCTCGCGCGCGCCGCCGTGATGGCGCTGTCGTACGTCGCCCAGTCCGCGCGCGGGCAGGGCCGGCCGATGGTGCCGCAGAGTGAGATCGACAAGGCCGAGTCCGTGGTCGAGCGGTTCATGATCCGCTGGCGCGGTGAGCCGGACCCGAAGCACGTCAAGGCCGTCGACGCGTACTGGACCTCGGCCGCCGAGCACGGGATGAACGCCTCGACGTTCACCGCGCGGGTGATCGCGTCGACGGGTGCGGACGTCGCCGCCGCCCTCTCGGGTGCCGTCGGGGCCATGTCCGGTCCGCTGCACGGCGGTGCGCCGTCCCGCGTCCTCGGCATGATCGAGGAGATCGAGCGCAGCGGCGACGCCGTGGCGTACGTGAAGAAGGCCCTGGACAAGGGCGAGCGGCTGATGGGCTTCGGGCACCGCGTGTACCGGGCCGAGGACCCGCGCGCCCGGGTACTGCGGCGCACCGCCAAGGAGCTGGACGCGCCGCGCTACGAGGTGGCCGCCGCGCTGGAGAAGGCCGCGCTGGAGGAGCTGCACGCGCGCCGCCCCGACCGGGTGCTCGCGACCAACGTGGAGTTCTGGGCCGCGATCATGCTGGACTTCGCGGAGGTCCCGGCGCACATGTTCACCTCGATGTTCACCTGCGCCCGGACCGCCGGCTGGTCGGCGCACATCCTGGAGCAGAAGCGCACGGGCCGCCTGGTGCGCCCGTCGGCCCGCTACATCGGCCCGGGTCAGCGCAACCCGCGCGAGATCGACGGGTACGCCGACATCGCCGAGACGGCCTGATCCTCCGTACGCCGGTCAGGGTGCCGCAGCCGGCAGGCTGCGGCACCCGCCGACGTTTCCGGAGAACTCGGATGAAACAGATCTGTGCATGCGTCAACGCCTTCGGCGTCCTGGTGTTCGCGATGGTGCAACTGCGCCTCCGCATCACGCTGTGGCGGCGCGGAGTCGAGGTCCCGGCGGTCTGCTTCCGCCGGCTCCAGCCGGGGCGAGGGGGCTCCGCCCGGCTCCACCTGCGCTATACGCCTCCGGACGGCCGTGGCCGTGTGCGGATTCTGAGCGAGCGCGACTGCCCGCCCGGCACGGGCGTGGGGGCCGAGGTCCCGCTGCTGTACGACCCGCGGAAGCCGGAGCGCTCCGAGGGCGTGCGCGTCGCGAGGAGGCCGCCGTGGCGGCACCTCGACCTGTACGGGCTCGCGGCGCTCGCCGTCGGCATGATGGCGGCCTCCCCCTACGTCTGACGCCGGTCCTGCGGTACGGCCGGTCCTGCGGTACGGCCGGTCCTGCGGTACGGCCGGTCCTGCGGTACGGCCGGTCCTGCGGTACGGCCGGTCCTGCGGTCCGGCCGGTCCTGCGGTGCCTCAGCCGAGGGCCGCGTCCAGGATGCGGCTCCACTGGGCGACCACGCGGGCGCGGCGCGCCGTGTCGTCGGTGAGGACGTTGGCCAGGCCGAGGCCGCGGGCCATGTCGAGGAGGCCTTGCACGGTCTCGCGTACGCCGGGGGCGGACTCGTCCGCGCCGAGGAGCTCCACGGCGATGCGGTGGGTCTCGCGGCCCACGCGGGCCTCCAGTTCGGTGACCTGGGGGCGCAGCTGCTCCTCGTTGGAGGCGGCGACCCACAGCTGGAGGGCGGCCCGGAAGAGGGCTCCGGTGTAGAGGTCGACGAGGGCTTCGACCACGGCGGGGCGGGCGGCGGGTCCGGCCTGGAAGAGGTCGCGCAGGGCGGCGGAGCGTTCCTCGGCGACGTAGGCGACGGCTGCGGTGAACAGGTCCTCGCGCGTCGGGAAGTGGTACTGGGCCGCTCCTCTGGAGACACCGGCGCGTTCGGCGACGACGGCGACGGTGGAGCCGGCCCAGCCCTGTTCGGCGAGGCAGGAGACGGCCGCTTCCAGGAGGTGGCGCCGGGTGACGCGGCTGCGGGCCTGCTTGGGCCCGGGCTGGGTGTCCTGCGCGGGGCCGGCGTCGGTCACAGGGCCCATGACGGGTCCCGGCGTTCGAAGCGGGCGCTGATGCCCTCGCGGGCCTCGGTGGAGCCGAAGTGGTGGGCGGACAGCTCGGTGAGCGCGGCGCCGTCGCGGGCGAGGACGGCCCGCACCGGGGCGGTGAGCAGTTCCTTGGTGGCGGCGAGGGCCTGCGGGCCGGCCTTGCGCAGGCCGGCGAGGACGGGGTCGAGGATCTGGTCCACGTCGTCGCCGTGGAGGGTGAGCAGGCCGATCCGGACGGCTTCGGCGGCGTCGAAGGCCTCGGCGGTCAGGAAGTACCGGGCGGCGGCGCGCGGGTCCAGGCGCGGCAGCAGCGGCGCGGAGATCACGGCCGGGACCACGCCCAGGTGGGTCTCGGTGAAGGCGTACGTGGAGGCCGGGCCGGCGGCGGCGATGTCGCAGACGCCGAGGAGGCCGAGGCCGCCCGCCCGGACGTGGCCGGTGACGCGGGCCACGACCGGCTTGGGGAGTTCGGCGATCTCGCGGAGCAGGGCGAGGAAGTCGGCCGGGTCGCAGGGGGACTTCAGGTCGGCGCCGGCGCAGAAGGTGCTGCCGGTGTGGGTGAGGACGACGGCCCGTGCCTCCGGGTCCGCCGCCGCGTCGGCGAGGGCCTTGCGCAGCTCGCCGACGAGGTCCGCGGAGAGTGCGTTGCGGTTGGCCGGGGAGTCGAGCGTGAGGGTGGTGACGCCACGCGCTCGCGCGGCGCCGACTGGGCGGGTCATGCCATGTCCTCCGGAGGTTGTGCGGATCGTGGGGGCGGCGCTGCGACCGTGCGGCTTTGCGCCCCGGCGGGCCCGGGTGCCGGTGGCGGGGCGGTGCCGGTGCAGACGGATCGGGTGTGGCCGGGGGCGGTGCCGGGGTGGGGTGGTGTCCGGGGCGGGCTTCGATGTTCGGCGCCTGAGGGCGTCCGGTTGCAGGACAGGGCCTTGCGCCGAAATCACCTCGTTCTAGCCCCGGACGCCACCCCACCCCGTCCCCACCCCCGGCCGGGGAGTTCCAGCCGCCCAGGTTAGTAAGACTTGGGCAGGCCCAGGGTCTGGTGCGAGACGAAGTTGAGGATCATCTCGCGGCTTACGGGGGCGATGCGGGAGACGCGGGAGGCAGTGATGAGGGAGGCCAGCCCGTATTCGCGGGTGAGGCCGTTGCCGCCCAGGGTGTGGACGGACTGGTCCACCGCCTTCACGCAGGCCTCGGCGGCGGCGTACTTGGCCATGTTCGCGGCCTCACCGGCGGCCATGTCGTCGCCCGCGTCGTACAGGTGGGCGGCCTTCTGCATCATCAGGCGGGCGAGTTCGAGGTCGATGTGGGCCGCCGCGAGGGGGTGGGCGATGGCCTGGTGGGCGCCGATCGCCTCCTTCCAGACCTGGCGGGTCTTCGCGTAGTCGACGGCCTTGGCGAGGGCGTACCGGCCCATCCCGATGGCGAAGGCGGCGGTCATGATGCGCTCGGGGTTGAGCCCGGCGAAGAGCTGGAGCAGGCCGGCGTCCTCGTCGCCGACGAGGGCGTCGGCGGGCAGCCGTACCTCGTCCAGGACCAGTTCGAACTGCTTTTCCGCCGCCTGGAGTTCCATGTCGATGACGGAGCGCGTGAAGCCGGGGGCGTCGCGGGGGACGATGAACAGGCAGGGTTTGAGGCTTCCGGTTCTGGCGTCTTCGGTGCGTCCGACGATGAGTGTCGCGTCGGCGATGTCCACGCCGGAGATGAAGACCTTGCGCCCGGTCAGCACCCACTCCTCGCCGTCTCGGCGCGCGGTGGTGGTGATGCGGTGGGAGTTGGAGCCGGCGTCGGGTTCGGTGATGCCGAAGGCCATGGTGCGGCTGCCGTCGGCGAGTCCGGGGAGCCAGGCCTGCTTCTGGGCGTCGATGCCGAAGCGGGAGATGACCGTGCCGCAGATGGCGGGCGAGACGACCATCATCAGCAGGGGGCAGCCTGCGGCGCCCAGTTCCTCGAGGACGATGGAGAGTTCGGCGATGCCGCCGCCTCCGCCGCCGTACTCCTCGGGGAGGTTGACCCCGAGGTAGCCGAGCTTGGCGGCGTCGGCCCACAGCTCGTCGGGGTGGCCGCCCTCGCGGGCGACGCGGGCGAGGTACTCGCGTCCGTAGCGCTGCCCGAGGGCGGCGACGGCGGCGCGCAGGGACTTGTGTTCTTCGGTCTCGACGACGGCGGCGCTGGTGGCGGGGCTCATGCGGGCGTTTCCTCCTGGACTACGGCGAGCAGGGCGCCGAACTCGACCGTGTGGCCGAGGGTGGCGTGGAGCGCGGTGAGCGTGCCGGAGGCGGGCGAGACGATGCGGTGCTCCATCTTCATGGCCTCCAGCCAGAGCAGGGGCTGCCCGGCGGTGACGGCGGCGCCGGGGGCGAGGCCCTCGGCGACACGGACGACGGTGCCGGGCATGGGGGCGAGCAGGGAGCCGGGTTCGGTGCGGTCCTGGGGATCGGCGAACCGGGGGACGGGGGTGAGGGCGTACGCGCCGAGCGTGGTGGTCCCCCCGCCCAGGACAGGGGGAGAGTCGACGTAGATCTCGGCGGCTCCGGGTCCGGCTCCGGCGCTCTCGGTGTTCGATTTGCGTTTCACGTGGAACATCCGGCGGACGCCATCGACTTCGAGGGTGACGCGGTCGGACTGCACGGCCAGGACTCGAACGCCGGGATGGTCCACGAGCTCCGGGGGTCCGCTGCGGGCGGGCCGGTAGCGGACCTCGTACTCGGCGCCCCCCGCGCTGTAGCAGCGGATCTGCGGCTGCGAGCGGAGGTTGCGCCAGCCGCCGAGCCGGGTGGCGAGCGGGGCGTCCGGTGCCGGCGCGGCATCCGCGAGCGCGGCTGCGACCGCGGCCAGGGTGGCGTCCGGGCTGCCTTCGGTGAGGGCTCCGAGGTGCCGCTCGTAGAACCCGGTGTCGAGCCGGGCCTCGGCGAACTCCGGGTGCCGCAGGGAGCGTACGAGGAGCTCGCGGTTGGTGGTGAGCCCGTGGATGCGGGCTCCGGCCAGGGCGTGGGCGAGGGCGCGGACGGCCTCGGCCCGGGTGGGGGCGTGAGCCACGACCTTGGCGAGCATCGGGTCGTAGTGGACGCCGACGGTGTCCCCGTCGGCGAAGCCGGTGTCCACGCGGACCTCACCGGGGACGGCGAGGGTGTGCAGGACTCCGGTCTGCGGACGCCAGCCCTGAGCGGGGTCCTCGGCGTAGAGGCGGGCCTCGACGGCGTGGCCGGCGGGCTCCGGGGGCGTCAGCGGCAGGGCCGCGCCCTCGGCGATGCGCAGTTGCAGGGCGACGAGGTCGAGGCCGAAGACGGCCTCGGTGACGGGGTGTTCCACCTGGAGGCGGGTGTTCATCTCCAGGAAGTACGGACGCCCGTCGGCGGCGACGAGGAACTCGACCGTGCCCGCGCCCTGGTAGGAGACCGCGCGGGCGGCGGCCACGGCGGCCTCGTGGAGGCTGGTGCGCAGCGCCTCGGGCAGTGCGGGCGCCGGGGCCTCCTCGATGACCTTCTGGTGGCGCCGCTGGAGGGAGCAGTCGCGGGTGCCGAGGGCCCAGACGGTGCCGTGGGAGTCGGCGAGGATCTGGACCTCGACGTGGCGGCCGCGCTCGACGTAGGGCTCGGCGAAGACCTCGCCGTCGCCGAAGGCGGAGCGGGCCTCGGCGGAGGCGGCCTCCAGCTCCTCCTTGAGGGTGTCGAGGTCGCGTACGACGCGCATGCCGCGGCCGCCGCCGCCCGCGGCGGCCTTGAGCAGGAGGGGCAGGTCGGCGGGGGTGGCGTCCGCCGGGTCGACGGGGTCGAGGAGCGGGACCCCGGCGGCGCGCATCAGCTCCTTGGCCCGGGTCTTGGAGGCCATGGCCTCGATGGCCTCGGGCGGCGGGCCGATCCACGTGAGTCCGGCGGCGACGACCTCGCGGGCGAAGCCGGCGTTCTCGGAGAGGAACCCGTAGCCGGGGTGGACGGCGTCCGCGCCGGCGGCGAGGGCGGCCTTGATGACCAGGTCGCCGCGCAGGTAGGTGTCGGCGGGGGCGGCGCCGGGGAGGCGTACGGCCGCGTCGGCCTCCCGTACGTGCAGGGCGTCGGCGTCGGGGTCGGAGTGGACGGCGACGGTGGCGAGGCCGAGGGCTCGCGCGGTGCGGAAGACACGGACGGCGATCTCGCCGCGGTTGGCGACCAGGAGGGAGGCCAGAGGCTGCCGGGTCGGGGGCTGCTGCGTCAGGGGCTGCTGGGTCATGTGCGGGCTCACATCCGGAAGACGCCGAAGCCGCCGCGGGCGCCCTCGACGGGGGCGTTGTGGACGGCCGACAGGCACAGGCCGAGGACCGTACGGGTATCGCGCGGGTCGATGACCCCGTCGTCGTACAGCCGCCCGGACAGGAACATCGGCAGGGACTCGGACTCGATCTGCGCCTCCACGAAGGCGCGCATCCCGGCGTCGGCCTCCTCGTCGTACGGCTGTCCCTTGGCGGCTGCGGACTGGCGGGCCACGATGGAGAGCACGCCGGCGAGCTGCTGGGGGCCCATGACGGCGGACTTGGCGCTGGGCCAGGCGAAGAGGAACCGCGGCTCGAAGGCGCGGCCGCACATGCCGTAGTGGCCGGCTCCGTAGCTGGCGCCGATGAGGACGGAGAGGTGGGGGACGCGGGAGTTGGAGACCGCGTTGATCATCATCGAGCCGTGCTTGACGATGCCGCCCTGCTCGTACTCCTTGCCGACCATGTAGCCGGTGGTGTTGTGGAGGAAGAGGAGCGGGATGTCGCGCTGGTTGGCGAGCTGGATGAACTGGGCGGCCTTCTGCGACTCGGCGCTGAACAGCACGCCCTGGGCGTTGGCGAGGATGCCGACCGGGTAGCCGTGGAGGGTGGCCCAGCCGGTGACCAGGCTGGTGCCGTAGAGGGGCTTGAACTCGTCGAAGTCGGAGGCGTCGACGATGCGGGCGATGACCTCGCGGGGGTCGAAGGGGGTCTTGAGGTCGGCCGGGACGATGCCGAGGAGCTCCTCGGGGTCGTACTTGGGCTCCTCGGCGGGCTGGGGATCGGGGCGGGGCTTGAGGTGGTTCAGGCGGGCGACCACCCGGCGGGCCTGGCGGATCGCGTCGTGCTCGTCGAGGGCGTAGTAGTCGGCGAGGCCGGAGGTGCGGGCGTGCATGTCGGCTCCGCCGAGGGACTCGTCGTCGCTCTCCTCGCCGGTGGCCATCTTGACGAGCGGCGGGCCGCCGAGGAACACCTTGGAGCGGTCCTTGATCATGATGGTGTGGTCGGACATCCCCGGGATGTACGCGCCTCCGGCGGTGGAGTTGCCGAAGACGACGGCGACGGTGGGGATGCCGGCGGCCGAGAGCCGGGTCAGGTCGCGGAAGACCGCGCCGCCCGGGATGAAGATCTCCTTCTGGGAGGGGAGATCGGCGCCGCCGGACTCGACGAGGCTGATGCAGGGGAGTCTGTTCTGGCGGGCGATCTCGTTGGCCCGCAGGGCCTTCTTGAGCGTCCAGGGGTTGGAGGCACCGCCGCGGACGGTGGGGTCGTTGGCGGTGACCAGGCACTCGACCCCCTCGACCGTGCCGATGCCGGTGACGATGGAGGCGCCGACGGGGTAGTCGCTGCCCCAGCCGGCGAGCGGGGACAGCTCCAGGAAGGGCGTGTCCGGGTCGAGGAGCAGCTCGATGCGCTCGCGGGCGAGGAGCTTGCCGCGGTCCTTGTGGCGGGCCGTGTACTTCTCGCCGCCGCCGAGGAGGGCCTTCGCGTGCTCGGCGTCGACCTCGGCGAGACGGGCGGTGGCTGCGGCGCGGTGGGCGAGGTGCTCGGGGGCGTGGGGGTCGACGGTGGTGGTGAGGCGGGTCATGAGCGGGTCCCCTCCGGGGTGAGCAGGAGGTGGGCGGGAATGTCCAGGTGGCGGGCGCGCAGCCATTCGCCGAGGGCCTTGGCCTGGGGGTCGAAGCGGTGGGCGGAGGCGACGCCGGCGCCGAGGATGCCGCGGATGGTGAAGTTGAGGGCGCGGAGGTTGGGGAAGGGGTGGCGGGTGACGGGGAGACCTGCGGTCTCGGGGAGCAGGACCTGAAGGGTCTCGACGGTGAGGGTGCGCTGGAGCCACTCCCAGGCCTCGTCGGATTCCACCCACACCCCGATGTTGGCGTCGCCGCCCTTGTCGCCGCTGCGGGCGCCGACGAGCCTGCCGAGCGCTACGCGGGTGGTGCCCGCCCGTGCCTCCGGCGGTGCGGTGCCGGTGGGCAGCCCTGCGGGGCTCTCCCCCGCCCCGCCCCTTCCCGAAACCGCGCGCTCCGCCCCGGACCCGGAGGGGGCTCCGCCCCCGAACCCCCGGTCCTCACACGCCGGACGGGCTGAAATGCCCGGCTCCGCCGGATGCGCTGAAGTCCCCGGTACCGCCAGGCCCGTTCCGGCGCCGCCGGGCGGCATGGCCGGCTCCCACGACCCGGCTGCGCCCGGCGGCGCGTCCGGGATGCGGGGGGCCGGGTGGCGGGTGCCGTCGGGGAGGACCGCCACGTGGGGGACCGAGGTCGCGGGGACCGCCGACGACGTGAAGACGCCGTACGGCTGGGCCGGGCCCGGCGGGGTGGTGACGTGGAAGCCCGGATAGCTGGCCAGGGCCAGTTCGATGGCCTCCGAGGTCAGCACGCGGCCCACCCGGTCCGCGGATGGGTCCCGCACCACCAGGCGCAGCAGTGCGCTTGCCGTCTCCTCCGTCGCGGCGTCCTCGTGGTCCGTACGGGCCAGGGTCCAGTCCGCCGTGGCCACCTGGGACAGGGCGTCGGCCAGCTGCGCCCGGACGAGCGCCGCCTTCGCCTCGATGTCCAGCCCGGTCAGGACGAAGACCACCTCGTTGCGCCAGCCGCCGATGCGCGTCACCCCCACCTTGAGGGTGGACGGCGGGGCCTCGCCCGCGACTCCCGTGATCGCCACCCGGTCGGGGCCCGCCGGCGCGAGGCGGACCGTGTCCAGGCGGGCCGTCACGTCCGGGCCCAGGTAGCGGGGGCCCTGGGTCTCGTACAGGAGTTGGGCCGTGACGGTGCCCGTCGAGACGACCCCGCCCGTGCCCGGGTGCTTCGTGATCACCGACGAGCCGTCCTCGGAGATCTCTGCCAGCGGGAATCCGGGGCGCCGGACGTCGTGCGCCGTGAAGAAGGCGTAGTTGCCGCCGGTGGCCTGGGTTCCGCACTCCAGGACGTGGCCCGCCACAACCGCCCCCGCCAGCCGGTCGTAGTCGTCCGGTGCCCAGTCGAACCACCAGGCCGCCGGCCCGCTGACCAGGGCCGCATCGGTGACCCGGCCCGTGACGACCACGTCCGCGCCCGCCCGCAGGCAGGCCGTGATGCCGGCGCCGCCGAGGTAGGCGTTAGCGGTCAGCGCGCCCTCCGCGAACGGCATGAGGTCGTCGCCCTCGACATGGGCGACCGACACCGGGACCCCGGCCTTGGCGGCGAGCGCGCGGATCGCGCCGGCCAGTCCTGCCGGGTTCAGGCCGCCCGCGTTGGCGACGATCCGTACGCCCCGCTCGTGCGCGAGGCCGAGGCCCTCCTCCAGCTGGCGCAGGAAGGTCTTGGCGTAACCGAGGTCCGGGGTCTTCAGCCGGTCGCGGCCGAGGATCAGCATGGTCAGCTCGGCGAGGTAGTCGCCGGTCAGCACGTCCAGCGGGCCGCCCGTCAGCATCTCCTCGAACGCGCTGAAGCGGTCCCCGTAGAACCCGGAGGCGTTGCCGATGCGCAGCGGCCGGCGGCCGGTCATCGCGTGGCCCCCGGGGCGCGGCCGGGGCCCGCCGGACCTGCGAAGGCCTGGGCGATGTCCAGCCAGCGGCCGGCGTCGGGGCCGGTCGCGGTCAGGGCCAGGTCCGCGCGGTGGGCTCGCTGGGTCACCAGGAGGCAGAAGTCGAGCGCCGGGCCGGTGATCCGGTCCGCCGCGTCCTGCGGGCCGTAGGCCCAGGGCTCCCCGCCGTCCGGGGGTACGAGTTCCACCCTGAACTCCCCGGCGGGCACGGGCAGTCCCCGTACGGCGAACGCGTAGTCGCGGGCCCGTACGCCGATCCGGGCCACGTGCCGCAGCCGCGGGGTCGGGGTGCGGCGCACTCCGAGGGCGTCCGCGACGTCCTGGCCGTGCGCCCAGGTCTCCATCAGGCGGGCGCTCGCCATGGAGGCGGACTTCATCGGCGGCCCGTACCAGGGGAACCTGGCGTCGGGCGAGGCCGCGGCGAGCGCCTCGTCGAGGGCCGTGCGACCGGCCCGCCAGCGGTCCAGCAGCTCGGCGGGCGGCAGCGCGGCGCCCCGGGCCGCGCCCTCGTCCACGAAGGAATCGGGGGACTTCACCGCCTCCTCGACCATGGCGGCGAAGCCTTCGGGGTCGGTGAGGGAGACCAGCGCGGCCCGGTCGGTCCAGTGCAGGTGGGCGATCTGGTGGGCGACGGTCCAGCCGGGCGCGGGGGTGGGCCCGGCCCATCCGGCGTCGGGCAGGTCCCGTACCAGGGTTTCGAGTTCGAGGCCTTCCTCGCGCAGATCGGCGAAGACGGCGACAGCTGACGGATCGAGCACGGCGGGCTCCCCTTTCGGCGTGAGGGGAAGACTGGCAGCCGCCAGCAAAACAATCAAGCATGCTTGCATGATTTGGTCATCGGGCGCCGCCTTCGCGCCATCGCCTCCAACTGGCGGCGATGGAAGCGCATTTGCGGTCCGGCATCGACCCCGGGCAGGTCCGGGGCCACGGGCGCCGCGGGCCCGGAGGGGGCGATTCAGGCCGTACGTCGGAAAGCACCGAAAGATCACCGGATGTCGCATCGATACTGAACGCCTCGTCCCCCGCGAAGAACTCACTCTCAGAAGTCACTCGCGGAGAAGTCATTCGCGCAGAAGTCACTCGAAGTCACTCGCCGAACGTCACTCGACGAAGAGGATGAACCGACGTGATCCCAGCCGCTTTCTCCCTCTATCCCGAACTCGACGCGACCACCCTCGCCGCCTTCGTCACCGCCCTCGAGACCGGCGACGTCACCGGCCTCGCCCCCGCCCGCGCCGCCGAGGTCGCCGACACCCGGTCCGTCGCCGTCTTCAGCCGCGCCAAGGTCGCCGGCGCCGACGGGGACCTGCTCGACGCCGCGCTGTGGCGGCACAACGGGGTCCAGCCGCGGCCGGTCATCGTGATGCCCTCGCCGTGGACGAACCACGGCTGGCTCCCGTACGCCGTCCAGGCCAGCGTCTTCGCGGCGCGCGGCTACAACGTCCTCGCCTACAGCACCCGCGGCTTCGCCGGCTCCGAAGGCCAGGTCGACGTGGCCGGCCCGCTCGACGTCGCCGACGGCAGCCGGGCCCTGGACCACCTCATCGAGCGCACCGCCGGCCCGGTCACGAGGATCGGCTTCCTCGGGGACTCGTACGGCTCGGGCATCAGCCAGCTCGTCGCCGCGCACGACACCCGCGTCGACGCGGTGGTCGCGCTCAGCACCTGGGGCGACCTCGGCGAGGCGTTCTACGAGAACCGGACCCGGCACGTGGCGTCGGTGGAGGCGCTGCTCAAGGCCGCCTCCAAGGCCCGGCTGAGCCCGCAGACGCAGAGCGTGTTCGAGAACGTCCTCGCGGGCCGCGACATCCGGGGCACCCTGCGCTGGGCCGAGCCGCGCTCGCCGTTCAGCCACATCAAGGAGCTCAACCGCCGCCAGGTCCCGGTGTACTTCTCGCACGCCTGGCACGAGACGCTCTTCCCCGGCAACCAGACCCTGAAGATGTTCAACGAGCTCACCGGACCCAAGCGCCTCGACTTCTCCATCGGCGACCACTCCGGGCCCGAGATGACGGGCATGATCGGCCTGCCCAACCGGATCTGGACGAACGCCCACCGCTGGTTCGACCAGCACCTCAAGGGCATCGACAACGGCATCGCCGACGAGGGCCAGATACTCAGCGAGGTCATGTGGGGCCGGACGCTGGAACCCCGTCCCACCTGGCATTCCGTCACCGAAGGGGTGCGCCGTCTGTACCTGGCGAGCGGCGCGGAGCTCACCGAGCGGCCCGAGGCCGGCTGGAGCGCGGGCGTCCTGTGCGGGGTGGACACCCCGGCGACCGTGGCCGACGAGATCGTGCGGTCGGGGTACGACGAGATCGCGGGCCGCCCGAAGGCCTACCGGACCGGCGACATCGACCGCACCGTCGCCGCGGTCTGGGCCACGGACCCGGAGACGGAGACCACCCGGCTGCGCGGCACGCCCCGCCTGCGCGTCACGTACCGGGCCGCGAACTCCAAGTCGTCGTTCGTCGCTTACCTGCTCGCCGTGGCGCCCGACGGGACGGCGCACATCGTCACGCACGCCCCGTACTCCGACCTCGACTCTCCGCCCGACAGCCTGGTCAGCGCCGACATCGAGCTCCAGGCGACGGCGTACGACGTCCCGCGCGGGCACCGGCTGATGCTGGTGATCGACGCCCGCGACCCGTTCTACGGGGACTCCAACCTGCCGCGCGCCACGCTGGCCTTCACCTCCCCGGAGGCCACGCCGTCGTACCTGGACCTGCCGCTGGGCTGACGGCCGGGTGAGGCCTTCACCCCGGGTGCGCCCGCCCCGCCGAACACCCCCGTAGCCGGCGGGGCGGGCGCGTTCCCGGACTCGACGGGCTCAGGCGGGCTGCACGGCGCGCCGCGTCAGGTCCATCGTCCAGTTGAGGAGCCATGTCGTGCCCCCGTCGAGGGAGAAGTACTGCTCCCAGCGGGCGGAGTCGGCCCGGATGTCCTTCCACACGAACCGCACCCGGACGGCCTTGCCGGCGTGGGTGTCCTCGCCCTCGAAGACGCCGGTGCCGTCCCTGAACCGGCCGGCGACCGGCGGGAAGAGGGTCCCGGTGCGGCGGCTCGCCCAGTACAGCGACCACTGCCCGCGCTCCGGGTCGTACAGGCGCAGGGTCAGGCCGGCGAAGCCCTTCGTCGGGAACTCGATCTCGTCGAAGCTCGCGGCGCCGTCGAAGTGGCGGGAGGCCTTGGACAGGCCCGGGAACTCCTCCCAGCCACTGTCCGGGTCGAGGAAGTCGGTGCGCCGGCGGTTGGCGACGTCCCAGGTGCCGAGGAGAAAGTCGAAGTCGTTCATGCACCGCACCGTAGGAGCGCTCCACTGACATCCTGTGTCAGTGAAGTCCAGCCGATTGCTGTCGATCCTGCTGCTGCTCCAGACCCGGGGGCGGATGACCGCCGCCGAGCTCGCGCAGGAGCTGGAGGTGTCCGTCCGTACGGTCTACCGCGACGCGGAGGCGCTGGCCGTGGCGGGCGTCCCGCTGTACGGGGACGCCGGGCACAGCGGCGGCTACCAGCTGCTCGCCGGCTACCGGACCCGGCTGACCGGGCTGAGCACGGGCGAGGCGGAGGCGCTGTTCCTGACCGGAATGCCGGGTCCCGCGGCGGAACTCGGGCTCGGGCAGGCCCTGTCGGCGGCCCAGCTGAAGCTGCGGGCGGCGCTGCCGGCGGAGCTGCGGGAGCAGGCGGACCGGATGCGGCTGCGGTTCCACCTGGATGCGCCGGGGTGGTACGCGGAGCACGAGGAGACCCCGTACCTGGCGCAGGTCGCGGACGCGGTGTGGCGCGGGCGGGTGATCGAGGTGCGCTACCGGCGGTGGAAGGAGCCGCAGGAGGTGGACCGGCGGCTCGAGCCGTACGGGCTGGTGCTGAAGGCGGGCCGCTGGTACCTGGTGGCCGCCCCTGCGGGGCCGGCGGGAGTGGCGGCGCCGGCCGGGACGGCCGGGACTGCCGGGACGGCCGAGACTGCCGGCTCGACGGGGCCGGCCGGGACTGCCGGGACTGCCGGGACGGCCGGGACGGCCGGGCCGCGGACGTACCGGGTGGACCAGATCCTGTCGGTCCGCGAGACGGTGCAGGAGTGCCTGCTGCCGGAGGGCTTCGAGCTGGCGGCGCACTGGCGCAGGACGCAGGAGGAGTTCCATGCGCGGCTCCATCCGGAGGAGGCGGTGGTACGGCTCTCCCCGCAGGGCGCTGCACAGCTGACGGGAGCCCAGGCGCGGGCCCTGGCCGCCGGTGGTGCCCCGGACCCGGAGCTGGCGGGGTGGACCCGGGCGGTCCTGCCGATCGAGTCGCAAGAGCAGGCGCAGGCGCAGTTCCTGGCCCTGGGCCCCGACGCGGAGGTCCTCTCCCCGCCGCCCCTGCGGGCCCGGATCCGGGACGCCCTGAGGGCGATGACGGCCCGGTACGCAGACGGCGGGCGGGACGAAGACCGTGCCTGGTCCGGCCCCGACGCCTGAGGGGGCGGGGCGGGCTCGCGGCGGCCGGCCCACCGGTCAGGTGCAGACCGGGCCCGGGGCTGCCGATGCCGTGGCGTGGAGGAGGTCGCGGAGCAGGGTGAAGTCCACCGCCGACGGGCGGCGGAAGCGGAGGCAGGCCTTGCCCATGTCGTGACCGGCCAGGCGGTCCGCGAAGGCGTCCCGGACGTCCGTGCGCAGCAGGTAGAAGGAGATGTACTGCTTCTGGTTCGCCCAGGCGATCTCCGCCGCCTCCGCCCCGGCCCGTACGTACGCCGGCATGCCGTACGCCATGACCTCCTCGAAGCCCGTCAGCTCCGCCAGGCACAGCTCGCGCAGCCGCGTCAGCGCCTCGCGGCGGCCCTCCGGCGCCCCGGCCAGGTACGCGTCGGCCTCGTCCGTCGCCGGCATCAGGCGACCGCCTTCCGGGTCTGGGAGCGGACCGCGCCCATGCTCGCAGCGATGACCAGCGCGATGGCCAGCGCGTCCGGCGCCGACATCGCCTGGTTCAGGAGCAGGAACCCGGCCGTGGCCGCGATCGCCGGCTCCAGGCTCATCAGGACCGCGAACGTCGGTGCGGGAAGGCGGCGCAGCGCCAGGAGTTCCAGGGTGTACGGCAGGACGGAGGACAGGACGGCGACACCCACCCCCAGGGCCAGCGTGCCCGGGACCAGGAGGTCGGAGCCCGCCTCGACCACGCCCAGGGGGAGGGACAGCACCGCCGCCACCGCCATGGCGAGGGCCAGCCCGTCCGCCTGCGGGAAGCGGCGGCCCGTACGCGCGCTGAACACGATGTACGCCGCCCACATCGCGCCCGCTCCGAGCGCGAAGGCCGCGCCCAGGAGGTCGAGGCCGCCGAAGCCGCTGCCGCCGCCGTGGCCGGCCAGCAGGGCGACACCGGCCAGGGCCAGGCCGGCCCACAGCAGGTTCACCAGACGGCGCGAGACGACGACCGAGAGGACGAGGGGGCCGAGCACCTCGAGGGTGACGGCCGGGCCGAGCGGGATCCGGTCGATGGACTGGTAGAAGAGCCCGTTCATGCCGGCCATCGCCACGCCGAAGGCGACGACCGTGCCCCAGTCCGCACGCGAGTACCCGCGCACCTTCGGGCGGCACAGGACCAGCAGCACCAGCGCGGCGGCCGCCAGCCGCAGCGTGACCACGCCCGCGGCGCCCGCCCGCGGCATGATCATGACCGCGAGCGCGGCACCGAACTGCACCGAGATCCCCGCCGCGACCACCAGTGCGACCGGGCCGGAACGCGACGGGCCGGCGGCCGTCGGGAGGGCCGTGGCCGAGGGGGCCGAAGTCGTGAGGCCGGCGGCCGCCGGGGTGGGGATGGGGGCGGATTTGGGGGAGGGTGCGGGCATTCATCCAGACTAAGGGGTACGTAAGGGCCATCGGGGCGTGCGTTGCCTTACAGGCTCTCCGCCAGCAGTTCCGCCAGGTGGCGGGCCCGGCTCCCGCCGGCGTCGGAGAGCTGGGCGATCTGGGTACGGCACGAGAACCCGTCCGCCAGGATCGCGGCGCCGGGCGGGGCTGCGCGCAGGGCCGGGAGCAGCTGTTCCTCCGCGCAGGCGACGGAGACCTCGTGGTGGCCCGGCTCGAAGCCGAAGTTTCCGGCGAGGCCGCAGCAGCCGCCGCTGAGCTCGCCGCTCAGACCGGCCCGCCCGCGCAGCCGGCGGTCGGCGGCGTCGCCGAGGACCGCGTG
This sequence comes from Streptomyces sp. NPDC032745, assembly GCF_055579465.1. Taxonomy (NCBI): domain Bacteria; kingdom Bacillati; phylum Actinomycetota; class Actinomycetes; order Kitasatosporales; family Streptomycetaceae; genus Streptomyces; species Streptomyces sp. NPDC032745. Next base: position 112,337 of record NZ_JBVING010000006.1, on the reverse strand, counting down.
CTGGTGGCAGTGGGTCTGGCCGACGGCCGCACGGTCGAGACGGGGTGGCTGCCAGTGGGGGGCGTACTCCTCGAGGGTCTCCGCGAAGGTCCGGACGGCGCGGGCGAGGCGCTCCGCGCGCGGGTCGTCGGGGAGGAGGGCGGGGAGGTCGGTGCGCAGGGCTGCGGCGCAGCTGGGTTCGAGGACGAGGACGGGGTCCTGCGGGTCGCCCACGACGTCGAGGGTGCGGCGGAGGACTTTGCGGGCGCGGTCGAGGCGGCCGGTGGAGATGTAGGTGAGGCCGCAGCAGACCCCCTTCGGGGGGAGGGACACGGCGAGGCCGGCGGCCCGGAGGACCGTGACGGCCGCCTGTCCGGTCTGCGGGGACAGGTACTCGGTGAAGGTGTCCGGCCAGAGCGTGACCCTGGCCGGGGTGGGGGTGGAGGTGGGGGTGGGACCCGGCGGGCGGCCCTTTTCCCCACCCCGCCCCTTCCCGCTGCGCTGGATCATGCGGCTCCGCCGCGTGGCGGGGGCTCCGCCCCCGGCCCCCCGGTCCTCGAACGCCGGACGGGTTGAATGCTCCGGGCCGGCACCGGGCTGTGCCGGGGCACGTCCGGCCCCGCCGGCGTTCGAGGCGCCGGGGGCACCCCCAGCGGTAGCCGGGGGAGGGGCCGGGGGCAGAGCCCCCGGCGGCGCCGCGGCCGCCGAGGGCACGCCCTCGCGCCCCTCCCCCTGCCACCAGCGCGTGAACGGCTGCCGCGCCAGCGGGGGGAGGGGGCGGTCCCGCGCCAGGCCCGGGACCGGAAAGCGGCGGGCCGCCGCGTTCGCGGGAGCCGCCAGCCGCAGCGCAGCGATCAGGCGGAGCCAGCCCGGCAGGCCACCCAGGATGTAGTGGGCCGGCGGGCGGATGCGGCCCGCCCAGTGGCGGTGCAGGAACTCCGCCTTGTACGCGGCCATGTCCACGCCCACCGGGCAGTCGCTGCGGCAGCCCTTGCAGGCCAGGCAGAGGTCCAGCGCCTCGGCGACCTCCGGCGAGCGCCAGCCGTCCGTCACGATCTCCCCGGCCAGCATCTCGTGCAGCAGCCGCGCCCGGCCGCGTGTGGAGTGCTGCTCCTCCCCCGTCACCCGGTACGAGGGGCACATCACCCCTTGACCGGGCGTATCCGTCGAGCGGCATTTCGCCACGCCCACGCAGCGTGCCACCCCGTCCGACAGGCCCCCGCCCGGCAGGACCGCGAAGCGGAGGTTCTCGTCCAGGCGGGCCGGGCGGACCAGCATCCCCGGGTTCATGCCGCCCGCCGGGTCCCACACGTCCTTGTACGCGCCGAAGAGCCGGACGACCTCGTCCCCGTACATCCTCGGCAGGAGCTCGGCCCGCGCCTGCCCGTCCCCGTGCTCCCCGGAGAGGGAGCCGCCGTGGGAGACCACCAGGTCCGCCAGATCCGATGAGAACTCCCGGAAGCGGGCGACCCCTGCCTCCGACACCAGGTCGAAGTCGATCCGTACGTGGACGCAGCCCTCGCCGAAGTGCCCGTACGGGGTCCCGCGCAGCCCGTGCGCCGCCAGCAGCGCGCGGAACTCCCGCAGGTACGCGCCCAGCCGGGCCGGCGGCACCGCGCAGTCCTCCCAGCCCGGCCAGGCCATGCTCCCGTCAGGCAGCCGCGTCGCCGTGCCCGCCGCGTCCTCGCGGATCCGCCACAGCGCCCGCTGCCCCGCCGGGTCAGTGATCACGGCCGAGTCCACCGCGTCGGCGGCCCGTACGAGCAACCGGGCTGCGCCCTCGTCCCGCATCTCCGCGAACAGCCACGCCCCGCCCCTGGGGAGCCCGGAAGCCGAGCCCACCAGGTCCTGCGCCATGCCCTCCACCGTCAGCGGCCCGAACCCCAGCAGCCCCGCCGCCGCATCCGCCGCCGCGCTCTCGTCCGCGTACCCGAGGACCGCGAGCGCCGGCGCGCGCGGCGCCTCCACCAGGCGTACGACCGCCTCGGTCACCACCCCGAGCGTGCCTTCGCTCCCGCAGAACGCCCGGGCCACCTGTACGCCCCGCTCGGGCAGCAGCGCGTCCAGCCCGCCGTATCCGGAGATCCGCCGCGAGAAACCTCCCGCCATGCCCGTACGCAGTACCGCCATGTTCCTCGTCACCAGCTCCCGCAGGCCCGCCGGCGTCCCCGCCCAGCCCGTGCCGAGCCGGTACGAGGAGCCTCCGTACACCGTGACCGCCAGCTCCGCCACGTTGTCCGCGGTGGTCCCCCAGGCCACCGAGTGGGCCCCGCACGCGTTGTTGCCGATCATGCCGCCGAGGGTGCAGCGGGAGTGGGTGGAGGGGTCGGGGCCGAAGGTCAGCCCGTACGGGCGCGCCGCGTCCCGCAGCCGGTCGAGCACGAGGCCCGGCTGGACCACGGCAGTGCGGGCGGCCGGATCCAGCGACACGAGGGCGTTCATGTGCCGGGTCAGGTCCAGCACCACGCCGATGCCCGTGGCCTGCCCGGCGATCGACGTGCCGCCGCCGCGCGGGACGACCGGTACGCCGGCGTCCGCGCAGATCCGCAGCGCGGCCGCCACGTCCCCGGCGTCGCGCGGGGCGACCACGCCGACCGGGACGCGCCGGTAGTTCGAGGCGTCCATCGTCGCGAGGGCGCGGGCCGCGGCCCCGAAGTCCACCTCCCCGCGCAGGTTCTGCCGCAATGTCCGTTCGAGTTCCCCGGGTGACGTCACGGCCCCACCCTCCCACCGGCCGGACTCGTCTCATCGGGTGGACGCGCCTCCAAGGCGTGGACCGGGACCGGATACGCTCCGCTCGTGGCCGAGATCCAGATTCCCGCTGACATCAAGCCCGCCGACGGACGCTTCGGCGCGGGCCCCTCCAAGGTGCGGACCGAGGCGCTGGACGCCCTCGCCGCCACCGGTACCTCCCTGCTCGGAACCTCGCACCGCCAGGCCCCGGTCAAGAACCTGGTCGGCTCGGTGCGTCAGGGCCTCCGGGACCTCTTCTCCCTCCCCGAGGGCTACGAGGTGATCCTGGGCAACGGCGGCTCCACCGCCTTCTGGGACATCGCGACGCACGGGCTGATCGAGCAGAAGTCCCAGCACCTGACCTTCGGCGAGTTCTCCTCCAAGTTCGCCAAGGCCGCGAAGCTCGCGCCGTGGCTGGACGAACCGACCGTGATCTCCTCCGAGCCGGGCACGCACCCCGAGCCGGTGGCCGAAGCGGGCGTCGACGTGTACGCGTACACGCACAACGAGACCTCGACGGGTGTGGCGGCGCCGGTCAAGCGCGTCGCGGGCGCCGACGCCGGGTCACTCGTCCTGGTGGACGCGACCTCGGGTGCCGGCGGTCTGCCGGTGGACATCACCGAGTCCGACGTCTACTACTTCGCCCCGCAGAAGTCCTTCGCCTCCGAGGGCGGCCTGTGGCTGGCGGCGTTCTCCCCGACGGCCCTGGAGCGCGCGGCGCGCGTCCACGCGTCCGGCCGGCACATCCCGGAGTTCTTCTCGCTGCCGACGGCGATCGACAACTCGCTGAAGAACCAGACGTACAACACCCCGGCACTGTCCACCCTCTTCCTGCTGAACCAGCAGCTGGAGTGGATGAACGGCCAGGGCGGCCTGGAGTTCACGACCGGCCGTACGGCGGCCAGCGCGCGCAACCTGTACGGCTGGGCGGAGGCGTCGAAGTACGCGACCCCGTTCGTCGTGGACGCCGACAAGCGCTCCGCCGTCATCGGCACGATCGACTTCTCGGACGACATCGACGCGGCCGCCGTCGCCAAGGTGCTGCGCGCCAACGGCATCGTGGACACCGAGCCGTACCGCAAGCTCGGCCGCAACCAGCTGCGCATCGCGATGTTCCCGGCGATCGACCCGGCGGACGTGCAGGCGCTGACCGCGTGCATCGACTACGTGATCGAGAAGCTCTGACCGCACCCCGCAGCCCGCACCCGTACGGAGCCCCCGGCGACCTCGCGTCGCCGGGGGCTCCGTCGTTCCGGACTCGGCGCGCGGCCCGGGACCTCGCAGGCGTAGCCCTCGCCTCGGCGTTGACCCTCGCCAGCACCGCCACCGCGTTCGCCGCCGACGCAACTCCGGCTCCCTCGGCCGGGCACAGCACGAGCCCCGCCGCCACCGCCTCGCTGAAGCCGTCGAAGGACTCCGGCGGCAAGGAGTCCGACACCGTCAAGTTCTCGACGGAGGCCGGTGGAGGCGGCGGGAAGCCCGACGTCAAGCCGCTGCAGCCGAGCCCCGCCCCGGCGGGGGCCGCGGGGCTGGCCGTGGTCCTCGCCTCCGGCTGCTCGGCGGGCGGCGCCGCGGCCCAGGCCTCCCCCGCGCCCGCCGGGGCGGCCCCGGCCATCGTCGGCCACATGGACACCCGAAGGAGAAGCGGATCGAGGTCCACCGGGCCGACGGCACCACCACCGTGTTCGCCGCCGACGAAGCCGACACGTACGAGAAGGACCGTTTCCCCACGGACAAGGTCTACGGGGACACCCACGGCGCGGCCCAACTCCGCCTGATCACCTGCGGCGGCAACCTCACCGCGGACCGCCACTGGGACTCCGACGTCGTCGTGTTCGCGCATCTCACCGGCCCGGCTCAGGCCGTGGCCCGGCACGGGCCCGGCCGCCCCGACCGCCGGGGGCCGCACGCGATACCTTCAAGGCCTCGGCATTCGGCACTCGGTGAATGCAGTGCAGTGCAGGACAGCTTGGAGGCAGCGGCGTGAGCGTGCGAGTGACGGCGGCCCAGGGCGGCGTGGACCCCTTCGGCACGGCCCGGCTGCGGCGCGGGGTGCTCGACGCCTGGGGCGCGGGCCCGGCCCGCTTCCGGGAGGACGCCAACGCCGAGGAGGACCTTGCCCTCGGCGGCTACCGCGACCGGCTCGTCGTCGAGCTGGCACAGAACGCAGCGGACGCCGCGGCCCGGGCCGGAGTGCCCGGCCGGCTCCGGCTCACCCTGCACCCCGGCGAGGGCGGGCACGCGGTGCTGGCCGTCGCCAACACCGGAGCCCCGCTGGACGCGACGGGCGTGGAGTCGCTGAGCACCCTGCGGGCCTCCGCGAAGCGGGAGCCCGCAGGATCGACCGGCACGACCGGCGCGACCGGCTCCGCCGACACCGTGGGCCGTTTCGGCGTCGGCTTCGCGGCCGTCCTCGCGGTGTCCGACGAGCCCGCCGTACTCGGCCGCCACGGCGGTGTCCGCTGGTCCCTGGCCGAGGCCCGCGAACTGGCCCGCGACGCCGCGAACGGCAGCCCCGGCCTCGGCGACGAGCTGCGCCGCCGCGACGGGCACGTCCCGCTGCTGCGGCTGCCGCTGCCCGCGGAGGGCACCGCCCCCGACGGGTACGACACGGTCGTGGTCCTCCCGCTGCGCGACGCCGCCGCCGAGGACCTGGTGCAGCGGCTGCTGGCCGGTATCGACGACGCGCTGCTGCTCACCCTGCCCGGGCTGGCCGAGATCCTCGTGGAGACCCCGGGGGAGGGCACCCGCACGCTGCGCCGCCGCGACGAGGGCGCGTACACCGTCATCGAGGACTCGGCAGGAGGCACCGGGGGCGAGACCCGGCGCTGGCGCACCGTCCGCCACAGCGGCCCCATCGAGCGGGCGCTGCTCGCCGACCGGCCCGTCGAGGAGCGGCTGCGGCCCGTCTGGACGGTGTCCTGGGCCGTGCCCGTCGACACCGACGGCGCCCCCGTACGCCCGGCCACCGCAAGCGTGGTGCACGCACCGACCCCGACCGACGAACCGCTGGGCATCCCCGCCCTGCTCATCGCGACGCTGCCGCTGGACACCGCCCGCCGGCACCCCGCGCCGGGGCCGCTGACCGACTTCCTGGTGGAGCGCGCGGCCGATGCGTACGCCGAACTGCTGGGCGCCTGGGACCCGGTGAGCACCGCGCTCGTGGACCTCGTACCCGGGCCGCTCGGCAAGGGCGTACTGGACGGGGCACTGCGCGCGGCCGTGCTGCAGCGGCTGCCCCGTACGGCCTTCCTCGCCCCGGCGGCTCCCGCCGAGCACGCCGAGGAGCGGTCCGCGCTGCGCCCGTTCGAGGCCGAGGTGGTGGAGGGCGCGGGCGCCGACACCGTACGGGTCCTCGCCGAGGTCCTGCCGACCCTCCTCCCCGCCGGGCTGGAGCGCCGGGCCGAGCTGCGCACGCTGGGCGTGGGCCGGCTGCCGCTGGGGGACGCCATCGAGCGGATCGCGGGCATCGAGCGCACCCCGGACTGGTGGCACCGGCTGTACGACACCCTGGCCGGGGTGGATCCGGACCGGCTCTCGGGCCTGCCGGTGCCGCTGGCCGACGGGCGGACCACGATCGGCCCGCGTCACGTACTGCTGCCCGACGCGGACACCCCGAAGGACCTGGCCCGGATGGGTCTGAAGGTGGCCCACCCGGACGCGGCGCACCCGCTGCTGGAGCGCCTCGGCGCGCTCCCGGCCACGCCCCGCGCGGTCCTGACGACCCCGCAGGTACGGGCCGCGGTGGCCGCCTCCCTCGACGCCGGGGAGATCTGGGACGAGGACGCCCTCGATGCGGACGAGCTGGCCGAGGTGGTCCTGGGCCTGGTCCGGGAGGCCGATCTGGCGCCGGGCGACGAGCCGTGGCTGGGCGCGCTGGCCCTCCCGGACGAGGACGGCGAGCTCACGCCCGCCGGCGAGCTCCTGCTGCCGGGCTCCCCGCTGGCCTCGGTGATCCGCGAGGACGAAGTCCCGTACGTGGAGGCCGAACTGGCCGACCGGTGGGGTGCGCAGCCGCTGACCGCATGCGGGGTACTGGCCGAGTTCCAGCTGGTCCGCGCCACCGATGTGGTCCTCGACCCGGACGAACTGGAGCCCCGCGACGGGGACTTCGCCGAGCCCGACGACGCGGGCCTGCTGGACGCGGTGGACGTGTGGTGCGAGGACGTCCTCGACCAGCTCCCCGACACGCCGCTGCCGCCCGTGGCCACGGAACTCGTCGCGGTCCGCGACCTCGACCTGGTCGACGACGACTGCTGGCCCCAGGCCCTGGCCATGCTCGCGCAGCCCCCGCTGCGCGATGCGCTGACCCAGCCCGTACGGGTCCTGCTGCCGGACGGCACCACGCAGTCGGTGCGCCCGTACACCGCCTGGTGGCTGCGTGACCACCCGGTGCTCGACGGCCGCCGCCCGGCGGGCCTGCGCGCGGCGGGCGGCGACCCGCTGCTGGCGGGCCTCTACACCTCGGCCGACGCCACGGGCTTCGAGGACGAGCAGGTCCTGCGGGCCCTTGGCGTACGCACGACCGTGCCGGCCCTGCTGGAGGAACCCGGCGGCGCCGCCGAGCTCCTGGGCCGGCTCGCCGACCCGGACCGCGAGGTGTCGGACCGCCAACTGCACGCCCTGTACGGGGCCCTGGCCGATCTGGACCCCGAGCAGGTCACGCTCCCGGACGAGCTGCGCGCGGTGGTGGACGGCGAGGTCGTCGTGGTCGACGCGGCGGACGCGCTGATCACGGACGCCCCGGACCTCCTGCCGCTCACGGCAGGTCTCCCCCTCCTGCCGGTGGCCCCGGCCCGTGCGGCCGACCTGGCGGAGCTCCTCCAGGTCCGCCGCCTCTCGGAGACGGTCCCGGCGGAGGTGACGACCCCGGGCGAGGAGCACGAGGTACCGGAGTCGGTCAGGATCCTCCTCGGCCCCTCGACCCCGGAGACCTACCTGGAGCACGAGGAACTGATCGCGGGCGGCGTGGAACTCGACTGGCGCCGCACCCCGGACGGCACCCTGCACGCCTCCACCCTCGAGGGCGTGGCGGCGGGCCTGGCCTGGTCGGCGGGCCAGTGGCCCCGCCGCTTCGAGGTGGCGGCCCTCCTGGAGGACCCCTCCCGCACGGCGGAACTGGCCCGCGACCGCTGGTTCGACTGACCCGCCCGGACCGGCTGCACCGCTCCTCTGGGCCCCCTCCCCGAAACCGTGCAAAATGGAAGGGAGGGGGCAGGCCGGAGCACGTACGGCGACCCTGCGGAGCGATGACCCATGGCCGAACGGTTGCGTATCGAGGTCCAGCGGTCCGACGAAGACATCGAATCGCTACTGCGGGAAGTGGACACCCTCCGCAGGGACCTGCTGGAACTGGACGTCGTGAACGTCGAGCGCGCCGAGGCGGGCCCCGCCCCACCCGGCACCCGGGCGGGGGCCCTGGAACTGGCGAACGGACTGCTGGTCACGCTGCCCGCGGCCATGACGCTGCTGAAGGAAGTCGTATCGGTCGTCGGCGACTGGCGCGGCCGGGCCACCACGACCGCAGACGTCACCCTGAAGATCGGCGACCACCGCCTCATCCTGACCGGGGTGGGGGCCGCCGAGCAGCGCAGGCTGATCGATGCGTGGCTGCTTGCCGTCTCTGCCGGCCGCGGTGCGGAGGAGGTGGACGGTGGCTGAGTCGCGCCGGAGGGCGCTCGTCGTCGTCACCAGCACGTACGGCGACAGCAAACTCACCGCGCTGCGGGCACCCCCACACGACGCCGCGGCGCTTGAGGAGGTACTCGGCGATGCCAGCGTCGGGAACTTCGACGTGAAGATACTCGCCGACCCGAGCTGCCAGGAACTCCGGGAGGCAGTGGAGAACTTCTTCGCCGACCGCTCATCCGACCACACCCTGTTGCTGCACTTCTCGTGCCATGGGCTGAAGGACGCATTCGGCACCCTCTTCCTCGCGACGAAGGACACCAAATGCACCCGCCTCGCCTCGACGGCCGTACCGGCCGAGTACGTGAGCACCCTCATGCTGAGGAGCGACGCACGGCGCGCCGTTGTCGTCCTCGACTGCTGTTACGCCGGGGCGTTCGACCGTGGGGTGCTGACACGCGCAGGTGATGAAGAAGACGTGCACGTGGAGGAAAGCTTCCACAACCTCGACGAGATCAGCGATACCAGCCCGCGCGGGCGCGCGGTGCTGGCCGCATGCGGTGCGGTCGAGGTCTCGCAGGAGGGCGTCAGTGACGCGTCGCTCTTCACCCGCACCGTGGTGAAGGGGCTGCGCAGCGGTGATGCCGACCTGGACCGGAACGGCGAAATCGGAGTATCCGAACTGCACCAGTACGTCTGCGACGAAATCCGTGAGTTGACGCCCCACCAGAGGCCTCGCTTGTGGGTCTTCGGCGGCCATGGACGCGACCTTCCGATCGCCCGGGCCCCTGCGAGAGAACCCGAACTCCCGCCGCTTCCGCCGGAGCTGGATGCCCTTGTCAAGTCGCCCAGCCCCGCAGATCGGTTGTGGGCCATCGAGGATCTCGAATCCATCCTGCAGGGCGATGGGATCGGGCTGGCCCTGACGGCCGTGACGACGTTGGACGCGATGCAACGGGACGACAGCCGCCGCGTGGCGGACAAGGCCGAAAGGGTACGGCGCTCTGCACGGCCCCGGGTCCGTCCGGACTCGCTGGATCTCGGGACAGCGATCCAGGACGCGCCCGGACCGGCCGCCGTAATCAGCGTGGAAGGCCCGCCCGTGGCGCACTCCAAGGTGGAAGCCACGACAGACGTCACGTGGCTGACGGCAGAGCCCGTGGCCGACGGGGGCGAGGTCGAGGTGAGGACGACCCGGCTTCCCGGCCCCGGGAATCACCAGGGCCACGTACGGGTACGCACCGCTACGGGAGAAGAAGCGGTCCAGGTGCGGGTCCAGGTCGAGTCCCGGGTTCAGCCCGAGACCTTGGTCCAGGTGCCCCCTGTCACGGAACCGATCGGAGAGGAAGTGGTTGTGCCGGGGGACCGGCCGCCGCCCCCTCCACCCGCCAGACGTGTGCCGCACTGGCCCTTCTCCATCGCGGTGGTGCTCCTGGTGATCCCCCTCGTGTGCCTACTGACCACCGAGGATGAGGGTCACTACCTCTGGAGCGTCTTCAGCGGAGCTTCGGCCCTCCTGGTGTGGCCGGTGCTGATCGCGAGCATGGCCGCGAACACGGCGATGGCCGTGATGGCACGACGCAGAGCCGCCGTCCTGCGAAGTGCACCGATGTTCGGGTGGTACATGGGCCTGACGGCTCTGACCATTACGGCGACGGTCCTGGCCTTCATTGCCTACACCCCCATCGTTGACGCCTCTACCACTCCCACATCGTCCGTATGGGACATGGACACGACCATCTCGGCCTTGTACGCACTCCCTTGCGCCTGCGTCGCCCAGCTCGCCGGATGCCTCGTCCTCGGGAGGGCCGGACCGGCCGTCACGCCGGGAATCTCCGGTCCACCCAGCGGAACGTGAACTCGATCAGGAGCGACGCCCCCGCCGCGATGGCGACGGCCGTCCACGGCATCTGGGTGCCCACCAGCTTCAGCTGGAAGAACTCCTGGAGCCACGGGACGACGAGGACGACCAGGAACGCCGCTCCCATCGCGCCGACCAGGGCCACCCGCCACCACGTGTACGGGCGGGCGATGATCGCCAGGACCCACATCGAGGTCAGGAACAGCGTCAGCGTCGCCGCGCTCGTCTCGGCGTTCAGGGCGTCCGGGCCCGTGTAGTGGTGGCGGGCCACCAGGTACGTCACGAAGGTGGCCACCGCCGCGATCACGCCGCCCGGGATCGCGTACCGCATCACCCGTTTCACGAAGTGCGGCTTCGCGCGCTCCTTGTTCGGGGCCAGGGCCAGGAAGAACGCCGGGATGCCGATCGTGAGGGTGGACAGCAGCGTCAGGTGGCGCGGCAGGAAGGGGTACTCGACCTGGAAGCAGACCACCAGGATCGCCAGCAGCACCGAGTAGACGGTCTTCGTGAGGAAGAGGGTGGCGACCCGGGTGATGTTGCCGATGACCCGCCGGCCCTCGGCGACCACCGAGGGGAGGGTGGCGAAGCTGTTGTTCAGGAGGACGATCTGCGCGACCGCGCGGGTGGCCTCGGAGCCCGAGCCCATGCTCACGCCGATGTCCGCGTCCTTGAGGGCCAGGACGTCGTTGACGCCGTCGCCCGTCATCGCGACCGTGTGGCCCTTGGACTGCAGCGCGCCGACCATGTCGCGCTTCTGCTGCGGGGTGACCCGCCCGAAGACGGCGTTCTCGTCGAGGACCCTGGCCATGTCGGCCTGGTCGGCCGGCATCCTGCGCGCGTCGACCGTGTTCTCGGCGCCCGGCAGGCCGAGCTTGCCGGCCACCGCGCCGACGGAGACCGCGTTGTCGCCGGAGATGACCTTCGCGTGGACCTTCTGGTCCTCGAAGTAGCGCAGGGTGTCGGCGGCGTCCGGACGCAGCCGCTGTTCCAGGACGATCAGGGCGGTCGGCCGGGCCCCGGCCCCGACGGCCGGGTCGTCGAGCTCGCCCGCGGCCTTGGCGAGCAGCAGGACGCGCAGGCCCTGCTCGTTGAGCTCGTTGATCTCGTCGAGGGCCGGGTCGCCGGCCGGGAGGAGTACGTCGGGGGCGCCGAGCAGCCAGGTGTTGTTCTCGCCGTCGCCCTCGCTGAAGCTGGCGCCGCTGTACTTGCGGGCGGAGGAGAAGGGCAGCGATTCGGTGCAGCGCCACTCGGCGCTGACGGGGTAGGCGTCGATGATCGCCTGGAGGCTGGCGTTGGGCCGCGGGTCGGATTCGCCGAGCGCGCCGAGCACCTTCCTGACGTAAGTGTCCTCCGCGCCGCCGAGCGGGCGGAGCTCGGTGACGTCCATGCCGCCCTCGGTGAGCGTGCCGGTCTTGTCGAGGCAGACCACGTCGACGCGGGCGAGGCCCTCGATGGCCGGCAGTTCCTGCACGAGGCACTGCTTGCGGCCGAGCCGGATGACGCCGATCGCGAAGGCGACGGAGGTCAGCAGGACCAGGCCCTCGGGGATCATCGGGACGATGCCGCCGACGGTACGGGCGATGGCGTCCTTGAGGTTGTCGTCCTTGACGACGAGCTGGCTGATGATCAGGCCGATCGAGGTCGGGATCATCATCCAGGTGACGTACTTGAGGATGGTGGAGATGCCGGAGCGCAGCTCGGAGTGGACGAGCGTGAAGCGGGTGGCCTCTTCGGCCAACTGGGCGGCGTAGGCCTCGCGGCCGACCTTCGTGGCGGTGAACGCGCCGCCGCCGGCGACGACGAAGGATCCGGACATGACCGGGTCGCCGGGCTTCTTCAGGACGGGGTCGGCCTCGCCGGTGAGCAGGGACTCGTCGATCTCCAGGCCGTCGGCCTCGCCGACGGCGCCGTCGACGACGACCTTGTCCCCCGGCCCGAGCTCGATGACGTCGTCGAGGACGATCTCGGAGGTGGAGATCTCGGCGGTCCGGCCGTCGCGGCGGACGCTGGGTTTGGCCTCGCCGATGACGGCGAGGCTGTCCAGGGTCTTCTTGGCCCGCATCTCCTGGATGATGCCGATGCCGGTGTTCGCGATGATCACGTAGCCGAAGAGGCTGTCCTGGAGCGGCGCGACGATGAGCATGACCACCCAGAGCACGCCGATGATGGCGTTGAACCGGGTGAAGACGTTGGCGCGGACGATGTCGGCGGTGGAGCGGCTGCTGCGGACGGGCACGTCGTTGACGGCTCCGCGCGCGACGCGTTCGGCGACTTCGGCGGTGGTCAGGCCGGCGGGCTTGAACCGGGGCGCGGGCGGCCGGACGGGGTGCACCGGGTCGAGCTCGGCACCGGCGTCGATGGCGGCGCCGCCGGGCCCGCGGCCTACCGGCTCGGAACCGTTGGGTTCGATCTCTGCCCGCTGCGTCATGCAATCGACGGTAAAGGGGGTTTCCTCCGTTCACCCGCCGAGCGGCGCGAAGATCCGACTTCGGGATGACCCGAATCGTCCCCCGGTCGGGCACGCACCGGACGCCCCTGCACCAAGGCGGGGCCCGCATGCCGGCGCGGCCGGCGCGGCCGGCCCGGCTGCCGTCAGCCGGTGCGCGGCGCCGGGCCGGCGCCGCTTTCCTCGTCCCGCGCGGCCAGCGCAGCTGCGGCGTGCCGCTTGAGCGCCGCGTCCCGGCCCCGTACGTACCAGAGGCCGATCAGGCCGAGCACGCCGCCGGCCGCGCAGCACCAGACCCACCACAGCAGGTCCCGGTCGGCGAACCAGCCGTAGAAGGGGAGCTGGACCAGGAACAGGGCGAACCAGATGATCGTGCCGCCGGTGACGGTCGCGACGATCGGGCCCTCAAGGGGCTCGGGCGCCTCGTGCTTCGCAGTCCATTTCGCCATGCCCTCAAGTCTAGGTGCGCGGAAACGGGGTCTACGCGCGGAGATGGACGGGCTTTCGTTCATGTGTTCATACTGAAACGGTGTGGGCATGGCCCATTTTCTTCGTATGAATCCCCCAATGCCCCCGCAATGAGGACCCAGAGGACCGCATGAGCACGTCGGCCCCCGCCCCCGCGCCCACCCTCCCGGAACCCGGCCCCCAGGGCACGTCCGGACTGGACCGCTACTTCAAGATCTCCGAGCGCGGCTCGACGGTCGCCCGCGAGGTCCGGGGCGGTTTCGCCACCTTCTTCGCGATGGCCTACATCATCGTGCTGAACCCGATCATCCTGGGCAGCGCGAAGGACATGTACGGGCACCAGCTCGACGGCGGCCAGCTCGTCACCGCCACCGTCCTGACGGCTGCGTTCACCACGCTCCTCATGGGCGTCATCGGCAACGTCCCGATCGCGCTCGCCGCCGGCCTCGGCGTGAACACCGTCGTCGCCCTGCAGCTCGCCCCGCGCATGAGCTGGCCCGACGCCATGGGCATGGTGGTCCTGGCCGGCTTCGTCGTGATGCTGCTGGTCGCGACCGGCCTGCGCGAGCGGGTCATGAACGCCGTCCCGCTCAGCCTGCGCAAGGGCATCGCGATCGGCATCGGCCTGTTCATCATGCTGATCGGCCTGGTCGACTCGGGCTTCGTCACCCGCATCCCGGACGCCGCGCACACCACCGTGCCGCTCCAGCTCGGCACGGCCGGCCACCTGCACGGCTGGCCGGTGCTGATCTTCATCGTCGGCGTCCTGCTGACCCTCGCCCTGCTGATCCGCAAGACCCCCGGCGCGATCCTGATCTCCATCGTGGTCATGACCGTGATCGCCGTCGCCGTCCAGCTGATCGCCGGGCTGCCCGACTCGGGCTGGGGCTTGACCGTCCCCGAATGGCCGGGCAACCCGGTGGCCGCCCCCGACTTCGGGCTCGTCGGCCAGGTCAGCCTGTTCGGCGGCTTCGGCAAGGTCGGCCTGCTGACCGGCATCCTCTTCGTCTTCACCGTGCTGCTGTCCTGCTTCTTCGACGCGATGGGGACGATCCTCGGCGTCGGCGACGAGGCCAAGCTGATCGACAAGAAGACCGGCGAGTTCCCCGGCATCAACCGGGTCCTGCTGGTCGACGGCCTGGCCGTCGCGTCCGGCGGCGCCACCTCGTCCTCGGCCACCACCTGCTTCGTGGAGTCCACGGCCGGCGTCGGCGAGGGCGCCCGTACCGGTCTGGCGAACGTCGTGACCGGCGGCCTCTTCGCCGTGGCGCTGTTCCTGACCCCGCTCGCGACCATGGTCCCGTCCCAGGCGGCCACCCCCGCCCTCGTGGCGGTCGGCTTCCTGATCCTGGCGGGCTCGGTCAAGGACATCGACTGGAGCGACTTCACCATCGCCGTGCCGGCCTTCCTGGCCATGGTGATGATGCCGTTCACGTACTCGATCACCAACGGCATCGGCTTCGGCTTCATCAGCTTCTGCGTGCTGCGGCTGGCGACCGGCCGGGGCCGTGAAGTCCCGGCGGCCATGTACGCCGTGTCGGCGGTGTTCGTCTTCTACTACGCGATGCCGGCCCTCGGCCTCACGTAGTCGCCTCACGCAAGGGCCTCGCCCGGGCGCCCCTCCCGGGCCTCCACGGGCTCAGGTCAGCCCGTAGAACTTCTCCGTCTCGTCGACGGCCGCCTTGAAGCGCTCGTCGAAGTCATCGCGAATGAGCGTCCGGACGACATAGTCCTGGACGCTCATTCCGCGTTTGGCGGCATGAGTCCGGAGGCGGTCGAGCAGCTCCCCGTCTATGCGCATGCTCAGCACGTGTGTCCCCATGCCGAAAGGGTCGTGGCACAGACCGTGGACGCGTGTCACTTTCCGCCGCCGACTCACCCGTACGAGTGATTCGATTAAGTGGCGTTCCTTAGCGAGAGTAATGAGGTAGTCTAAAGAGATGCTCGACCTTACCCATGGCGACGACGCTGCCGCCGTGAACGACCTCCGCTCCGCCGTCATGCGGCTGGGCCGGCGCCTCAAGCACCAGCGCGTCGACGAATCGCTGAGCCCGACCGAGATGTCGGTCCTCGGCACCCTCGCCCGGTGCGGCCAGGCCACCCCCGGTGAGCTGGCCCGGCGCGAACACGTCCAGCCGCCGTCGATGACACGCATCGTCGCGCTGCTGGAGGCCAAGGGGCTGGTCAGGCTGCAGCCGCACCCGGACGACCGCCGCCAGAAGGTGGTCACCCAGACCGAGGAGGCCGAAGCGATGCTCGAGGAGAGCCGTCGCAAGCGGAACGCCTTCCTGGCCGGGCTCGCGGCCGAGCTCACCGAAGACGAATGGGCCAAGCTTCGCGAGGCCGCGCCCGTCCTGGAGAAGCTCGCGCACCTGTAGGAGACGACGCCAGGAGGCGAACGCTTTTGAGTACGGGAAACGGAGCAGACTCCGCACCCGGCCATACATCCACCACTAGCACCGCGCGCACGACGCGCGCCGCGGGCGAGAACAACTCGATGTTCAGCTCGCTGAAGATCCGGAACTACCGGCTCTTCGCCACGGGACAGGCGGTGTCCAACACCGGCACCTGGATGCAGCGCATCGCCCAGGACTGGCTGGTCCTGTCCCTGACCGGCTCGGCTTCCGCCGTCGGCATCACCATCGCGCTGCAGTTCCTGCCGATGATGGTGTTCGGCCTCTACGGAGGCGTACTCGCGGACCGGCTGCCCAAGCGGCCGCTGCTGATCGCCACGCAGTCCCTGATGGGCCTGACCGGTATCGCCCTCGCCGCGCTCACCCTGGCCGGACACGTCCAGGTCTGGCACGTGTACCTCGCGGCCTTCCTGCTCGGCCTCGTCACCGTCGTGGACAACCCCGCACGGCAGACCTTCGTCTCCGAGATGGTCGGCCCGGAGCAGCTCGCCAACGCCGTCAGCCTGAACTCGGCCAACTTCCAGTCCGCGCGGCTGGTCGGCCCGGCGATCGCCGGTGTGCTGATCACCGCCGTCGGCTCCGGCTGGGCCTTCCTGCTGAACGGGCTGTCCTTCGCCGCGCCCGTCGCCGGCCTGCTGCTGATGCGGACGCGCGAACTGCGCCCGATCGAGCCGCAGCCGCGTGCCAAGGGGCAGCTGCGGGAGGGCCTGCGCTACGTCGCCGGGCGCCCGGAGCTGATCTGGCCGATCGTGCTGGTGGGCTTCATCGGCACCTTCGGATTCAACTTCCCGATCTGGCTTTCGGCGTTCGTCAGCGACGTGTTCCACGGGGACGCGGGCACGTACGGCCTGTTCAACACGCTGATCGCCGCGGGCTCCCTGGCGGGTGCGCTGCTGGCGGCGCGGCGCGGCAACTCCCGGCTGCGGCTGCTGGTCGCGGCGGCGCTGCTGTTCTCCGTACTGGAGGTCGTGACGGCCTTCGCACCCGGGTTCTGGCTGTTCGCGGCGCTGCTCGTCCCGATCGGGATGTTCGGGCTGACGGTCAACGTCACCGCCAACGCGAGCGTCCAGATGGCCACCGACCCCGAGATGCGGGGGCGGGTGATGGCCCTGTTCATGATGGTGTTCACCGGCGGCACCCCGATCGGTGCACCGGTCGTCGGCTGGGTGACGGACACGTACGGGGCCCGCATCGGCATGGCCGCGGGCGGCCTCGTCTCACTGGCCGCCGCCGCGACGATCGCGGTGGTCCTCTCCCGGGTCGGCAACCTCCGCCTGAGCGTGACCCGCCGCGGAGTCACGTTCGTCCCTTCCCCCCGCCCCCGCGAACTTGTCACGGCGGCGTAGCGAACCCCCGGCAGCGGACCGCCGGTCAGGAGTTGTCCCGGGGGCGGCGGCGGAAGAGGCGCTTGGCGCCGAAGACCAGGGCCGTGCCCACGGCAAGGACGGCCGCGCCCTTCGTGAAGCCGCCCCCGCCCTGCTCGCCCGCAGGGCCGGGGGCCCCGGCGGCCGGAGTCGCGCGCGGCTTCGCGGGGGCCGCCGAGCCGTCGGACGCCGCCGGTTTCACCGGAACCGCCACCACCCGGCTCGACTCCCCCTCCGATCCGAACATCAGCGTCGACCCGTCCGCCGAGTACGTCACCGACTCCGCCTGCCCCTGCCAGGGCGCGTCCACCCGCTCGCCCTCACCTTCCGGCCGCCCGTCCTTCCACGGGTACGTCCGCGCGAAGAAGTAGCCGCGCAGCGTCAGCCGGCCGCCGTCCGGCGAGAACGCCCCGTCGGTGACCCACGGCAGGTCCGCAACCCGCCGGAACACGTTCGGCCCCGACGCGGACAGCTTCTCCGGCCCCTCGTACAGCCCGCCCTTGTCCTCGCTCTTGCTCGCGATGTACACCCGGCCCGTCACCGGATGCACCATCAGCGCCTCCGCGTTGCGCGCCCCGTCCGCGTACCGCACGGTGAACTGCTCGGCCTTGACCGTGACATCGCCCAGCTGCTTCGGCTCCGGGAAGCGGTAGATCCAGACGTGGTCCCAGGTCCCGTTCAGGTTGTCGCCGATGTCGCCTACGTACAGCTGCCCGTCCGGGCCCAGCGAGATCGCCTCGACGTCGCGCGGGGTCCCGACACCGGCCAGCGTCACCCGGGCCACGGTCTTGCCGGTCGCCGAGTCCACCGCGTACACGTACGGGCCGTCGTCGCTGTCGTTGTGCGTCCAGTACACCCCCGGGTGGATCCGGCTCGCCGCCAGCCCGCTCGACTCCTTGATCCGCGGATCGGCGATCGTGAACCCGGGCGCACCGGCAGCGGACACGGCGGCGGAGGTACGGGCGACGGAGGTCCGGTCGGCAGAGGTCCGGTCGGCAGAGGTCTGAGCGGCCGCGGCCGCCGAACCCGGCAGCACGACAAGGGCAATGACGGCGGTCAACGGCAGCAGGCGCATACCCCCAAGCCTGCCAGCCCACCCGGCGTGTCCGGCATCACAGGGGCTCCCGGGGCGTGATCCGCGATGATGACCGGATGCGTTTCATGTTCGTCGGCGACTCCATGACCATCGGACGCGCCGGCGACTACACCTGGCGCTACCGGATGTGGCAGCACCTCGATGCCGCCCTCGGCGGCCCGTACGAGATCGTCGGCCCGCGCTGCGAGCTGTTCGACACCTCCGCGAACGAGCCGACCAGCCACGCGTACGCCGACCCCGGCTTCCCGGAGCACGCCCGCCGCCACCTCGCCGGCTGGGGCGAGGGCTGGCAGCACATGGCCCCCCTGATCGGCTCCGCCGTGCGCTCCGGCGAGGCCGACATACTCCTCGTCTCGCTCGGCCTGATCGACCTCGGCTTCTACACCGGCGCCGAGGAGACCGCGGCCAATGCCCGCCGCTTCGTCGCGGAGGCCCGCGCCGTGCGGCCCGGCATCCGGATGATCCTGCTCCCGGTCATCCCGAACGTCCGGGCCGAGTCCGACGCGCCCTTCGCGGCCGAGGTCGCCCGGTTCAACGAGCTCCTCGCGAAGGCCGTCGCCGACCTGTCGACCGAGGCCTCACCGATCCTGCTGGCCGCGCGCCCCGCCTCGTACGAGATCGCGCACGACACGTACGACGGCACCCACCCCAACGCCTCCGGCGAGCACCGCCTGGCCGGGGAGTTCGCGGCGGTCCTGCACCAGGCGTGGGGCATCGGCGGCCCCTACCGAACCTTCTGACACCCCGTAGGCCCGTACCCGTCGTTTCGGCCGTGACCCGGTCTCCGTGCGTATCGTTGTACTACGCGGCTGCCCGCGACTGCGCGGCAGCGGGGAGGAGCGCCACGGTGACCGTCGTAGAGACCGACAGGATCGAGATGGCCGACATCAGCAGCGAGCAGGCCTTGGACCAGATGTTCGAGGCGCTTGAGCCCGTCCCCGAGGGATTGAAGGTCGAGATCGTCGAGGGGACCGTCTACATGTCGCCGCAGCGGGACACGCACTGGGAGATCATCCTGGACATCATCGAGCAGCTGCGCGCCACGTATCCGCGGAAGCGGCTGAAGTCCGACGTCCGTATCGACTACCCCGGCCACCTGAACGGCTTCGCCACCGACGTGACGGCGATGGCCGAGGGAGCGGAGAAGACCGATGCGGGCCGATGGCGCCACGAGGACGTGGAATTCGTCGCCGAGGTGATCTCCAAGGGCACCGCGGCGAACGACTACGGCCCCAAGAAGGCCGCGTACGCCACCGCCGAAGTCCCCGCGTACCTCATCGTCGATCCCTACACCCGCCGCTGCGTGCTCCACACCCAGCCCAAGGACGGGGACTACGCCACGGAGACGAAGATCGCCTTCGGGGACGAGATCGACCTCACGGACACGGTGGAGGGCCTGAAGCTCGACACCTCCGAGTTCCCCCGCGACTGATCCCCGCCCCGGTCCGCACCCCGGTCCGCACCCCGCACCGGGGCGCGGACCGGTCGCGCCGTCACCTCGGCCGGATCACCAGGCGAACGCCTCGGGCGAGGCGCCCGGGCCGGGGAAGATCTCGTCCAGGCCGGTGAGCACCTCGTCCGACAGCTCCAGCTCCAGCGCGCGCAGCGCGCTCTCCAGCTGCTCCGCCGTACGGGGACCCACGATCGGGCCCGTCACCCCGGGCCGGGTCAGCAGCCACGCCAGCGCCGTCTCGCCGGGTTCCAGGCCGTGCTTGTCGAGCAGGTCCTCGTACGCCTGCACCTGCGCCCGTACGGAGCTGTCGGCCAGGGCGTCCGCGGAGCGCCCGGAGGCGCGGCGGCCGCCCTCGGCCGCCTTCTTGATGACGCCGCCCAGCAGCCCGCCGTGCAGCGGGGACCACGGGATCACACCGAGCCCGTACTCCTGCGCCGCCGGGATGACCTCCATCTCGGCGCGCCGCTCGGCCAGGTTGTACAGGCACTGCTCGCTGACCAGCCCGACCGAACCGCGCCGGGCGGCCGTCTCGTTGGCCTGGGCGATCTTGTAGCCGGGGAAGTTCGACGACCCGGCGTACAGCACCTTGCCCTGCTGGATCAGCACGTCGACGGCCTGCCAGATCTCCTCGAACGGAGTCCGGCGGTCGACGTGGTGGAACTGGTAGAGGTCGATGTAGTCCGTCTGGAGCCGCTTGAGGCTGGCCTCGACGGCCCGGCGGATGTTCAGCGCCGAGAGCCGGTCGTAGTTGGGCCACGGGTCGCCCTCGTCGGCCATGCTCGCGTACACCTTGGTGGCCAGCACGGTCTTTTCCCGCCGGCCGCCGCCCTGGGCGAACCAGGTGCCGAGGATCTCCTCGGTGCGGCCCTTGTTCTCACCCCACCCGTAGACGTTGGCCGTGTCCACGAAGTTCAGACCCGAGGCGTGCGCGGCGTCCAGGATCGAGTGGCTGGTGGGTTCGTCTGTCTGCGGACCGAAGTTCATCGTGCCGAGTACAAGTCGGCTGACCTTGAGTCCGGTGCGTCCCAGCTGTGTGTACTTCATGACCCCCAAGCCAACTGCTTGGAGCCCACTCCAGGCAAGGGCCCGCGGGCAGGAGCTACTGGCCCACGGCGGCTGCCACTGCCACGACGACGAACATCAGCACGAGTACTCCGGCCATTACGCGGTTTCGGGTCTTGGGATCCACCCGTCGAGCGTAACGCGGTCCTACGGCGTTCCGGTACCGAGGGTCAAGCGCCCAGGGGCCAGGCCTCGAGGACCTCGTAGCGGGGCTGCTCCCCGGGGACTCCGCCGGCCGGGAGGTTGCTGCGGACCAGGCTGAGCTCCCCGACCTGCCAGGGCGTGCCCTCGAAGCCGGCCAGGGCCTCCACGTACGGGTGCAGGTCGGTGCCGCCGTGGCTGCGGGCCAGGGTGAGGTGGGCGGTGTACCGGCGGTGCTGGTCCATCGGGACCCCGGCCCGGCGGGCGGCGGCGTCCGCGCGCTCGGCGAGCATCCGCATCCCGTCGAGCCCGCCGGCGGCACCGGCCCACAGGGCGCGCTCGCCGAAGTGCCCGGAGCCGTGGATGCGGAGGTGGAAGGGGTCGGTGCGGTGCGCGGCGCGCGCCAGGCGGGCGTACAGGTCCGGCAGGACGGAGTCGCGCACCTCGCCCATGAAGGCGAGCGTGAAGTGCCAGCCCGCTTCCCCGGTCCAGCGGAGCCGCTCGTGCCCGGCGGGCCGGTCCTGCCCGGCGGGCGGGGCGCCCCGGACGGCCTCGACGGCCTCGCGGAGCTCGTCGACGGCCTCCTGGGGCGGCATCACCGCGGCGAACAGCCTCATGACAGCCTCATGGGCGCGAGCCTAACCCGTGGGGGTCAGGCTCGCGCCGGGCGGGTTACGCCTCCGCGATCGGGATCTGGTGGGACGAGGAGGCCGTGCTGCCGTTCACCGGCGTGGTGCCGGGGGCGGTCCCCGGAGCGGCCGGCTGGGACATCGACGAGAGCAGCTGGCGGGCCAGGCCCAGCCCGGTGCCGCCCATGGTCAGCGCCTTCGCGAACATCTCCGACATGCCCTCGGCCCCGTTGAGCAGCACCATGTGCTCCACGTTCCCGAACGCCCCGGCGCCCGCCTCCACGATCGCCGGCCAGTTCTCGGCGAGCTGCTGCGCGACCACCGCCTCCTGGTTCTCGGCCAGTGCGGCGGCCCGCGCCTTGATCGCGTCGGCCTCGGCGAGGCCCTTCGCCTTCGCCGACGCCGCCACCGCGAGGCCCTTCGCCTGGGTGGCCGCGGCCTCGGCCTCACCGGTCGCCCGGGTGGCCTTCGCGGCCGCGAGCCCCCGTGCCTCGGTGGCCGCCGCGTCCGCGGTCGCCGCCGTCGTCACGCGCGTGGCCTCGGCGGCGGCCGCCAGCTCCGTCTCCTTGGCCTTGGCCTGCGCCGCCGAGATGCGGGCGTCGCGCTCGGCCTCGGCGCGGGTGCGGGTCTCGTACGCCGCCGCGTCCGCGGGCTTGCGCACGTCGGCCTGGAGCTGCTGCTCGCGCCGGTGCGCCTCGAGCTCGGCGACCCGGGTCTCCTGGACGACGACCTCCTGCCGGGCCGCAGCCTCCGAAAGCGGGCCCGCCTGGCGGGCGGTCGCCGCGGCCTTGTCGCGTTCGGCCTGGTAGCCGGCCTGGAGGATCTCGCTGTCGCGGGTGGCCTCCGCCATCCGCGCGAACGCGGTCTGCTCGGCCTCGGTGGCCAAACGGTTCGCCTCGGCCTGCGCGATGCGCGCGTCCCGCTGGACGGCGGCCGCGTGCGGCATCGCCAGGTTCTTGATGTAGCCGGTCGGGTCCTCGATCTCGTGGATCTGCAGCGAGTCGACGATCAGACCGAGCTTCTCCATCTCCGTACCGCAGGCCGCCCGGGTCTGCCCGGTCAGCTTCTCCCGGTCGCGGATCATGTCCTCGACCGTCAACCCGCCCACGATGGACCGCAGATGACCGGCGAAGACGATGTGCACCCGCTCGGGCATCATCTTCTGCTGGTCCAGGAAGCGGCGTGCCGCGTTCGCGATGGACACGAGGTCGTCGCCGATCTTGAAGATCACGACGCCCTTCACCCGCAGCGGGATGCCCTGATGGGTCACGCAGTCCACGTTCAGCTGGGTCTCGTTGAGGTCCAGCGACAGCTTCCGTACCGCCTGCACACCGGGGACCACGAGGGTTCCCCTCCCGGTGACGATCCGGAACCCCATGCCCTCACCGATGCCCTCGGTCCGGTGCGTGGAGCCGGAGATGACGAGGGCCTCGTTCGGTTCGGCCACCCGCCACATGAGCTTGAACAGGCCGATCAAGGCCAGTATTGCAGCGAGAACGATTCCCGCCACGACGCCGATAGCCATCGGCAACGCCCCCTTATCGCAGTGCCGTTCGACACTGACGAGGGCGAGTGTGCTCCTGTGGCGGGCCGTTAAGAAGACGCTGGCGGTTTCTTGTCGCCATCTTGATACGAACCACATCCGCGCAGGTGGCGACGGGGCTCAGTTGTCGTACGCCGCCATCACGTACACCGTGCGCGGCGGCAGGTACTCGACGACGGTCACCACCGTTCCGACCGGCAGCCGGCCCGTCCCGTGCGCCGGGTGCGCGAGGAAGTGCTCCGCGCCGCCCCGGATGCGGACGATGACCTCGCCCACCAGGCCCGGGCCCACCGTCCCGGTCACCCGGCCGTCCAGCCCGACCATGCCGTCTTCCCCCATGCGCCGAGGGTACGCCGCCGGGGCGGGGCCGTCGCCCCGCCGTGCGGCTCGTACTCCTCGCCGCGTACGGCTACGAGTGGCCGAGGTCCGCGGCCGGGAGGTCCGTCGAGGGCACCGAGCCCGTGTCGGGGGCCGGGCGCAGCGGGAACTCGTCCGAGGCCATCGAGTCGAGCACCGGCGGCGCCGGGCGCAGCGGCTTCGGCATGACCGCGGCCTCGGAGTGGCCGCCGCAGCCGTACGAGAGGGAGACGAGGTGTCCGTCGGCCGGGCCGAACTCGTTGGCGCAGACACCGAAGGCCTGGCCGAGCGAGCCGCCGATCGCGACGAGGAACCCGCAGGAGACGCAGGAGGCGGGTGCCGCCTGGGCCATCGGCGTCTTGGCCCCGAAGGACTCGTCCCAGCGGTCGGCGGCGCTGTGCAGCCCGTAGCGGGACAGGACGCGGGCGCGCCGCATGCCGAGTTCCTCGGCGACGGAGGCGATGGAACCCCGTACGGGTACCACCGTGCGGTCGGTGACGTCGGCGTCCTCGGCCTCGACCAGTGCCGCCATCTCGGTGGAGACGACCGAGTTCGGCGGCGGTACGTCCTCGCCCGACCAGCCCGGCTCCAGCCGCAGGTCCTCGGCGTCGGTGGGCAGCAGGTCGCCGGGGCCCATGTCGCCGGGGCGCAGCCGCTCGCTCCACGGCACCCACTCGGGGGCCAGGAGGGCGTCGTCGCCGGGGAGCAGCACCGTTTCGTCGAGGGTGACGTTCTTGGCGCGGGAGGCGCGCGTGACGGTGACGGCCCAGCGCCAGCCCCGGTAGCCGGGGTCCTTGCATTCGAAGAAGTGCGTGACGACCCGGTCGCCCTCCGCGACAGCGGAGACGTGCTCGCCCACCACTGAGGGAGCGGCGGCTTCCTCGGCCGCCGCGCGGGCGAGGTCTACCGCCTCGGCGCACAGGCGGTCGGGGGTACGGCTTCGCGTCGTCGCAGCACTCACAGGTCTCGTTCTCTCCTACGCCGTCTCACGAGTGCGCCGTCCGTACTGTCGTCCACAACGACCCGTCGGTCCTGTCCGTACGTGGCGCGGGCGGAGCGGACCAGAGGGCCGCGTCGACGTCCGCACCCGATCGGCCTCGGGCGCACCTACCTGCTATCCATTCTGCGGGATCGCGAAGAGGCGCGCGGCCAAGAGCAACCGCCGGTGGCGCGCTACGCACGCTACCTCCTCCGAAGCCTTGGGCCCACATGCAAGGTCCGATTCGCGGACAAGCCCGCGCGCCGACATCGCTCCTACACCCTCCGGACGACGACCGGACAGCGGCCCGGCCACAGCCCGACGGCGACCCGACGGGCGCCCGTAACGCGCCGGGACGGGACCCGGCGGGGTCCGTGGGGCACTATGTCGAGTGTGGCACCCGTACGGTCGTCCCGTGACGGCTCGGGACCGGCCAGGCGGGCCGGCCGGGCCGTCGGGCGTGCCCTGCACCGCCCCTTCACCGGTACGGCACGCGGGATCCGGCGGGCCACGCACGCGCACGGAGCCGGCGAATCGGGCCTCGGCAAGCTGATCGAGCTGCACGCCATCAACGGCGCCGGCGATGTGATGATCACCGTGGCGCTGGCCTCGACGGTGTTCTTCTCGGTCCCCACGGACGAGGCACGCGGCCGCGTCGCCCTGTACCTGGCCATCACCATGGCCCCCTTCACCGTGCTGGCCCCGGTGATCGGCCCGGCGCTGGACCGGCTGCCGCACGGGCGGCGGGCCGCGATGGCGTGCGCGATGCTCGCCCGGGCGCTGCTCGCGGTGATGATGTCCGGCGCGGTGGCCACGGGTGGGCTGGAGCTCTACCCGGCGGCGCTGGGCGTGCTCGTCGCGTCCAAGGCGTACGGAGTGGTCCGCAGTGCGGTGGTGCCGCGGCTGCTCCCGCCGAACTTCTCACTCGTCAAGGCGAACTCCCGGGTCACCCTGGCGGGCCTGCTCGCCACGGCGGCGGCTGCGCCGATCGCGGCGGGGCTGCACACCATCGGGCCGCCATGGCCGCTGTACGGGGCCTGCGCCATCTTCATCGGGGGCACGTTCGCTGCGTTCACGCTGCCCCACAAGGTGGACGAGGCGAAGGGCGAGCGGCGGGCCCGGCTGTCCACGCACGAGCCGCACTCGCGCAAACCGGGGCTGCGCACGGTCAGCCCGTCGGTCATGTGCGGGCTGCTGGCGAACGCGTCGATGCGCGCACTGTCCGGGTTCCTGATCTTCTTCCTGGCGTTCCTGCTGCGGGAGCAACCGCTCGCCGGGCAGAGCGCGGCGGTGTCGCTGGGCATCGTGGGCGTCTCGGCGGGCGTCGGGAACGCGTGCGGGACGGCGGTGGGCGCCTGGCTGCGGGCCCGGGCGCCGGAGACCATCATCGCGGCGGTGCTGTCGGTGACCCTGGGGGTCGCGGTCCTGGCGGCGGTGTTCTTCAGCGGGCTGTTCATGGCGGTGCTGGGGGCCACGGCCGGGTTCTGCCAGGCGCTGGCGAAGCTGTCGCTGGACGCGATGATCCAGCGGGACGTGCCGGAGGCGGTACGGACGTCCGCGTTCGCCCGTTCGGAGACGCTGCTCCAGGTGGCGTGGGTGCTGGGCGGTGCGATCGGCATCGCGCTGCCGCTGAACGGGGTACTGGGCATGGCCGTCGCCGCGGCGATCGTCGCGGCGGGCACCACGATGGCCTACCGCGGCCTCCTCGCCTCCCCCCGCCACCACCACCCGGGTTCCCCCCGCCCCCGGGTGGCGTAGGGGGCGTACCGGGCGCCGGTCCGGCCCCTGCCGGGCGGGCGGCGCGCCGCGCCGCAGGCCACGCGGGACCCCGTGCGGCGGCGGAGCCGGGTGGCCCGATAGCCTTCGGCTCATGACCGCACCGCTTTTCTCGGGTAGGGGCCGCCGCAGCGTCGCGGCCCTCGGAGCCGTGTCCGCCGGCCTCCTCCTCCTCTCCGCCTGCGACAAGCCGACGCCGCTGGCGACCGTGACGGTCGGCACGTCGTCGGTGTCCACCGAGGCAGCCTGCTCCGACGACAAGGAGCTCTCCATGGACAAGGTCCAGGAGTGCCTCACCGACATGAAGGACGCCAAGACCATCGAGTACGGCCGCGGGGACACCCTGCGCCTCGGTGTCGAGCCGGAAGTCGTCGAGGACGGCAAGCGGTGGCAGGCGGTCCTGGACGGCCAGCCGATCACCGAGCCCTCCTCCAACACCTACCGCAGCTTCCCCGGCGCCGACATCTTCGCCACCGGCGGCCAGGGCGAGGCCCCGTCCTCCAAGAAGCTGAACATCGTCCAGGTGGCCGAGGACGGCAAGCCCCTCGCCGTCTGGGCCTACAACGTCAAGCTCAAGTAGTCCCGTACCGACGGTGCGCGCGCTCATCGTGACCGCGGTGGCGGCGGAGGCAGACTCCGTCGCCGCCGGTCTCACCCCTCATCCGGACCCGGTGACGCCGGAGCCGCGCGCCCTTCCCGGCAGATACCTGCTCTCCCGGCGGGATCTGCCCGGCCTCGCCGCCGACGTGCTCGTCGGCGGGGTGGGGCCGGCCGCCGCCGCGGCCGCCGCGGCCACCGCGCTCGCGCTGGCCGACTACACCCTCGTCATCTCCGCCGGCATCGGCGGCGGGTTCCAGCCCGCCGCCCCCGTCGGCTCCCTCGTGGTCGCCGACGCCATCGTCGCCGCCGACCTCGGGGCCGAGACCCCCGACGGCTTCCTCGGCGTACAGGAGCTCGGCTTCGGGCACAGCGTGCACCTGCCGCCCGCCGAGCTCGCCGCCCGCGCCGCCGAGGCCACCGGGGCACTGCTCGCGCCCGTGCTGACCGTCTCCACCGTCACCGGCACCGCCGACCGCGCGGCCCTGCTCGCCGCCCGGCATCCGCTCGCCGGGGCCGAGGCCATGGAGGGCTTCGGGGTCGCGGAGGCGGCCGCCGCGCACGGGCTGCCCGTGCTGGAGATCCGCGCCGTGTCCAACGCCGTCGGCCCCCGCGACCGCGACGCCTGGCGGATCGGGGACGCGCTGGCCGCGCTCACCGCCGGATTCCGCGCCCTGGGGCCCGTACTCGTCCATTGGGGAGAGCACCGACATGAGTCGTGAGCCGAATCCGGCGGTCAAGATCGCCTATTCGCCCTGTCCGAACGACACCTTCGTCTTCGACGCCTGGGCCCACGGGCGCGTCCCGGGCGCGCCCGGCCTCGACGTCACCTTCGCCGACATCGACATCACGAACGGCATGGCCGAGCGCGGCGAGCTGGACGTGCTGAAGGTGTCGTACGCCGTGCTGCCCTGGGTGCTGGAGGAGTACGCGCTGCTGCCCTGCGGCGGGGCGCTCGGGCGCGGCTGCGGGCCACTCGTCCTGACGCGGGAGCCGGGCGTGGACCTGGCCGGGAAGACCGTCGCCGTGCCGAGCGAACGCTCCACCGCCTACCTGCTGTTCCGGCTTTGGGCGGCGGACGTGCTGCCCGAGGGCGTAGGCAAGGTCGTCGTACTGCCCTTCCACGAGATCATGCCGGCCGTCCGCGACGGCCGGGTGGACGCCGGGCTGGTCATCCACGAGGCCCGGTTCACCTATCAGGACTACGGGCTGCACTGCCTGGCCGACATGGGCGAGCACTGGGAGTCCACGACCGCTCTGCCGATCCCGCTGGGCGCGATCATCGCCAAGCGCTCACTGGGCGCCGAGACCCTGCACGCGCTGGCCGAGTCGGCCCGTACATCGGTGCGGATGGCCTGGGACGACCCGGAGGCCTCGCGCCCGTACGTCCGCGCCCACGCGCAGGAGCTGGACCCGGCCGTCGCCGACCAGCACATCGGGCTGTACGTCAACGAGTTCACCGCCGACCTCGGCGAAGCAGGGTACGCGGCGGTGCGCGGGCTGTTGACGCGGGCCGCGGCCGAGGGTCTGGTACCGGCCATCGCACCGGATGCGCTGGCCTTCCCGTAAGGCGGTTCCAGGCGGATACGACGGTGCCCCGGCCCTCTTGGGAAGGCCGGGGCACCGTCGTGCGTACGGGCTCAGACGTCGAGCTGGTCGGCCACCGCGCGCAGCAGACCGGCGATCTTCGTGCCGTGCACCTTGTCGGGGTAGCGGCCGCGCTCCAGCATCGGAGTGATGTTCTCCAGCAGGGTCGTGAGGTCCTGCACGATCGAGGCCAGTTCGTCGGGCTTGCGGCGCTGCGCGGCCGCGACGGAGGGCGCCGGGTCCAGCACTGTCACGGAAAGCGCCTGGTCACCGCGCTGTCCCGCGACGACGCCGAACTCGACGCGCTGGCCGGGCTTGAGTGCGTCGACCCCGGCCGGGAGCACCGACGAGTGGACGAAGACGTCACCGCCGTCGTCGCGGGAGAGAAAGCCGAAGCCCTTCTCACTGTTGAACCACTTGACCTTGCCGGTAGGCACGTCCGTCCTCTGTCCTTGTGCTCGTCGGGGTCCGGTACGCCGCACAGCGGCTCCGGATAACAGCGCAGCGGGTCATGGTGACCCGCTGTATCCAGGCTAGTGGGCGATCGACTGGTGACAAGACGTTCCCCGGTCCTTCGCCGGCTCTTCGCTGTGGGCTGCGCTGTCGGCTGCTTCGGCCAGGGAACTACCCTGGTGGGGTGACTGTTACTCCTCACTCCGACGAAGCGCGGCCCGGCGACGGACTGGTGCGCGCCGGCGGCATCGTGTTCATCGCCGGCGCCGTGGCCACCCTCGTGACGATGGCCCCGCTGTTCCTGCACACGGACCCGTTCCCGTCGTACGCGTGGGCCGTGTGCATGCTGATGGGCGTCGGCTTCGCCATCTCGGCGGCGGGCGTGCTGCGCTCGGCGGCGGCCCAGCGCCGGACCGCCCGCGCCTCCCAGGCCTAGGTCGGTTCTTCCCCGCTGCTGCGGATCAGACCTGCTGCGTACGGACGTACTCCGCGAGCCACTGCGGCAGCGCCGTGAGGTCCGGCAGCACCACGTCCGCGCCCGCCTCGCGCAGTTCCGGCTCGGGGCAGGGGCCGGTCGGGACCGCCACCGACAGCGCGCCGGCCGTGCGGGCGCCGCGTACGTCGCCCACGTGGTCGCCGACGTAGACCTGCGCCCCGTACTCGCGCAGCGCGCCCGCCTTGGCCTCGGCCCACAGCCAGCCGATGACCGCGTCCGGTTCGATGCCGAGGTGCGCGAGGTGCAGCCGGGCATTGGGCTCGTGCTTGGCCGTGACGACGATCGCGCGGCCGCCGAGCGCCTGGACGGCCTCGATCGCCTCGCGGGCGCCGGGCATCGCGGGCGTCGGCTCGATGGCGTACGTGGGATAGATCTCCCGGTAGCGGTCGGCCATGGCGGGGATCTCCGCCTGCGGGAACCAGTACGCGAGCTCCTCGTCCAGCGGCGGACCGAGCCGCGTGACCGCCTCGTCCGCATCGATGAACGTGCCCGTCTCGGCGGAGAGTGCCTGGTAGGCGGCCTTGATACCGGGGCGCGAATCGATGAGGGTCATGTCGAGGTCGAAGCCGACGGTCAGCTGGGCGGACGCGGCGGGCACGGTGGGGGGCTCGGAGCTCATACGCCCATTGTGCCGAGCCGGGGCGGACGGCCGGGAACGTGGACTTGGCCTCGGCTTACCAGCCGGTGAAATCTGGTGACATGCCGGCGCCCGCCCTCAGCGACGGCGGGAGCGCCAGGCCAGGTAGAGCGCGGAGGCGACGGCCGCGGCCCGGGCCAGCCAGGGCCACATCCCCTGGAAGACCCCGCCGAGGCCCTCGTCCGTGAGCGGTGCACCCCAGCGCCCCTCGAGCCGGCCCCACAGCCACACCACCGCGCCCGCGAACACGGCACCCGGCAGCCCGAAGACGACCACCTTGCGCTCCGTCGGCCCCAGCACCCGCGAGGCGTACGCCAGCAGCCAGCCGCCGATCAGCAGCAGCCAGGACCCGGTGACCGCGCCCGCCACGAGCACGGCCGCGGCCAGCAGCAGGAAGGCGTGCGGCTTCGGACGCGGGGCGGCGGCCGCCGCGGGGCCCTTCTCCGGATCCGCCGCGGCCGATCTGGCCTGCCGGCGCTGCTTCAGGAACCGTACGAGTCCCCGTACGCCGGATGTCCCTTCGGCGGCCTGCGCGCCGGCCGGACCCGCCGCGGGCTCCGGCTTCCCCTCTTCCGGCTCCCCGAACAGCTCCGGGATCTCCACCCCGCCCGCGAAGCCCTCCACCTGCGGCCCGGCGCCGTACGGCCCCGGAGCCACGCGCCACCAGTCGGGTTCCGCCCCTCCGTCGGAGCCGAGTTCGTCGAGCCCGGCCAGGTGCGGCGGCGCGGGCGCGCTGTCCGCCGGGCGCGGCGGCGGGACCGTCTTGCGGCGCAGTCGGCCGGGCCCCCGCTGGGTCGGCACCGCCGGTGCCCGATCGGGGGTGGCGGCCGGCGTCGCGGGGGCCGGGGACGCGCCCATGCCGTCGAGGACCTCCTCCGGCGTGCCGATCCGCTCCAGGATGCGGCGTACGGCCGCCGGGGTCTCCGGCTCGTACTTGGCGCGCCGACGGTCGATCTCGTCCCGCAGCCCCGCCACCAGCCGCATCCGGTCCCCGGAGGACAGCTGCCGCCGCTGTGCCAAGTCCCCGACCCGGCTCAGGTATTCGTAGACCAGATGGTCGCTCTCGATCCCCACGCCCCGCTCCTCCCGTACCACCCACCGGAAAGGTAGCGCGTGCGCCCGTGGAGCGGCCGAGGGCACAGCGGATACCGTTGGCCGGATGGGGACCGGCCGACGCGACCATGGAGGCGACCGTGCCTGAGCCAAGCAGCGCTGCGGGAAGCGCCACAGCAAGCAACGCCCCGCGCTCCCTCGCCGAGGCGCTGCGCGCCCGCGACGACGCATCGCTCGCCGCCCTGCTGCACGCACGCCCGGACCTGCTCGGCCCGGTGCCGGGCGACATGACCCAGCTGGCCACCCGGGCCGGGACCCGGGCCTCGGTGGTCCGCGCCCTGGACCGGCTCGACCGGTTCGCGCTGCAGACCGCGGAGGCCCTCGCGGTGGCCCCGGACCCGTGCCCGTACGGGGTGCTGGAGTCGCTGCTGGCAGGCGAGCACGGCTCCACGGGCGAGGACAACGGCGCCCGCGCCGAACTCCCGCGCGCCCTGGCCACCCTGCGCGACCAGGCGCTGGTCTGGGGCGACGACGAGCGGCTGCGGCTGGTCCGCACCGCCCGCGAACTGCTCGCGCCGTCCGCCGGCCGGCCCTCCCCCACGGGCCTCGGCCCGACCGTCGCCGAGGCCACCGCGGGGATGTCGCCGACCCGGATCCAGGAGATCGTGGCGGCCTCCGGGCTGCCCGCCACGCACGACCCGGTGTCCGCCGTGACCGCGCTGACCGGGCTGTTCGCCGATCCGGAGCGGATGTCGGCGCTGCTGGACGAGGCCCCGGCGGAGGCCCACCAGGTGCTCGGCCGGCTCGTGTGGGGTCCGCCGTACGGGGAGGTCACGCCGAACCCGACCGCGCCCGTGCGCTGGCTGCGCGACCGGGGGCTGCTGCTGCCGGCGTCGGCGCGGACCGTCGTACTGCCCCGCGAGGTGGCGCTGTACCTGCGCGGCGGCCTCGCGCACCGGGTGACGGAGCCGGTGGCCCCGGCGGTGCCCGCGGACCGCGAGCACCGTCCACAGCTTGTGGACGCCAATGCGGCCGGGCAGGCGCTGGCCGCGCTGTCCACCGTCGAGGAGCTGGTGAAGTCCTGGGAGCACACCGGGCCGCCGGTGCTGCGGGCCGGCGGGCTGTCCGTACGCGACCTGAAGCGGACCGCGGCCACCCTGGACGCCACCGAGGCGACGGCGGCGTTCTGGATCGAACTCGCCTACGCGGCCGGGCTGCTGGCCAGCGACGGGGAGGCGGACGAGCGGTACGCGCCCACCCCCGCCTTCGACGACTGGCTCGAACTCCCGCCCGCCGAACGGTGGTCGGCCCTGGCCGCGGCCTGGCTGCCGGCCACCCGCACCGCCGGCCTGGCCGGCGATCAGGATTCCAAGGGCCGCACCCTGTCCGTGCTGGGTCCCGAACTCGACCGCTCCGCCGCCCCCGAGGTGCGCCGGCGCGTCCTCGAACTCCTCGCCGCCCTGCCCGAGGGCGGCTCCGCCGCCCCGGACGCCCTCCTCGCCCGGCTCGCCTGGGAGCGCCCCGTACGGGGGGCGAGCGCGCTGCGCGCCCGCCTCGCGCAGTGGACGCTGACCGAGGCCGAGGTGCTCGGCGTCACCGGCCGCGGCGCGCTCGCCGCGCACGGCCGCGCGCTGCTGGCGCACCGCGACCCGGCGCCGCTGCTGGCACCGCTGCTTCCGGAGCCCGTGGACCACGTACTGCTCCAGGCCGACCTGACGGCGGTGGCGCCCGGGCCGCTGCGCCGGGCGCTCGGCGACGTGCTGGCCGTGCTCGCGGACGTGGAGTCCAAGGGCGGGGCGACCGTCTACCGCTTCACGCCCGGCTCCGTACGCCGGGCCCTGGACTCCGGGCGGACCGCCTCCGACCTGCACGCCTTCCTCGCCGAGCACAGCATCACGCCGGTCCCGCAGCCACTGGCGTACCTGATCGACGACGTGGCCCGGCGGCACGGGCACCTGCGGGTCGGCGCGGCGTCCTCGTACGTGCGCTGCGACGACGACGCCATGCTGAACGAGATCCTGGCCGACAAGCGGTCCGCCGGGCTGGGCCTGCGGCGCCTCGCCCCGACGGTGCTGGCGGCGCAGGCCGAACCGGGCGCGCTGCTCGACGGGTTGCGGGCGATGGGCTACGCGCCGGCCGCGGAGTCCCGTACCGGCGACGTGCTGGTCGCACGGGCCGACGCCCACCGCACCCCGGCGCGTTCGGCGCCGGTCCCGGTGCCGGACGGCCCGCCGGTACCGGACCCGACGCTGCTGGGGGCGGCCGTACGGGCCATCCGCGCAGGTGATCTGGCGGCGACGGCGGTGCGCAAGGAGCCGGCCGCAGCGTCCGCCGTCCCGGGCGAACTCCCGCGCACGAGCGCGGCGGAGACCCTGGCGACGGTGCAGGCGGCCGCGCTGACCGGGTCGGCGGTGTGGATCGGGTACGTGAACGCGGACGGCGCGGCGAGCCAGCGGGTCATCGACCCGGTCCGGGTGGAGGGCGGCTTCGTCACCGGCTACGACCACACGGCGGACGAGGTCCGCACGTACGCGCTGCACCGGATCACGGGGGTCGCGGAACTGGCGGAGGAGCACCTGTAAAACGGCTCGCGGCACGGCATCCCCACCGAGCACCCTGACCTCATGCGAGAAGCACGAGAAAATCGTCGGATCAGGGCCGCCCACACCGACACCACCGTGACCGTCTACCAGGCGTACGCGCCCGCGCTGGGGCTGCCCGCGGCCCGCGACGGCCGGTTCCCGCCCGCCTGGAAGCGGGAGCGGATGACGTGGATCAAGCCGTCGTTCCTGTGGATGATGTACCGCTGCGGCTGGGCCACCAAGGCGGACCAGAAGACGGTGCTGGCCGTCGAGATCACCCGTGAGGGCTTCGACCACGCGCTGCGCCACGCCTGCCTGTCCCACTTCGAACGCGGCACGCACACCGACCGGGAGGCCTGGCAACAGGCCCTGCGCGAGTCCCCCGCCCGCGTCCAGTGGGACCCGGAGCGCGATCTGCACCTGAACCCGCTGGGCCACCGCTCGCTCCAGCTGGGCCTGTCCGGGCCGGCTTCGCGCGCGTACGCCGACGAGTGGACGGTCGCCATCCGCGATGTGACCCCGCTGGCCCGCGAGATCCACGGCCTGGTCCGGTCCGGCGACGAGGCCGCTGCGCGGGCGCTGCTGCCGGTGGAGACCCCGTATCCGGCGCCCCCGCTGGAGCACCTGGGCGCGTAGCGGATCCGCCGCACGAAAAGCGGAATGCGAAGCCTCGTTTTCCCAGCTCAGAGGGGGTGAGGGGGCCTCCGGTCGCTGTTGCACAGCGGTGACAGACGGGCGATGGTTTAGTGATCCAAGATGTGTGAAGATCAGTTCATCGCAGCAGCGGCCGAGGGAAAACGAACCGGCGCGAGAGCGACACCCCGCACCACCCGGCCCGGCACTGCGCCGCGGCCACTTCGCTCGTCGTCTTCACCCTCGCTGTGCCTTCGCCCGCTTTCTCTTGCCTTCCGCCGGCCGCCGCCGCTCTGCGCCGCTCGCCTGCCCTTTTGATTCCTTGGGGGGAGTCCACCATGTCCGCTCGCACCGCCACCCGCCGTCACTTCCGCTCCGCGGCCGCCACCGCCGTCGTCGCCGCCGTCGCCGTCGCCGGTACCGTCCTGATGCCGCTGTCGGCGTACGCCGCCCCGGCCGCCGAGAACCTGCACTCGCTGAAGATCACGATGGGCGCCCCCGTACCGAGCGGCCCGCTGACCCGGGGCGGCGCGACGGAAACCTTCGAGCTGACGGTCGCCAACCCCTCGGACAAGCCCAGCTCGTTCCACCCTTGGATCCTGGGCACCCCGACCGGTGCCAAGCCGCTCGAGAAGGCTGACGTGGTCTTCAAGGTCGAGGGCGTGACGGCGCCGGCGACCGAGTCCTTCATCGGTCAGCAGGACGGCGAGTGGCAGGGCATGTTCCACCAGGCGGGCAAGCCGCTCGGGGACGGCTTCGAGATCCCGGCGGGCGGGAAGCTGACCTGGAAGGTCACGATCGGCCTCACCAAGAGCTACCCGTCCATCGACGGTGACTTCGCACTGCGCGCCACGAGCTACCAGGGCGAGGTCGCGGAGGGCGGCGACGCCACCCTGGTCTTCAAGGCCGAGCAGACGGTCAAGACCCCCACCCTGGAGACCTGGTTCGACCAGATCAGCCCCTGCCAGGACAAGACGCCCGAGTACCAGTGCCGCGAGATGGACCTGCGCTACCGCGCCACCGGTGACGGCGAGTTCGGCACGGCCCTGGCCACCTACCTGGAGACCCAGGTCAAGGGCGGCACCCCCGAGGACGCCGATCTCCGCTACCAGCTGCAGGTCGACGGCCAGTGGAAGGACCTGTCGCAGAAGGACGGCTACCGTCTGACCGACATCCCGAAGGGCTTCGGCAAGGCTTCCGGCGAGCGCAAGGTGCACCTGCGCGCCAAGGTCGGCCCCAACGCGAAGCTGACGAAGGAGACCACCGCCATCCTGTACGCGCCGGTCCGCCCGGCCGACGACAACACCTACGCGTTCGCGACCGCCGAGGCCAGGTTCCAGATCGCCCCGGCCACCACGACCACGACCCCGTCGCCGACCCCGAGCAAGTCCGCCACGACGAAGCCGTCCGCGAGCGCGACGCCCTCGGCGTCCGCCTCCACCACCACGGCCGCCGCCGCCGGCAACACCAACACCACCGCGACGGGCAGCACCGGCTCCCTCGCGAAGACCGGCGCCGGCTCCAACACGGTCCTGTACTCCGGCCTGGCCGCCGCCCTCGTCGTCCTCGGCGGGGCCGCCGCCTGGTTCGGCGCCCGTCGCCGCCGCGCCACGCGCGTCTGACCACCCGCACCACGCGGAAAGGGCCCGGCACACCTCGTGCCGGGCCCCTTCCGCGTTCAGCGGGCCGCGTAGTCGATCCGCTCCTCCTCGAACGGCCACACCTCGGCGAGCCAGCGCGACACCGCGGCGTACAGGACCTTGTCGAGCGGGGCCCGGTCGGCCCGTACCCAGGATCTGACCTGCACCCGCCCGGGCGAGTCCCTCCCCGGGTAGATGTAGAGGCACCCGATGACCTCGTCACCGTCCAGGACGCTGTACGTGAACCCCGTACGGGCCGCGAAGTCCCGCGCGTGCTCGGCCAGGTCGGCCAGGTTCGCCTCCGCGGTCATCCCTTCCGGCGGCGGCCAGTTGCGCCCCTGGAACCCGGGCGTGGCCCGCACGTGGGCGATGCTGCCGCTCCAGGCCGCGTGGTCCCGCGCGTTGTGCGCCTCCCCGAGCGGCTCGAGCCGGAACCCGTCCCCGTCGAACCCGAGCGGCACGTCGAACCCGTCCGGCACGAAAGAAAGTCGATCATCCATCCCCCAACCGTAGGCCGAACTCCTACCGTTGGTCATATGACCGGTACGAACGACAGGCGCGGCAGCCACATCCGCAACGACATCAGCGGCGGGGTGTACTTCAACACCGTGGTGCAGGGCGCCAACGTGACCCTCCAGCTCCCGGCCACCGTCCCGGCCGCGCTCACGGGCATGCCCGCCCCCTCCCCCGCCTTCACGGGCCGGGAGCCGGAGGAGGACGCCCTGCTCACGGCGCTCGGGCCGGACCCGTCGTCGGCCGCCGCCCGTCAGGTGATCGCCGGGCTGCCGGGGGTGGGCAAGACCGAACTCGTCCTCCAGGTCGCCCATCGCGCACTCGGCACAACCGGTCTGCTGCCGGGCGGAGTCCTCTTCATCGACCTCTTCGGCTACGACGAGCGGCGGCGGGTCGGCCCCCACCGGGCCCTCGGCTCGCTGCTGCGCGCCCTGGCCCTCCCGGACGAGTGCGTCCCGGAGGACATGGAGGGCCGGGCGACCCTGTACCGGTCCGTCCTCGCCACGTACGCGGCAGAAGGGCGGCGGATCCTGCTGGTCCTCGACAACGCGATGGACAGCGCCCAGGTCCGCCCGCTGCTCCCGGGCGATCCGGGCCTCCCCGTACTGATCACCTCCCGGCACACCCTGAGCGACCTCGGGGCCCGTGTGCTGGACCTGTCCGTCCTCGGGCAGCAGGCTGCGGTGGAACTCATCGGACGGAACCTGCGCAGCGTCGTGGGTCCCGCGGACACCCGGGTGGCGGACGAGCCGGCGGCGGCCGCCGAGCTGGCGGCCCTCTGCGGCCGGCTGCCCCTCGCACTGTCCATCGTCAGCGCCCTGCTGGCCGACATCCCCACCCGGCCGCTGTCCTCCATGGCGACGGCCCTGAACGACGCCCGGCGCCGGCTGGGGCGGCTCAGCCGTGAAGACCTCGCCGTCCGCGCGGCCTTCGACCTCTCCTACCGGCACCTGCGGCCGGACCAGGCCGGGCTCTTCCGGCTGCTGGCCCTCAACCCGGGTCCCGACCTGGCCACCGAGGCCGTGGCCCGGCTGGCCGGTACGGCGCCCGAGGACACGGAGGAGCTGCTGCTGCCCCTCGCCCGCGGGCACTTCGTCGAGCCCGGACCCTCGTACGGGCGCTGGCGGATGCACGACCTGATGCGCCTGTACGCGGACGAGCTGTGCCGTGCGGAGGACGAGCCGCACGAACGGGAAGCGGCCACGGACCGTTTGTACCGGCACTACCTGAGCAACGCGCACGCCGCCGACACCCACGTGGACGCCGGGCTGCCGCCCGCCCCCCTCTTCCCCGGCCGGGACGCGGCCCTGGCCTGGCTGGACGCCGAACGGCACAACCTGCGCGCCGCCGCCCTCGCCGCGCCGGGGCTGGGACGGCCCGAGGCGCTGGTCCGACTGCAGTCGTCCCTGCTCGAATTCCACTCCTTGCGCCGGCACTTCGACGAGTTCGCCGAACTGGCGGGCGCGGCGCTGGTGGCCGTCCGCTCCTCGGACGATCCGGTACTGCGGGACACCGAGGCGAGCATCCTGAACAACCTGGGCACGGCCCGGCGCGAGCTGCGCCGCTTCGACGACGCGTCGGCCTCGTACCAGGAGGCCCTGGCCCTGCACGAGCAGGACGGGGACTCCTTCTCGGCGGCTGCCACTCTGACCAATCTCGGCCTGACCTACCAGCAGATGAACCGGCCGGAGGAGGCGGCCGACATGCTCCGGGAGGCCCTGGACCGCTACCCGCCGGAGGCGGACCCGCGCGCCCGGGGCATGGCGTACAACAACCTCGGCAAGGCCCTGCACGATCTGCGCAGACTCCCGGAAGCCGCCGAGGCCTTCGCCGAGGACATCGCCATCTGCCGGACGGCCGGCGACCGCAGGGGCGAGGGCATCGCGCTCAACAACCTGGGGCTGGTCCTGCGGGACATGGGGCAGCACGGCGCCGCCGTCGAGGCCCATGAAGACGCACTGGCGGCCGCCGAGGAGACCGGGGACCTGCACAGCGCGGGTCTCGCCCTGGCGAACAGCGGGCTGGCCCTCGCCATGGGCCGCGACGAACGCGGACCCCAGGAGGCGATCGACCGGCTCACGAGGGGGCTGGACATCCTGGACTCGCTGGGCGACGAGCACATGGCGGCTCTGGCACAGAGCCACCTCGGCCTGATCCTGCTGCAGTGCGGCCGGGCCCCGGAGGCGATCGCCCCGCTGGAGTCGGTGGTCGAGACGAGCCGCCGGGCCGGCGATCCGCACACCACGGCGATGACGCTGTCCAACCTGGGCACGGCGCTGGAACTGAGCGGCCGGTACGAGGACGCGGTGCGCGCCCAGACCGAGTCCGTCGCCCTCTACCGGCAGCTGGGCGAACGCCACTACGAGGGGCAGGCCCTGCTCAACCTCGGCCTCGCCCTCCGGCACACCGGCGGCCTGGCCGCGGCGCAGGACGCGTTCCACGAGTCCGCCGGCGCCTTCCGGGACACCGGCGACGAGCACCTCCTCACCCAGGTCCTGCAGCTCCACGACGAGACCGGGAGATGGCGCACCCAGCAGCTGCCCGGGTGGCTCCGGCGGTCGGGGCCCCGGACACCGGGCCCCTGATACGGCAGACTGGAGGTTTGGCCGTCCGCGCCCGGGCAGCCACCCCACGCCGGAAAGGGACGTTTGTGAACGGGCCTCTCATCGTCCAGAGCGACAAGACACTCCTCCTCGAGGTCGACCACGAGCTCGCCGGTGCCGCGCGCCGGGCCATCGCCCCCTTCGCCGAGCTCGAGCGGGCCCCCGAGCACATCCACACGTACCGGATCACCCCGCTCGGCCTGTGGAACGCCCGGGCCGCGGGGCACGACGCCGAGCAGGTCGTCGATGCGCTCGTCGAGTTCTCCCGCTACCCCGTCCCGCACGCGCTGCTCGTCGACGTCGCCGAGACCATGGCGCGCTACGGCCGCCTCACCCTCTCCAAGCACCCCGTCCACGGGCTGGTCCTGACCAGCACCGACCGGCCGGTGCTCGAGGAGATCCTGCGGTCCAAGCGGATCGCCCCGCTCGTCGGGGCCCGGCTCGACCCCGACACGGTGGCCGTGCACCCCTCCGAGCGCGGGCAGATCAAGCAGACCCTGCTGAAGCTGGGCTGGCCCGCCGAGGACCTCGCCGGGTACGTCGACGGCGAGGCGCACGCCATCGACCTCGTCGAGGACGGCTGGGCGCTGCGGCCGTACCAGCAGCAGGCCGTGGAGGGCTTCTGGCACGGCGGCTCGGGCGTGGTCGTGCTGCCCTGCGGCGCCGGCAAGACGCTGGTCGGCGCCGGGGCCATGGCGAAGGCCAAGGCGACCACGCTGATCCTGGTCACGAACACCGTCTCGGCCCGGCAGTGGAAGCACGAGCTGGTCAAGCGGACCTCTCTCACGGAGGAGGAGATCGGCGAGTACTCCGGCACCCGCAAGGAGATCCGGCCGGTCACCATCGCCACGTACCAGGTCCTCACGACGAAGCGGAAGGGCATCTACCCGCACCTGGAGCTGTTCGACTCCCGGGACTGGGGGCTGATCCTCTACGACGAGGTGCACCTGCTGCCGGCGCCGGTGTTCAAGTTCACCGCCGACCTGCAGGCGCGGCGGCGGCTCGGCCTGACCGCGACGCTGGTCCGCGAGGACGGCCGCGAGTCGGACGTGTTCTCGCTCATCGGCCCGAAGCGGTTCGACGCGCCGTGGAAGGAGATCGAGGCGCAGGGCTACATCGCCCCGGCGGACTGTGTCGAGGTGCGGGTGAACCTCACCGAGTCGGAGCGGCTCGCGTACGCGACCGCCGAGACGGAGGAGAAGTACCGCTTCTGCGCGACGACGGCGACGAAGCGGAAGGTCACCGAAGCGCTCGTCGCCAAGCACCGGGGCGAGCAGACGCTGGTCATCGGGCAGTACATCGACCAGCTCGACGAGCTCGGCGAGCACCTGGACGCGCCCGTCATCAAGGGCGAGACCTCCAATGCGCAGCGGGAGAAGCTCTTCGACGCC
Source organism: Streptomyces sp. NPDC032745 (assembly GCF_055579465.1). NCBI lineage: Bacteria > Bacillati > Actinomycetota > Actinomycetes > Kitasatosporales > Streptomycetaceae > Streptomyces > Streptomyces sp. NPDC032745. The sequence continues at coordinate 72,223 of NZ_JBVING010000006.1, read as the reverse complement.
TTCCGCGAGGGCGAGATCAGCGTGCTGGTGGTGTCGAAGGTCGCGAACTTCTCCATCGACCTGCCCGAGGCCACGGTCGCGATCCAGGTGTCCGGCACCTTCGGCTCGCGGCAGGAGGAGGCCCAGCGCCTGGGCCGCGTGCTGCGCCCGAAGGCGGACGGCCACGAGGCGCGGTTCTACTCGGTCGTCGCGCGCGACACGATCGACCAGGACTTCGCGGCGCACCGCCAGCGCTTCCTCGCCGAACAGGGCTACGCCTACCGGATCATGGACGCCGACGAACTCCTGACGAGCGACTGACCGGCTCCGGGCCTGGTGCCGGGCTCACCTCACAGATCGTGGCCGAGTACATGGTGTCGCGGGGGCGGCTGCTGCTCGTGGTGCTGAGGATCTTCGACGACGCGGACATCCTGCTGCCCGAGGGGTGATCTGCGTACGGGGACCAGGACGAGTTCGGGCTTCGGGGCCGGGCGGTGGCGGGCTGCCGCCGCCCGGGCCAGGAGCGCGAGCAGGGGGACGGACCAGACCCACAGGTGCGGCCAGTCCAGCAGCAGGGCCCGGCCGGAGGCGGGCAGGTGCCGGGCCCAGAACTCTGCGGAGGCCTGCGGGAGGACGAGCAGCCCGAGCAGGGCGGTACCGGCGAAGGCGCCCAGGGCCGTCAGCCCGGCCCGGATCCGGCCGGTCAGCAGCAGGTACGGGACGAACAGCGCCGGGGTGAGGGTGATCCCGGCGGCCGTGCCCAGCGCGAAGCCCTTGCCGAGCGCGGCGCGGGGCCGGCGCAGGTCCCACAGGACCAGGCAGGCGAGCGCCAGGTTGACCTGCCCCGCGAGCAGGCTCTGGAACAGCGGCTCCACCCACAGCCCGGCGATGGTGGCGGCCAGCACGGGCCCGGGCCGGGCCCGCAGCCCCGCGAGGCGGCAGGACATCAGGATCAGCAGGGCGAGCAGCCCGGCGTTGCCGAGGACGAAGACGGCCTTCAGCACGCCGACGGGCAGCCAGGCCGCCGGTGTGAACAGGATCGCCGCGAACGGCGGGTACGCGGCGGGAGGGCGCCACTCGGCGGCGCAGAACCCGTCGGCGAGGCCGTCGGCGATCGGGATGCGCAGCACGACGCAGAGCACGCCGAGCGCGAGGAGCGAGCCCGTGACCAGCACGCCGGCGAGGGGCGACGGCGGGGGGCTGGGACGGGTACTCCGGGTCACGCGCGTGACCCTAGTGGATCAGCGCGGGGGCTCCGCCGGTATCCGGCCAGGCCGCTGCGCGGCGGCCGCGGCGGGCAGCGGCGGTCAGCGGCGTATGACGCCCGCGTCCTCGGCGTACTCACCCAGCACGACGACGCTCACGGCGGCCGCCACGAAGACCTTCGCGGCGCGCAGGGCGTTGCCCACGAGGTGGCGGGGAGGGGAGTCGGAGGTGGCGGTGGCGCCGCTAGGGCGGCCGCCCTGGATAGGAGTGAAGGTTGCGGTGCTCATGTATCCATGGTGCGTTCTCGCCCCGGATTTCACATCGCCCTCGGGGTGGAACCGCAGGCCCTGCCGCCTACTCCTCCGGGCCCATGCCGCCCCCTAGTGGCTCTGCCCGAGGTCTGACACTCCCGGGTATGACACCCGTTCGGACGTCCCGCCCCGGAGGGGCTGCCGCCCCGGTATTCGTTCGCGCCCCGCCTGCACGGTGACTACAATCTCCGCTCTTGCCGCCTCCCGCCGCCGTTTCGGGGAGAGCCGCCTGCCGGACGGAAACCGGCGGGCATCGTTCCGTACCGATCAGCAGCTGGAGGCATTTCCGTGTCCGCGCACGCCCCCGAGACCGGCATCGACAACGACGGCGACTCCGCCGCCCACCCCCTCGCCCGCGAGCAGGCCCACCTCACCGCCTCCCGGGGCGCGCTCCGCGCCATGCGCGAGGACGTCGAGGCCCTCGACATCCGCGACGTCACCGCGAACTGGGTCAACGCGATCGTCCTCCAGGCCCAGATCGACGACCGGATCAAGGCGCTGGCCGACCTCGCCCACACCCCGCTCTTCTTCGGCCGCCTCAACTACCTGCACGCACCCGGCGCCGAGCTCGCCGAAGGCGCGGAGGGCGAGCAGTTCTACATCGGCCGCCGGCACGTCCACGACGCCGACGGCGATCCGATGGTGATCGACTGGCGCGCGCCGGTCTCCCAGCCGTTCTACCGGGCCTCCAAGAACGACCCGCAGGACATCGCGCTGCGCCGCCGCTTCGGCTACACGGGCGGCGAGCTCACCGCGTACGAGGACGAGCACCTCTCCGGCCCCACCGCTGTGACACTGTCCGGCTCCGCCGGGGGGACCGCGGTCAGCAAGCTGCTCCAGCAGGAGATCGAGCGCCCGCGCGTGGGCCCCATGCGCGACATCGTCGCGACGATCCAGCCCGAGCAGGACGAGATCGTCCGCTCCGGCCTGTCCGGCTCCGTCTGCGTGCAGGGCGGCCCCGGCACCGGCAAGACGGCCGTCGGCCTGCACCGCGTCGCGTACCTGCTGTACGCCCACCGCGAGCGGCTCGCCCGTACCGGCACGCTCGTCATCGGGCCGAACCGTTCCTTCCTGCACTACATCGAGCAGGTCCTCCCGGCCCTGGGCGAGCTCGAGGTCAAGCAGGCCACCGTCGAAGACCTGGTGGCCCGCGACGGCCTGGAGATCCGCGGCGCCGACACCGCCGCGACCGCCGTGGTCAAGGGCGACGCCCGGATGGCGGAGGTGCTGCGCCGCGCGGTCCGCTCGCACGTCGCCGCGCCCGCCGAGCCGCTGATGGTGGTGCGCGGTTCGCGCCGCTGGCGGGTGCCGGCGTACGAGCTCGAGGAGATCGTCGCGGAGCTCCTCGACCGGGACATCCGCTACGGCGCCGCCCGCGACGCGCTGCCGCAGCGGATCGCGCACACCGTGCTCGTACGGATGGAGCAGGCGGGCGAGGCGCCGGACGACCGCGTCCAGGACTCGGTGGCCCGCAATGCCGCCGTGAAGGCGGCGGTCAAGGCGGTGTGGCCTGCGGTGGAGCCGGCGAAGCTGGTGCTGCGGCTGCTGTCGGACCAGGAGTTCCTGGCGGAGCACGCAGCGGGCGTCCTGTCGGACGAGGAGCAGCAGCTCCTGCTGTGGCCCAAGCCGTTCCGGAGCGTGAAGTCGGCGAAGTGGTCGGCGGCGGACCTGGTCCTGATCGACGAGGCGGCCGACCTGGTGGAGCGCACGCACTCGCTGGGCCACGTCGTCCTCGACGAGGCGCAGGACCTGTCGCCGATGCAGTACCGGGCAGTGGGCCGGCGCTGCACGACCGGCTCGGCGACGGTCCTGGGAGACCTCGCGCAGGGCACGACGCCGTGGGCCACGCGCAGCTGGGACGAGGCCCTGGCGCATCTGGGCAAGCCGGAGGCGGCGCTGGAGGAGCTGACGGCGGGCTTCCGCGTGCCGCGCGAGGTGATCGCGTACGCCTCGCGGCTGCTGCCGTCGATCTCGCCGGGGCTGGCCGCGGTCTCCTCGGTCCGTGAGACGCCGGGCTCGCTGGTCGTCTCACGGGTGGTCTCGCCGGTGACGGAAAGGCCGGACGGGCAGGACGGGCAGGACGGGCTGACCGAGCAGGACGGGCCGGACGGGCAGGCCGGGTCGAACGGGCAGGCCGGGTCGACGGCTTCGGTCGTCGAGGCCTGCCGCGCCGCGCTGGCCCACGAGGGCTCGATCGGCCTGATCGCGGCCGACGCCCGGATCCCGGAGCTGGCCGAGTCGCTGCGCGCGGCGGAACTGCCGTATCTGGCACCGGGCGAGGAGACGACGGTGGAGGCCCGGCTGACGCTGGTGCCGGCGTCGCTGGCGAAGGGTCTCGAGTACGACTACGTGGTGCTGGACGAGCCCGCCGCGATCGTCTCCGGCGAACCCGACGAACGCACCGGCCTGCGCCGCCTCTACGTGTGCCTCACCCGTGCCGTCTCGGGTCTCCACGTCCTGCACGCCGCCGCGTTGCCGGCGGCCCTCGGACCTGCCCTTCCGTAGCTCCGGTGGACACGGCCGGCCGGCGGCAGGACGATGGACGTGTTCACACCTCCCCGGGCCCGGTTCTTCCATGTTCCATCCGAGGGAAGGACGAACGATGAAGCCCCGTATTCGACTGGCCGTGCTGGCGCCTGTGCTCGTGTCCTCGCTGGCACTCGGGTCGGCACCGCTCCTGGCGGCTTCCGCGCAGGCAGCAGCGGTGCCTTCCCTGACGTGCAGCGTGAAGCAGACCCCCAACACCGCGGGCAAGTACGACGTCACGGTCACAGGAGCCCAGCCGGGAACGAGCGTGACCGTCCACGGCGGCAGTAAGACCCACCAGTTCAGCTTCGTCACCCTCGCCGACGACGACGGGAAGGCCACCACGAGTGGATTCATCCCGGCCGGCAAGGTGACGGCCTCGTCGGAGGACGAAAAGGTCAGCTGCGGCACCGTCAAGCAGGCCGAACAGAAGGACGCCCAGGACCAGTACGACGCCGGCTACAGCAAGGGCTTCGCCAGCACGAAGGCCAACTGCAAGAAGGCACCCCTGCCCCAGAGCCTCACGCAACTGGACCAGAACTACAAGGACGGTTACAACGCGGGCGCAGAAGCCGCACTCAAGAGTGACGCCTGCACGTAGGGCTGAGCACCCGTCACCGGAGCGGCTGTGAAAGGGCCGTACGCCACTCGGCGACGGCCGACGCCGCGACCGGGGCGTCCCACCCCTGCGGCCGGGCCGCACCGCCGATGTGGAAGGCGTCGATGCCCGCGGCCCGCAGCCGCGGCACGTGCGCCAGGGTGAGGCCGCCGCCGACCAGGATCCGCGGCGCGTACCCCGGCTCGCCCCGCCGTGCCGCCTCGGAGAGCAGCACGGGAAGGCCCGCGTCGACCCCGTCGGCCGAGCCCGCCGTCAGGTAGGCGTCGAGCCCCGGCAGGTCGGCGAGGGCCTTGCGCGCCTGGTCGCGGTCCGCCGCCCGGTCCAGCGCCCGGTGGAAGGTCCAGCGGCAGCCCTCCAGCTCCGCCAGGACGGCCTCCACGGCGGCCAGGTCGGGGCTGCCGTCCGGGGTCAGGAACCCGAGGACGAACTCCTGCGCCCCCTCCGCGCGCAGCGCCCGCGCCTGCTCCACCAGCAGGTCGACCGGCCCGGCGGCGAACCCGCCCGTCCGGCGGATCATCACGCGCAGCGGGATGTCGACCGCCGCGCGGATCGCCGCGAAGGTCTCGCGCGGCGGGGTGAGCCCGTCGGCGGCCATATCGGTGACCAGCTCCAGCCGGTCGGCCCCGCCGGCCTGGGCCGCGACCGCGTCCCGGGCATCGAGGGCGATCACCTCCAGCAGCGCTTGGTTGCTCATTCGATGCCATCCTTCGCATACGGAAAATAGGTCTAGTCCAATATGAAGGGTACGGGCCCGGGCCCGCGCATCACCAGCACAAACACGCCACCCCCACAATGTGCCCATGACCTCCGACCTCCGCGACCGCTGGCACGCCACCACCGCCGCCGCAGGCGCCGACCCCGACCGCGACCCCGGCCCCCACGCCTACCGGCTCCTGGCCGCCTGGGCGGAGCCGCAGCGCCGGTACCACACCACCGTGCACCTGGCCGACGTACTCGCGCGGATCGACGTACTCGCCCCGCACGCCGCCGACCCCGCCGCCGTCGAGCTCGCCGCCTGGTTCCACGACGCCGTCTACCGCCCCGACCGCTCCGAGAACGAGGAGCGCAGCGCCGCCCTCGCCGAGCGCGCCCTGCCCGAGCTCGGCATCGACGCCGCCCGCACCGCCGAGGTGGCCCGCCTGGTCCGGCTCACCGTCACCCACGACCCCGCCCCCGGCGACACCAACGGCGAGGTGCTCTGCGATGCGGACCTGGCCGTCCTGGCGGGCGGCCCGGACGCGTACGCCGCGTACGCCGCCGCCGTCCGCGCCGAGTACGGGTTCGTCCCCGAGGACGCCTTCCGCGCCGGCCGGGCCGCCGTACTGCGCCAGCTGCTCGCGCTGCCCCGCCTCTTCCGTACCCCGTACGGCACCGCGCACTGGGAGGCCCCGGCCCGCCGCAACCTGGCCGCCGAGCTCGCCGTCCTGAGCGCCGGGGAATGAGAGCCGCGGCGCGCAGGTTCGTACGGAACGTGCCCCCAGCCCCCGCCACCGCCACCGCCACCGCCACCGCCACCGCCACCGCCCCGGCTGCCACCCCCTCCCGCATGCCCGTCGCCGTCTACGTCCTCGGCCTGGCCGTCTTCTCGCTCGGGACGAGCGAGTTCATGCTGTCCGGGCTGCTCCCGCCCATCGCCGAGGACATGGGCGTCACCATCCCGCAGGCAGGCCTGCTGATATCGGCCTTCGCGATCGGCATGGTCATCGGGGCGCCGCTGCTGGCGGTGGCCACGTTGCGGCTCCCGCGCCGCACCACCCTCATCGCACTCATCAGCCTCTTCGGCCTCGGGCAGGTGGCGGGCGCGCTGGCCCCCTCGTACGAGCTCCTCTTCGCCTCCCGCATCGTCTCGGCACTCGCCTGCGCCGGCTTCTGGGCGGTCGGCGCGGCCGTCGCCATCGCCATGGTCGGCCGGGACCAGCGGGCCCGCGCCATGGCCGTCATGATCGGCGGCCTGTCCATCGCCAACGTCCTCGGCGTCCCCGCCGGCGCCTTCCTCGGGGAGCACCTGGGCTGGCGTTCCGCGTTCTGGTCGGTCGGCGCGGCCTCGGCGGTCGCCCTCGCCGGCATCCTCACGCTGATCCCGGCCATCCCGCCGCCCGCCGCACGGCCCACCCTGGCGCGGGAGCTGCGCATCTACCGCGACCGGCAGGTGTGGCTCTCCATCGGCGTCACGGCCCTGGCCGCGGGCGGGGTCTTCTGCGCGTTCAGCTACCTCTCGCCGCTGCTGACGGAGGTCGCCGGGCTGGATCCGGGCCGGGTGCCGTGGGTGCTGGCGCTGTTCGGGGTCGGCGCGCTCGTCGGCACGACGATCGGCGGGCGGGTCGCGGATGCGCACCTGTTCGGGGTGATGCTGTGGGGCATCGCCGCGTCCACGGTCTTCCTCGTCGCACTGGCCCTGCTGGCGTCGGCGGCGGTCGCGGCGGTCGGGCTGTCGTTCCTGCTCGGCGTCTCGGCGTTCTTCACGGCGCCGGCGCTCAACGCCCGCATGTTCAACGTCGCGGGCGCGGCCCCGACCCTCGCCGGAGCCACCACGACGGCGGCGTTCAACCTGGGCAACACGGGCGGCCCCTGGCTCGGCGGCACGGTGATCGACGCCGACTACGGCTTCGCCGCCACCGCCTGGGCGGGCGCCGCCATGACCCTGACGGCGATGGCCCTGACCGCGCTCGCCCTGCGCCTCCACCACCGCACCCCACCCACCGCGACCCGGGTGATCGCCTCGTCGGCAGCGACCGCACCGGCCGCAGCGGCACAGCCCGCCGCGCGCTGACCCCGGGCGCCGCCGGTCCCGGCGGGCTCCGCTACGCCGGGCGGCCCTTCGGGCGGCGCAGGCCCGCGGACGTCAGGCGGCGGACCAGTTCCTTGCTGCCCACCTCCACCGCGCCCGCCCGCACCGCGTCCGCGTAACGGTGCGACGGTACGTCGTAGTGGTCGCGCTCGAAGGCCCTCGGCGGGCAGCCGATCGACGCCGCGAAGGCGTGCAGCTCCTCGTACGAGACGTCGCTGACCAGGTGCGACCACATGCGGCCATGGCCCGGCCAGGTCGGCGGGTCGATGTAGAGCGTCACCGGCGGCTCACCGGCCTGCGCCGAAGACGGGCGCGAGGCCGCCGACCGCGGCCACCTTCACCCCTGCCTTGGCGCACACCCAGTGCGGGTCGGGTCCCAACTCCGGCTCCACGTCCAGCGCGTGCGGATCGCCGTGCGAGCAGACCGGGCACAGCGGCCAGCGCCCGTACTTCTCCAGCAGCGCGTCCTGTACGTCCTGGGCGACGAGTCCGGGAAGGTAGTCGACCCCCTCCGGCCACTGCTCCACCCACCACCGGCGGTGCGTGACCGAGTCCTCGACGAGGGAGACGACATCGGCCTCGGCGACCTCGCCCGCGGCGAGATCGGCGAGAACAAGTGCACGGGCGACGTGCAGCGCCTGTTCCATGGGGGTCGCGTGGTCCATGCGCCCATTGTGGACCCGTATGGCCCAGCTGACGAAGGTCCGTCCGCCACGGGGACTCATGGCGCCTTGACGACCCCCACAGCCGAAAATAGCTTTCAGCTGTGAGCGGAGACGCGAAGGAAACTTCCAGACCCCCGGCCCCGGCCGCTCCGGCCCCCGCCCCCGGCGCCCTGCAGGCCCGGATCCGGGCCCTCGGCCCCTCCATGACCCGCTCCGTGCAGGCCGTCGCCGAGACCGTCGCCGCCGATCCCGCGGGCTGCTCCCGCCTCACCGTCGGCGCGCTCGCCACGCGCACCGGCACCAGCGAGGCCACCGTCGTCCGCACCGCCCGCCTCCTCGGCTACCCCGGCTACCGCGACCTGCGCCTCGCCCTCGCCGCGCTCGCCGCGCAGCAGGAGTCCGGCGCGGCCCCCGCCGTCACCGCCGACATAGCCGTCGACGACCCGATCGCCGACGTCGTCGCCAAGCTCGCCCGCGAGGAGGCCCGGACCCTCGCCGACACCGCCGCCGGACTCGACCTCGCCGCGCTCGCCGCCGCCGTCACCGCGCTCGCGACCGCCCGCCGCATCGACGTCTACGGCGTCGGCGCCTCCGCCCTCGTCGGACAGGACCTGGCCCAGAAACTGCTGCGCATCGGCCTCGTCGCCCACGCCCACAGCGACCCCCACCTGGCCGTCACCGGCGCCGTGCAGCTGCGCCCCGGAGACGCGGCCGTCGCGATCACCCACTCCGGCGCCACGGGCGACGTGATCGATCCCTTCCGGACGGCCTTCGAGCGCGGCGCCACCACCATCGCCCTCACCAGCCGCCCGAACGCCCCCGTCACCCGCTACGCCGACCTCGTACTGGCCACCTCCGCCGCCCGCGAGACCCGGCTGCGCCCGGCCGCCATGTCCAGCCGGACCAGCCAGCTCCTCGTCGTCGACTGCCTGTTCGTCGCCGTCGCGCAGCAGACGTACGAGACCGCCGCGCCCGCGCTCGCCGCCTCGTACGAGGCACTCGCCCCCCGCCGAACCGTCAGGAGCCCCCGCCCATGACCGCCTCGTACGGCGCACTGCGCGCCCAGCTCGACACACTGACCACCGAGGCCTTCCGGCCCGAGCTGGCCGGGATCGACCGGCTGTCCACCCTCGAGATCGCCCGCACCATGAACACCGAGGACGCCGGGGTCCCGGCGGCCGTCGCCACCCAGCTGCCGCACATCGCCGCCGCGATCGACGTGATCGCGCTGCGGATGGCCCGGGGCGGACGGCTGGTCTACGCGGGCGCCGGCACCGCCGGCCGCATCGGCGTCCTGGACGCCAGCGAGTGCCCGCCCACCTTCAACACCGATCCGGCCCAGGTCGTCGGCCTCATCGCGGGCGGCCCCTCCGCCATGGTCGAAGCCGTCGAAGGCGCCGAGGACTCCGCCGAACTGGCCGCCGCGGACCTGGCCGCCCTGGAGCTGACCGCCGACGACACCGTCATCGGAATCTCCGCCTCCGGCCGCACCCCGTACGCGATCGGCGCCGTCGCGTTCGCCCGTACGCGCGGCGCCCTCACCGTCGGCCTGTCCTGCAACGCCGGCTCGGCGCTCGCCGCGGCCGCCGAGCACGGCATCGAGGTCGTCGTCGGGCCCGAGCTGCTGACCGGGTCCACCCGCCTGAAGGCCGGTACCGCGCAGAAGCTCGTCCTGAACCTCGTCTCGACCATCACGATGATCCGGCTCGGGAAGACGTACGGGAACCTGATGGTCGACCTGCGCGCCTCCAACGAGAAGCTGCGCGCCCGCTCCCGCCGGATCCTGGCGCTGGCCACCGGCGCGCCGGAAGAGGAGATCGAGGCCGCGCTCGACGCCACCGGCGGCGAGGTCAAGCAGGCCGTGCTCGTACTCCTCGCGGGCGTGGACGGCCGGACCGCGGCCGGGCTGCTCACCGCCTCGCACGGCCACCTCCGCGAGGCCCTCGCCCGTACGGCCGCCGCGGAGTGACCTCGCCGGCCCTCCGACGCCTCCGACCCCGCTGACCTGCTGACCTGCCGACCTGCTGACTGCCCCGTTCCCCCGACGCAAGGCGATCACCACATGTCCACTGACAAGAACCGCGCCACAGCCGCCGCGATCCTCCCCCTGGTCGGCGGCCCGGACAACATCGACTCGATCGCGCACTGCATGACCCGCCTGCGCATCGCGCTGCACGACCGCTCGCTGGTCGACGATGCGGCGCTCAGGGCACTGCCCGCGGTGCTGGGCGTCGTCGAGGACGACACTTACCAGATCGTGCTGGGGCCGGGAACCGTCGCCCGGGTGACCCCGGAGTTCGAGGCGCTGGTCGAGCAGGGCCGCTCGGCCGGGCACCCACCGCGCACGGCCGTCACAGCGGTCACCGCCGGGGAACTCGCCGACCGGGGCGCCGCGTTGAAGCAGGCGCAGAAGGCCCGGAACAGCACCCCGGTCAAACTGTTCCTGCGCCGGATCGCGAACGTCTTCGTCCCGCTGATCCCGGCGCTCATCGGCTGCGGCATCATCGCCGGCCTGAACGGCGTGCTGCTGAACACCGGTTGGCTGCCCGCCGTCGTCCCGGCGCTCGCCGCGATCGCCTCGGGGTTCATGTCGCTGATCGCGGTGTTCGTCGGCTACAACACGGCCAAGGAGTTCGGCGGCACCCCGGTGCTCGGCGGCGCCGTCGCCGCGATCATCGTCTTCCCGGGCGTTGCGAAGATCGATGCTTTCGGCCAACACCTGTCCCCCGGCCAGGGCGGCGTACTCGGGGCCCTGGCGGCCGCGTTCCTCGCGGTCCGGGTGGAGAAGCTGTGCCGCAGGTGGGTCCCCGAGTCGGTGGACGCGCTGGTCACCCCCACCGTCACCGTCCTGGTCTCCGGGCTGGTGACGATTTTCGGCCTGATGTTCCTCGCCGGCGAGGTCTCCACCGCGATCGGCTCCTTCGCCACCTGGCTGCTCGCCACCGGCGGCGCCTTCGCCGGGCTGGTCCTGGGCGGCCTGTTCCTGCCGCTCGTGATGCTGGGCCTGCACCAGGCCCTGATCCCGATCCACACCACCCTCATCGAGCAGACCGGCCACACCGCCCTCCTGCCTGTCCTCGCCATGGCGGGCGCGGGCCAGGTCGGCGCCGCGCTCGCGGTCTACTGCCGGCTGCCGCGCAACCGGTCCCTGCGCACGACCATCAGGTCCGCGCTCCCGGCGGGCTTCCTGGGCGTCGGCGAACCGCTGATCTACGGGGTCTCGCTCCCGCTGGGCCGCCCCTTCGTCACCGCCTGCGCGGGCGGCGCGGCGGGCGGGGCGTTCGTCGGGCTCTGCAACCAGCTGGGGGTCGCGTTCGGCGCGACGGCCATCGGCCCGTCGGGGTGGGCGCTGTTCCCGCTGCTGGACGGCCCGTCGGGGATGGGCCTGAACCTCGCGGTCTACGCGGGCGGCCTGCTGGTCGGCTACCTGGTGGGCTTCGCCGCCACGTACTTCTTCGGATTCACGCGGCAGATGCTGACCGAGCTCAACGCCGACCAGGACCCAATTCCGGCCACCGCCCCACCGGCCACGGAGCCCGCTATGGCGTAAATAGAGGTCGGCCGGGGAGACTGCGCGAATGCAGCTCCCCGCCGAAGCCGTTGCCGCCACCGCTGTCGTCGAGGTCGTACGCCTCTCCGCGCGCCCCGAGCGCTATGGCGACCCCATGACCGGCCCGGTCGTCTCCCGCTGGACGGGCAGAGAGGCCGCCGACTCGCTCGCACTGATCTCGTCGATGGTGCCGGGTGAGCCACGCATCTGCTTCGCGCCGGGCTGGGGCCTGCGGGCGTACGACGCCCTGGACGAGCCCCTGTTCGAGCTGATCTTCTGCTTCAGCTGCCACCACACCTGGCTGTGGGGGCAGGCCGTCCCGGCCGGCATGGCCTTCGACACCATCTCCGGCAGCACCGCCGACGCCGAGGCCCTGCTGGCCCACTTCCGGGACGCGGCATGACCCTCGCCCCCGTGGTCCCGCCGGGGCGGATGGCAGACCTCCCCCAGCCGGTCCTCGCCCTCCCGGGCGCGCTCCACCTGCGCCCGTGGGCCCCGTACGACGCCCCCGCGCTGGTCGAGTCCTGCCACGACCCGGAGATCCGCCACTGGAACCGCCCGCCGATGCTGTCACCGGCCGAGGCCGTGGCCCGCATCGAGCGCTGGCAGGGGCGCTGGCACGCCGAGGAGGCCGCGATCTGGGCGGTGGCCCCCGCCGCCGGCGGCCTGCCCGTCGGCCTGATCGGCCTGGCCGACCTCGACCTGGCGGGCGGGAGCGGCGAGTTGCTGTACTGGCTGCTGCCCGCGGGCCGCGGTGGCGGTGTCATGGTCGAAGCCACGGCCCGGGTCAGCCGCTGGGCCTTCGAGGAGCTGGGCCTGCACCGCCTGCGCATCACCCACTCGGTGGCCAACCCGGCCTCCTGCCGCATCGCGGAGAAGGCCGGTTTCCCCCTGGAGGGCACCATGCGCGGCGCCCTCCTCCACGCGGACGGCTGGCACGACGAACACCTCCACGCCCGCCTGCGCACGGACTGACGGGCTGCGGCCCCACGCGCGCCGCGGCTACGGCACCGAACCCTGTTCCACGATCCACTCCACCGACTGTCCCGTGACCTTTGCGATCTCGTCGTAGTCCGCGTCGTAGTGGAGGACCACCGCCCCGTGGCGCTCCGCCGTGGCAGCGATCAGCAGGTCCGCCAGTGAGGCACGCCGGTGATCACCGCTCTGCGCCAGCAGCCCCTGCACTTCAATGGCCCGCTCCCCCACCTCGTCAGTGAGGGGCAGCCAGGCGAAGCCTCGCCGTACGGAGCGGCCGCGCGCGTGGTCCTCCGCGTTGCGCGCGCTGTAGAGGATCTCCAGGTCGACAACTGCGCACGTCGCGAGCAGACCACGCTCCAAGAGCGGCATCAGCCTGTCCCGGACGGCTGGCACATGCATCCGGGCCCACGCACTCTTGTCGACCAGGTACACCGTCACCGCCATGCCCCCCGCATCACTTCCGGGTCGCGCAGGTCATCGAAGACACCTTCGTCCATCAGCTCCACGAAGCGCCGCCGCCGGGCTGCGGCCACGAATTCCGCCAGCGCTCCGTTGATCGTCGCCCGCTTCGTGGTCGTCCCCAGTATTTCCGCGGCCTCAGCGAGAAGTGCATCGTCCAGGTCCACCATGGTGCGCGACATGAGCTTCTCCAGGCATATAGATCTGGTCAACTTATATGCCATCCTACAGCTCGGGCCTCGTCGGCGGCGCTCAAGCAGGTTTCCCGACGGACTCCGCCCCTGCCGCCGCACACAGGAAGCGAACGAGATCCTCGAATGAGTAGCCGAGCTTCGGGGCCCGTTCGGCGGCCATGAGCAGCAGCTGGCCCACGATCTCCGCGCCCCAGCCGTCCGTGCCGTCCGCCGACCACTCCCACAGCTTCTCGATCCCGAGGTCGGTCATGAGCAGCCCGTGTCCGGTCCGGACCTCCCCGCACAGCTCGGCCACCGCGTCCAGCAGCCGCGCGCCCGGCCGCTCGCAGCGCAGCCCGAAGTGCCCGCCGATCTCCTCGACCGCGCAGCCCTGCGGCGGCCGCGCCTTCAGCCCGTCGTAGCGGGCGTCCTCGAACCGCGCGCAATCCCCCACCGGCCAGTGGATCAGCGTGAACCGCTGCACGCCCGGCGCAGGCGGCTTCGGCCGGCCCGCCTCCACCCCGAACGCCTCCCGGACGAGCGCGGTCGCCTCCGCCTCCGTATCGGCGGTACGGCTCTCCCGCCGCCGCCCGTCGTCCCCGACGGCCGTCCACACCCCGTCGCCCTCCTCGCACCGCACGCGCACGGAAAGCCCCGTGCCCCCGCGTTTCCATCCGCCGCCGAGGAGGGCCTGCTCCAGTCCCCGCAGCTTCCATCCGAGCTCGAAGCCCCACTCGGCGGCCGCGTCCCCGATCACGGGTTGGCCCGCTCGTGGAGCACGGCGGCCAGCCGGAGCGCGGTGTCGAGGTTGCAGCGGCCGAGATCGACCAGCGGCAGCCCGTACGTACCGGCGGCCGAGACCCGCTCCACGTCCAGCGAGGGGAACAGCACCCCCACCCCGGCCAGGGACTCCTTCAGCTGCCGGACGGCCTCCTCGGCCGCCCGCATCCGCTCCTGCGGAGTGAGCACCATGACATGTCACCTTTCCACTCTGAGTGTTCAGCTTCGACACACAGCGTGGCGGCGGGCTCGCTAGCCTTTCCATACGGACACCGCAACAACGGCACGTGTTGCCAGGAGAGTTGCCATGGCAGGTAAGAACCTCGACCCGTCCTCCTCACCCCGCGCCCTGCTCGGCGCCGAACTGCGCGTGGCCCGCGAACGCGCGGGCCTCAGCCAGACCGAACTGGGCGAACCCCTCTTCGTCAGCGGCTCGTTCATCGGCCAGCTCGAAGCCGGCACGCGGCGGATGCACATCGAATTCGCCCGGCAGATAGACGACATCCTCGGCACGAACGGCTTCTTCGTCCGGAACTGCGGGGCCCTGGCCAAGTCGAAGTACCCGAACCACTTTGCCGAGGCAGCAGAGGCAGAAGCGGAAGCCAAGACGATCCGCGAGTACGCCCCACTGGCGCTGCCGGGAATGCTCCAGACGGAGGCGTACGCACGCGAAGTCTTCGTCGCGTACCAACCGACAGCCACAGAGGAGGTCATCGCCGAGCTGGTCACGAACCGGCTGGACCGTGCCAAGCTGCTGTCCGACCCAACAACACCCCTGTTGTGGTGCGTGCTTGACGAAACCGTCCTCCGGAGGATCGTTGGAGGCAGGACGGTGATGGCGGAGGCCCTGCGCCACATCGCGACCCTGATCCGCAAACGCCGGATCTTCGTGCAGGTACTGCCGTTCAGCGCAGGAGCACACTCCTCGATGGGAGGCACCCTGAAGCTGATGACTTTCGAGGACGCTCCCCCGCTCGCCTATGTCCAAGGCAACGCAATAGGCGTGCTGCTGGACGATCCCGCCACTGTGACCCGCCACTCACTGACCTACGATCTCCTCACGGCCAGCGCGCTGTCACCCACTCAATCACTGGCCGTGATCGAGTCCGCGGCGGAGGATTACGAACATGATCAGCACGCCTGAGTACGACCTGTCCGCAGCCATCTGGCACAAGTCCAGCTACAGCGGCGGTGACGGCGGCGAGTGCCTGGAGATGGCCACCTGGCGCAAGTCCACGTACAGCGACGGCACTGGCGGCGACTGCCTCGAAGTTGCCGACGGCCACCCCGACCTCGTCCCCGTCCGGGACTCCAAGGTCCCGGACGGCCCGCACCTCACCTTCAACGGCCCGGCCTGGACGGCGTTCGTCACCAGCCTCTGCTGAACGGAGTCGCGCATGGAGTTGACCCTCGACGAGTTCGAAGCGCTTGAGCACGGCGCACCCGAAACCGTGACGCTCGAATTCATCGCGGGAAGGCTGGCGGTCAAGCCGGTGCCCGACGGCGACCACAGCACCATCGTCATGTGGGTGCTGCGACAGTGCCTGCAGCAGCGCCCCGAGCTGGCGCTCTTCCCGGGGCGGGGGCTGGAGGTCGAGCGGGAT
The DNA here is from genome assembly GCF_055579465.1 of Streptomyces sp. NPDC032745. Lineage (NCBI taxonomy): Bacteria > Bacillati > Actinomycetota > Actinomycetes > Kitasatosporales > Streptomycetaceae > Streptomyces > Streptomyces sp. NPDC032745. The sequence goes on along the minus strand of NZ_JBVING010000006.1, from coordinate 56,585 downwards.
CGGGCTGGCCGAGCCAGGGTGGACGGCGCTCTGGCGCCCGTCGGAACGTTCGCCGGTGACGGCGAGTGGTCCGATCCCGCAGGGGTTCTGATGGTGCTGGAGGTGACCTCCCACGACTCCGACACCAACCTCCGTATCCGTCACGAGAAGCGGGACGGATACGCCGCAGCCGGCATCCCGGTCTTCCTCCTGATCGACCGGGACCGGCACACCCTCACCGTCTACAGCGAGCCCGAGGGCGGCACGTACCGCCTCGACCCCGCCTTCGCGTACGGCACGACCGTCAAGCTCCCCGACCCCGTCGGCATCACCCTCGACACCGAGCCCCTGAAGAACTTCGCGAGCTGACTCACCAGCCGATCGTCGGGGCCACGTCGAAGATCGGCGGGAGGCGGCCGTCGTCGTCGAGGTTGACGAACGTCCGGCCGTAGAGGGCGAACGACTCGCCCAGCCGGAGGCCCCGCAGGACCGTCGACTCGCCGATCGGCTTCCCGGTGCCCGGGTCGAGGTGCCAGAGGTGGGTGTACGCGCCCTCCGTGACGACGGCGATCCGGCCGGTCCGGTCGTCGGCGGACAGGGCGCGGATCCGCCATTCGTTCTCGAATGCGCGGGTCCACAGGTGGCGGCCGTCCTTCAGCGAGAACGCCGCCAGGACCTCCCGCTTCTCCCGTTCCGGGACCGACGCGTACAGCACCTCGCCTGCGACCAGCCACTCCGCCTCGCCCGAGGTCGGGACGTACGGCGCCTCCGACTCGCCGCGCGGGCGGCCCGCGTCGTCGAACGCCAGCAGGCGCCCGTCGCCGACGGCGGCCGCCGGGGACGCCGACACGATGCGCGGGGACTCGTACCCGACCGGCATCGGGAACCGCCAGGCGACGGCACCGGTGCGGGCGCCGAGCGCGAACAGCTCGACACCCTGGTCGGTCCGGGCCATGAGCAGGACCCGGTCGGGGCCGGCGGCGACCTCCATGGCGACGGCGCCCGCGGGCAGCGGGGCGCGCCACAGCTCGGCACCGGTGGCCAGGTCGTGGGCGAGTACGGCGTCCGCGGTCGCGGTCGCGGCCAGGGAGCCACCCGCGGACGGCTTGCCCACGAGTTTCGGAATGTCCTTGGTCCAGAGCTGCTTGCCGGACGTGACGTCCACCGCCACCAGGCGGTTGCCGCAGGTGCTCTCCGCGGTGGTCAAGGTGAGCAGGCCGGTCCCGGAGGGGGTGTCACCGCTCATCGCGCACACCGCGCCGCCGGGCGGGGCGGGGAGGCTCCAGCCGTGGCGGCCCTCGCCGTTGTAGCCGGTCACGCCGTCCGCGCGGGCCCGGATCACGTACCCCGTGTCCGGGTGGCCCGCCCAGGAGCCGAGCGGCTTGTCGGCGCCCGGGCCGTCCGGGACCTGGTACGAGAAGAGGTCCATGTGCGGGCCGCGCAGCCAGGAGTAGCCGAGCCAGCCGGGCCACAGCGCGACGAGCCCGACGGTGACGGCCACGAGCCAGCCGACGGCGGAGCGGTACCCGCGGCCCTTCACGGCCGACCACCACAGGCCGCCCGCGGCGAGCCCGGCGACCAGCGCCCACAGCACCAGCGGGCCCAGCCCGCGCGGGCAGCCGCCGTCGCTGCACACGACGCCGGACATGTCCACGGCGGTCAACCTCAGGCACAGGACGGCGTACAGCACCGCGACGGCGCTGAACGCGCAGGCCGCTGCGAGCCGCACGTGGTCCCCGAGCCGCTTCACGAGCGGCGATGGCGTGTTCATGATCCCCCCTGGCCCGCAGCCTATCCGCGATCGGGCTGCGGGCCGGGTTCGTCAGCCCTCCGGCGGTCAGAGACCGCCGGTGAACAGCAGCCGGTTGGGGCTGCTCTTGCTGATGCTGTTCAGGACGTCCTTGGTGGACTCGTCGTCCAGGAACTCGGCGATCTCCCCCGGCGTCGCCGTCGGGTGCGCCTGCTTGTAGAGGGCGGCGACACCGGCGACGTGCGGCGAGGCCATCGACGTGCCGTCGAGGGCCACGCTGCCGCCGCCCAGCTTCGCGGAGACGATGGCCTGCCCGGGCGCGTAGAGGGAGACGCAGCTGCCCCAGTTGGAGAAGTCGGTCTCCTCGTCGTACTGGTTGCTCGCCGCGACCGTCACCACGCGCGGGGCGGACGCGGGCGAGACGAAGCAGGCGTCCTTCGCGGAGTTGCCCGCCGCGACGACCGGCAGCACGCCCGCGTCGGAGAGCGCGGTCGCCGCGTTGTCGACGGCGGTCGACTTGTCGCCGCCCAGGGAGGCGTTCAGCACGGCCGGCTGCTTGGCGTTCTTCGCCACCCAGTCCATGCCCGCGATGATCCCCGACCAGGTGCCCTTGCCGTCGCAGCCGAGGACGCGGACGCTGACCAGGCTCGCCTTGCGTGCGACCCCGTACGTCTTGCCGGCGACCGTGCCCGCGACGTGTGTGCCGTGGCCCTGGCAGTCCGCGCCGAGCCGTCCGTCGTTGACGGCGTCGTAGCCGAAGGTGGCTCGCCCGCCGAACTCGGTGTGGGCGTAGTCGATGCCGGTGTCGAGGATGTAGGCGGTCACCCCGGCGCCGTTGCCCTGGGTGGTGAAGGTGTTGTCGAGCGGCAGCTCCTTCTGGTCGATCCGGTCCAGGCCCCACGTCGAGGACGGCGCCCGCTTACCCGGCGTCCGGGTCGGCTGCGGCACGGACTGGACCGCGGCGTCCTCCTCGACCGACTTCACCCCGAGGCTCACCCGCACGATCTGCAACTGGAGCGGGGTCAGCGGGACCGCGAATCCGGTCATCGCCTTCGTGTAGACGAAGGTCGGCTTCAGACCCAGCTGCTGCGCGACCTTCGCCGCGTCCTGCCCGTTGTCCAGGGTCACGATGTACTGGCCGGGCACCGCGTTCGCGGCGGTGTGCAGCGGCACCGGGGTCGGCTCCGGGGTGTCGGCGGCGGCCGTACCGGCCGCGATCGGGGGCACGGTGAGCAGGGCGGCGGCGGCCAGGCGTGCGAGCAGGCGCATGGAAGGAACTCCCTGAAGGGGCGGGACGGAAGTCGGCATGAATGAGCCGCCCCGACCAGGACGAATGTCTGTGCGGGGGCGGCCTTCCCTTCCATCGGTGCCACGCCGGTGCATCCTGAACCGCCGTGCACCGCTTGGCCGATCGTCCGGTGCCCGCGCCCGCCCGCCCTGTCGGACAAGCGGCAGAAGGGGTTATCCCCTTACGCCGTCAAACCCGTGCCGAGCGAGGTCCCGGCCCGTACGGCCCGCGAGCCTCCAACAAGATCACCCGTATGGCCCGCCCCCACACCAGGGAGCGCACGGCCGGTGCGCCCCCAGTGCCCCCGCTACCGCCGCGGACGTCGTTGACCTGCGCCGTTGTACGTGATGGCCTCGGCCCATGCGCACCCGTCCGAGCCGGGCCCTGCCCGCAGCCGTCGCCGTACTGGCCGCCTTCTCCGCCCTGCCCGCGTCGGCGGCCACGGCCGCCGTGCGCGAACCGGTCCCGTACGCGGCCCCCGTCGACCACCCCTCGTACATCGTCACCGTACGCAGGGACCTCGACCCGGCCGACGTGGCGCGGCTGGTCGGCGCCACCCCCGTCCACGTCTACCGCACCGCCCTGCACGGCTTCGCCGCCCCGCTCAGCCCCGGCCAGGTCGCGGCCCTGCACGCGCTGCCGGGCGTCGAGACCATCGCGGAGGACGGGACGGCCTCGGCGGGCTGACGGGCTGACGGGCTCCCGGCCGTTGCGCCTCCCTGCCCGCGACTTAGGGTGAGGTCGATCAACTCATCGGTTGATCGGGGGAGTCGGGGGGAGACCGATGAACAGCGCGACCGAGGTGTTCCAGCCCCTGCGGGAGGACGATCCTCAGACCGTTGCCGGCTACCGCCTCGCGGCCCGGCTCGGCGCGGGCGGCATGGGCCGGGTCTACCTGTCGCACACCCAGGGCGGCCGCCCTGTGGCGATCAAAGTGGTGCGGCCGGAACTGGCCGAGGACCCGGCGTTCCGGCGGCGGTTCCGCCGGGAGGTGGAGGCGGCCCGGCGGGTTAGGGGTGCGTACACCGCCGAACTGATCGACGCCGACGTGGAGGGAACGCCGCCCTGGCTGGCCACCGTGTACGTGCCGGGGCCCTCGCTGTCGGAGGCCGTGGCCCGGCGCGGACCGCTGCCGGTGCCCGCGGTGCTGTGGCTGGTGGCCGGGGTGGCCGAGGCCCTGGAGGTCATCCACCGTGCGGGGATCGTGCACCGCGATCTGAAGCCGTCGAACGTGCTGCTGGCCGCCGATGGGCCCCGGGTCATCGATTTCGGCATCTCGCTGGCGTCCGGTACCACCTCGCCCACCGCCACGGGCAGCGCCATCGGCACACCCCAGTTCATGGCCCCCGAGCAGGCGCTGGCAGGCGAGACCACGGCGGCCACCGATGTCTTCGCTCTGGGCCAGACGGCGGCGTTCGCCGCGTTGGGCGAGCCGTTGTACGGAGACGGCCCCTCCGTGAGCGTGCTGTTCCGGATCGTGCACTCCGACCCCGACCTGTCCCGGCTGCCGGAGTCGCTGCGTCCGCTGATCGCCCGGTGTCTGGCAGCCGATCCGGAGGATCGCGCCACCCCGGCGGAGATCGTGGCGTGGTGCAGGCAGCGGCTGGGCAAAGACGCAGACGCGGGCGGTGGTCCGGCCGTCTGGCGGGAGGTGGCGGGGCCGGAGCCGGTGGTCCCTGCTCCGGTCCCGCACCCCACGTCGGTCCACACACGGGCCCTGGACCCGCAGCCGCCGGGGCCGTCCCAGACGGCCTGGCAGCCGCCGAGGACTACGCCGCTCACGCCGGAGGAGCGGCGCGGGCGCAGGCGGCGTACCGCTGTGATCGTCACTGCGGTGGTGACGGTGTCGGCCGTCCTGCTGACCGGTCTGGCCTGGACGGTCATGGACGCGGCGGACCGGGTGCGCGAACGGAACGCGGCCGCAGCCACGTCCCCCGGCCCGGCGAGTGGCGGCAAGGCCACCGGAGCCGCCGGGCCCGGCGGATCGGCATCGAGTACGCCCAAGGCCTCCAAGCCGCCCGCGCCCATCCCCTTCCCCCAGGTCCGGCTGGACGAGAAGAACTCGATCGGCATCAAGGACCCGGTCAGGCGGGAGGACCGCACGGGGGACATCCGCCTGGAGTGCGAGAAGAAGAGCTGTGCGCTGGCGAGCGACACGAGCGTCATCACACAGCTGTACGCCGACCCCGGCACCGGCAGCCTCGACACGTGCGGCCTCCTCACGAAGGCCGCCACGCAGCACACGCTCCCACTCGCCGCATCGGCGCCCGGTACCGAGATCTGTGTCCGGCACCCCTCTGGAGACATCGCGCTGCTCGTGATCCAGATCAAGTCGGTCGTGCGGCTGAACGGCCTGCCCGACTGGATCACCGCGGACATGACGGTCTGGCGCGCGTCCTGACGGCGGTGCGGCGGGGTCAGCCGCGGGCGGCCCCGATGAAGGCGCGGATCAGGCCGGGGTCCTTCACGCCGCGCTCCCGCTCGACCCCGCTGGACACGTCCACGCCCCAGGCGCCGGTGGTCTCCACGGCCTCCCGGACGTTGCCCGGGGTCAGCCCGCCGGCCAGCAGCCAGCGGCCCTCCGGGGCGGTGAACTCCGCCGAGCCCCAGTTCCACGGCTTGCCGGAGCCGGGGTCGGGCGCGTCGAGCAGCAGCAGGTCCTCCCCGTACTCCCCGCAGCGCTTCACGTGTTCGGCGGTGGCCCGCAGCAGGGTCCGCCCCTCGGCGCGCAGCGCCTCGTAGTACTCGGGCCCCTCGTCCCCGTGCAGCTGGACTCCCCGTACGCCGCTCTCCTCGGTCAGCCGCCGGACCTCCTCGACCGGCTGCCCGCGGAACACCCCGACGGTCAGCACCGAGTCCGGCACCTCGGCGGCCAGCGCCCGCGCCGTGGCGGCGTCGACGGTACGCGGACTCCCCGGCGCGAAGACGAACCCGACGGCATCGGCCCCGGCGGCCACGGCCACGTCGACGTCCGACCCGGTTTTCAACCCGCAGATCTTCACGAACAGCTCGCTCATCCCCCCAGTCAACCAAACCGCCCTGTTGGGTGGTGATCCGTCTCGGCACCCGGGCGCGGCCACCCACGCGCCGCTAGCCTGGAACGGGGCTCACGCCCAGTGCACGGCACGCCACGCGGAGGATCACGGTGACGATCATGATCGAACGGGCCACACCGATAGAGCAGGCGGCACCGCCGACATTCGAGACGCTCCTGCGCACGGTTGCGGAGATGGACACGCCAGACGGCTATAAGGCCGAGCTCATCCGGGGGAAGATCATCGTGTCGCCGTTCTCCAAGCTGCGCTACTCCCGTCGCATGCGTCTTTTGCGCGAGCAGCTCCAGGCCCACGTCCCCGAGGGGCAATTCGCGGACACCTCGCCCTTCCTCTTCCGGTTCGAGGCAGCGGAGCGCGGCTACGGACCAGACCTCTACGTCGCGGACGAGGCGGCCTTCGAGCAGGAGGGGCTGCACGCGGACGGAGCGGCCCTGTCACTGGTCGGAGAGTTCACGTCCGTCTCCACCAGGGACGCGGACTGGAACGAGAAGCTCGACGTGTACGGCCGGCTCGTGCCCGTCCACCTGGTCGTCGACATGCAGGACTCGGAGATCACCTGCTTCTGGGACCCCTCGCCGCACGGATACCGCTCCCGTACGACGGTGTCCTTCGGGGAGCCCCTGCAGGTCCCCGAGCCGTTCGGGTTCGCGCTCGACACCACCGGTTTCTAGAGGACCGGGAAACGCCCGAGGGCGGCACCCCCCGTGTGGGGAGTGCCGCCCTCGGTCGAAGAACAGCCGATCAGCCAGGGGCCGATCAGAAGTCCATGTCACCGCCCGGCATGCCGCCGCCGGCCGGGGCGCCGGCCTTCTCGGGCTTGTCGGCGATGACGGCCTCGGTCGTCAGGAACAGCGCGGCGATGGACGCGGCGTTCTGCAGGGCAGAGCGCGTGACCTTCGCCGGGTCGATGATGCCCTCGGCGATCATGTCCACGTACTCGCCGGTCGCGGCGTTCAGGCCCCAGCCGACGGTCAGGTTGCGGACCTTCTCCACGACGACGCCACCCTCGAGACCACCGTTGACGGCGATCTGCTTGAGCGGGGCCTCCAGGGCGAGCTTCACGGCGTTGGCGCCGGTCGCCTCGTCACCCGACAGGTCGAGCTTCTCGAAGACCACGGAGGCCTGGAGCAGGGCCACGCCACCACCGGCGACGATGCCCTCCTCGACGGCCGCCTTCGCGTTGCGAACGGCGTCCTCGATGCGGTGCTTGCGCTCCTTGAGCTCCACCTCGGTCGCGGCGCCGGCCTTGATGACGGCCACGCCGCCGGCCAGCTTCGCGAGGCGCTCCTGGAGCTTCTCGCGGTCGTAGTCCGAGTCGGAGTTCTCGATCTCGGCGCGGATCTGGTTGACGCGACCCTGAACCTGGTCGCTGTCACCGGAGCCGTCGACGATCGTGGTCTCGTCCTTGGAGATGACGACCTTGCGGGCGCGGCCGAGCAGGTCGAGGCCCGCGTTCTCGAGCTTGAGGCCGACCTCCTCGGAGATGACCGTGCCGCCCGTGAGGATGGCGATGTCGCCGAGCATGGCCTTGCGGCGGTCGCCGAAGCCCGGAGCCTTGACGGCGACGGAGCGGAAGGTGCCGCGGATCTTGTTGACGACCAGGGTCGACAGGGCCTCGCCCTCGACGTCCTCGGCGATGATCAGCAGCGGCTTGCCGGACTGCATGACCTTCTCGAGCAGCGGAAGGAGGTCCTTCACGTTGCCGATCTTGGAGTTGACGATCAGGATGTACGGGTCGTCCAGGGACGCCTCCATACGCTCCATGTCGGTGGCGAAGTACGCCGAGATGTAGCCCTTGTCGAAGCGCATGCCCTCGGTGAGCTCGAGCTCCAGACCGAAGGTCTGGGACTCCTCGACGGTGATGACGCCTTCCTTGCCGACCTTGTCCATGGCCTCGGCGATGAGCTCGCCGATCTGGGTGTCGGCGGCGGAGATGGAGGCCGTGGAAGCGATCTGCTCCTTGGTCTCGACATCCTTCGCCTGGTCGAGCAGGGCGGCGGAGACGGCCTCGACGGCCTTCTCGATGCCGCGCTTGAGGGCCATCGGGTTGGCACCGGCGGCCACGTTGCGCAGGCCCTCGCGGACGAGCGCCTGGGCGAGAACGGTGGCGGTGGTCGTACCGTCGCCGGCGACGTCGTCCGTCTTCTTGGCGACTTCCTTGACCAGCTCGGCGCCGATCTTCTCGTACGGGTCCTCGAGCTCGATCTCCTTGGCGATGGAGACACCATCGTTGGTGATCGTGGGGGCGCCCCACTTCTTCTCAAGGACGACGTTGCGACCCTTGGGGCCAAGGGTGACCTTGACGGCGTCGGCGAGCTGGTTCATCCCGCGCTCGAGACCGCGCCGGGCCTCCTCGTCGAACGCAATGATCTTGGCCATCTGAAGTGGTCCTCCAGGACTGGGGTTCCCCCTGCACCGTCGGTACGGGGGGAGGGCTGGATTGCTCCGGACCGCGCCCGCGCCCGCGACGGACGGCCTGCGTGCCCGGCGGTTCCTTCCCGCCGGACCCTGCGGGCCTCACCGACCCGGTCCTGTGTAGTAGCACTCTCGGCACGAGAGTGCTAACGCCAATGATTAGCACTCGACCCCCTCGAGTGCAAGCGGCTTGGGGGAACGCCGGGCCGCCGCCCGCGTCGGCGCCCGGACATGCGTCGAGGGCCCACATCCCTCCTCAAGGATGTGGACCCTCGTGCGTCATGCGTCGGTGGTCGATCGCGCCGGGGCTAGACGGCGAGCTTGACCATGTCCGCCTGCGGACCCTTCTGACCCTGCGAGATCTCGAACTCGACCCGCTGACCCTCTTCAAGGGTGCGGTACCCGTCCATCTGGATGGCGCTGTAGTGGACGAACACATCCGCACCACCGTCGACCGCGATGAAGCCGTAGCCCTTCTCCGCGTTGAACCACTTGACGGTGCCCTGAGCCATGCCTAACTCCCCTATTACTGGCCCTTGCGCAGGACCGCACTTCGCGGTCCCGGGTCAGAACTTGCGCCGGAACGCCTCGACCGGGGCTGAATGTATCTGCACCGCTGCTGTCTGCAACAGGTCAATCCGACGAGAAATCTGGACACGGGGATACATTGAAATAGAGTGAAAATTTGGCATATTGCCGGGCAACTCGGACCCGGCATATCTCGCCAAAGCCTCATAACGCGCTTGCATATTGACTCAATGTCAACCCTCACGCGACCCGCTCATATGCGGCGGGCAAGTCCAGCGGAGGGGACTTCCCCAACCCTACCGCGCCCAACCAAGCAGAATTACCCCCTCCGCTTTTACCGGAGGGGGTAATTCAGGGGTTCTTGCGTCAGCAGCCGCCGGCGACGGCGGGAATGATCGAGACGCCCGCGCCGTCCGGCGTCACCGCGTCCAGGCCGCCCTCGAAGCGCACGTCGTCGTCGTTGACGTACACGTTCACGAAGCGGCGCAGCTTGCCCTGGTCGTCCAGGACGCGCGCAGCGATGCCCGGGTGGTTCGCCTCCAGGGAGGCGATGACCTCGGAGAGCTTCGCGCCCTCGGCGGTGACCTCGGCCTGGCCGCCGGTGTAGGTGCGCAGGATGGTGGGGATGCGGACGTTGACGCTCATGGCGCTACTGCCTTTCCGGGTGTCGGGGAGAGATCAGACCAGGCCGGCGGCGCGGAACGCGTCCAGGCTGGGGCGGATGGTGGCGGTCTGCCCGCTGTCCGCGGCCACCGCCTCCAGGGTCTTGAGGCCGTCACCGGTGTTCAGGACCACCGTGGTCAGCGCCGGGTCGAGCTGCCCGTTCTCGATGAGCTTCTTGGTCACGCCGACGGTCACGCCGCCCGCGGTCTCGGCGAAGATGCCCTCGGTCTGCGCGAGGATCTTGATCGCCTCGACGACCTGCTCGTCGGTCACGTCCTCGACGTAGCCGCCGGTGCGGCGCGCGATGTCCAGGACGTACGGGCCGTCGGCCGGGTTGCCGATGGCCAGCGACTTGGCGATGGTGTTCGGCTTCTGCGGGCGGACCACGTCGTGGCCGGCCTTGAAGGCGGTCGAGACCGGGGAGCAGCCCTCGGCCTGGGCACCGAAGATCTTGTACGGCTTGTCCTCGACCAGGCCGAGCTTGATCAGCTCCTGCAGACCCTTGTCGATCTTCGTCAGCTGCGAGCCGGACGCGATCGGGATCACGATCTGGTCGGGCAGCTGCCAGCCGAGCTGCTCGCAGATCTCGTACGCGAGCGTCTTGGAACCCTCGCCGTAGTAGGGGCGCAGGTTGACGTTGACGAAGCCCCAGCCCTCGCCCAGCGGGTCGCCGATGAGCTCGGAGCAGAACCGGTTGACGTCGTCGTAGTTGCCCTCGATGCCGACCAGGTCGCCGCCGTACACACCGGCCATGACGACCTTGCCCTGCTCCAGGTCGTGCGGGATGAACACGCAGGAGCGGAAGCCGGCCCGGGCTGCCGCGGCGCCGACGGCGCCGGCCAGGTTGCCGGTGGAGGAGCAGGACAGGGTGGTGAAGCCGAAGGCGCGGGCCGCCTCGACGGCGATGGCCACGACGCGGTCCTTGAAGGAGTGCGTCGGGTTGCCGGAGTCGTCCTTGACGTACAGCTTGCCGGTGACGCCGAGCTCCTTGGCCAGGTTGGCCGCGTCCACGAGCTTGGTGAAGCCCGGGTTCAGGCTCGGCTTGGAAGCCACGTCCGCGGGGACCGGCAGCAGTGGGGCGTAGCGCCAGATGTTGTTCGGGCCGGCCTCGATCGCGGCGCGCAGGGCTTCGGGGTCCCCGGTGGGGAGGTCGTAGGCGACTTCCAGAGGTCCGAAGCACTCGACGCAGGCGAAGATGGGTCCGAGCTCGAAGCGGGTACCGCACTCACGACACGAGAGGCCGGTGGCAGGTCCGAGATCGACAGAGGTGGCAACAGTCTGTGCAGCCATGATGGCGAGGCCCTTTCTCCTCATCTTCCCCATGGCGCACTTCGCCATGAGACGGAATTGGCACCTTCCCTAGCCGGGGACCCCGCTGCTTGCTGCAAGCAGGCGCGAGAACCGACTGGAGGGTTGCCGGGGCTTCAACGGGCCGTGTCCCTCTGCCCCTCTGGATGAGCGGTATGGCACCGGGCCGCGCGCTCCATGGCGCGTCCGGGCGTTTGTACGCGGGGACCCCCGGCATGCGGTGGTCCTTCGCGTTGTTCAAGACTGTAACGGAAGGTCCGGATGGTTGAGACAGCCGTCCGAACCGCGAGATGGATCACTTTTCGGCTGAAACCGCCGAGGGCGAACGAGGAAACAGGGAGTGCCGAACGTGCTGGAAGAGGTGGAGCGCTGGTTTGCGGACCGCTCCTGGTCCGCGGCCGACCGACCGCTCGACCAGCTGCTTTCCGCCAAGCGGGCGGCAGGCACCACGGTCAGCGTCGTCCTGCCCGCGCTCGACGAAGAGGAGACGGTCGGCGCCATCGTCGAGGTGATCCGGCGGGATCTGATCGACGGGCTGCCGGTGCCGCTGGTCGACGAACTGGTGGTGGTCGACTCCGGTTCCGCCGACCGGACCGCAGAGGTGGCCGCGAAGGCCGGTGCCCGTGTGGTGCACCGCGACGACATCCTGCCGCGGATCCCCGCCGTGCACGGCAAGGGCGAGGTGCTGTGGCGCTCGCTGCTGGCGACCACCGGCGACATCGTCTGCTTCGTGGACGCCGACCTGCGGGACTTCTCCTCCGCCTTCGTGTCCGGGATCGTCGGCCCGCTGCTGACCGAGCCGGACGTGCAGTTCGTCAAGGCGATGTACGACCGCCCCCTGGCGGGCTCCCCCGGCCAGGGGGGCCGGGTGACCGAGCTGGTCGCCCGTCCGCTCCTCAACCTGCACTGGCCGCAGCTGGCCGGCTTCGTGCAGCCGCTGGGCGGCGAGTACGCCGTGCGCCGCACCCTGCTGGAACGTTTGCCCTTCCCCGTCGGGTACGGCGTCGAGCTCGGCCTGCTGGTCGACGCGCTGCACACCGTCGGGCTGGACGCGCTGGCCCAGGTGGACGTCGGCGTACGGCTCCACCGCCATCAGGACGGCCAGGCGCTGGGCCGGATGGCCGCGGCGATCTACCGCACGGCGCAGCTGCGGCTCGCGCGCGGGCACTCCCCCGGCCACCGCCGGGGGTACCCCCGGGTACGGCCGGAGCTGACGCAGTTCGAGCGCGGGCCGAACGGGTTCGTGCCGCGGACGTACTCCGTGGACACCGAGGAGCGGCCGCCGATGACCGAGGTCAAGGAGTACTCCGGCCGCAGGGTGGCGTGAGGGAACTGACGTTTGAGCGGGCAGGCCCCGGGCTAGGTTCGCGGCATGGCTTCCCAGGTACTCGTTGCAGCGAACCGCGGCCCGCTCTCCTACCTCCTCTCCGACGACGGCACACTCACGGCCCGGCGCGGCGGGGGCGGTCTCGTGTCCGGCCTCTCCGCCGCGCTCGCCCGGCAGCCGGAGGCGCTGTGGATCTGCGCGGCGCTGTCGGAGGCGGACCGGGAGGCGGTCCGCCGCGGTGTCTCCGAACCCGGCGTCCGGATGCTGGACATCGATCCCACCACGTACGACGACGCCTACAACGGCATCGCGAACTCGGTGCTGTGGTTCACGCACCACCACCTGTACGACATCCCGCGCGAGCCGGTCTTCGACGCGCAGTTCCGGCGGCAGTGGCAGTCGTACGTCGCCTACAACCACGCCTTCGCGCTGGCGCTCGCCGAGGAGGCCGGCGAGGGCGCGGCGGTGCTCGTGCAGGACTACCACCTGGCGCTGGTCCCGGGTGAGCTGCGGGAACTGCGGCCGGACCTGAAGATCAGCCACTTCACGCACACCCCGTGGGCCTCGCGCGAGTTCCTGGACATGCTGCCCGGCGACATCCGGGCGCAGCTGATGTGGGGCATGCTCGGGGCGGACGTGGTGGGCTTCCACACGTGGGCGTGGGCGCACAGCTTCATGACCGCGGCGCAGCTGGACGACGAACGGGGCATCGCGGAGCCGAAGATGGCGGCCGGGGTGGACCCGAGGGACGCGCGGTACATCGAGAAGATGACGAGGGGCCCGGTGCGGCACCGGCGGACGACCGTGGCCGTGTACCCGCTGGGCGTGGACGGCGACGAACTGCGGGCGCTGGCGCACCGGCCGGAGGTGAACGACAAGCTGGCGGCGCTGCGGGCGGAGGTCGGGGACCGCAAGTCGATCGTCCGGGTGGACCGGACGGAGCTGTCGAAGAACATCGTGCGGGGGCTGCTGGCGTACCGGGAGCTGCTGACCGAGCACCCCGAATGGCGGGGCCGGGTGGTCCACCTGGCCTCGGCGTATCCGTCCCGGCAGGACCTGGCGGTGTACCGGTCGTACACGGAGGCGGTGCGGGAACTGGCCGCGCAGATCAACGAGGAGTTCGCCACGGAGGACTGGCAGCCGGTGCTGGTGTCGGTGAAGGACGACTTCGCGCGCTCCCTGGCGGCGTACCGGCTGGCGGACGTGGCGCTGGTGAACCCGGTGCGGGACGGGATGAACCTGGTGGCGAAGGAGATCCCGGTGGTCTCGGACGCGGGGTGCGTGCTGGTGCTGTCGACCGGGGCGGGGGCGTACGGGGAGCTCCGCGAGGACGCGCTGACGGTGAACCCGTACGACGTGTCGGAGACGGCGGATGCGCTGCACGCTGCGCTGGCGATGCCGGCCGAGGAGCGTGCGGAGCGCACGAAGCGGCTGGCCCTGGCGGCCACTGCCCTCCCCCCGACCGCCTGGTTCACGGCCCAGCTGGACGCTTTGCGCGAGGCGTAGCGGGAGCCGCTGCGCGGGGCCCTTCCCCACCCCGCCCCTTCCCGGAACCGGGGCTCCGGCCCCAGACCCCGCGCCTCAAACGCCGACGGGGCTGAGACACAGCCCCGTCAGGCCCGGATGGCTTCGGCCAGGGCGGCCAGGAAGGCCACGACGTCCGACGGGCCGTTCAGGACCAGGTCCGCCCGGGCGGCGAGTTCGGGGACCTCGGCCGAGCCGCTGGCCACCAGCAGCCCCGGCAGACCGTCGGCCCGGCGCTTCTCCACTGCGGAGTACGCGGCGAGGTCGCCCAGGTCGTCCCCCGCGTACAGCACGGCCTCGGCACCCGTCTCCGCCAGGTACTCGGTCAGGGCCACGCCCTTGTCCATCCCCGGCGGCCGCAACTCCAGCACCGCCCGCCCCGGCTCCACCATCAGCCCGTGCCGCGCCGCCAGCTCGGCCAGCGGCTCGCGCAGCGCGGCGAAGGCCGCTTCCGGGTCCTCGGCGCGCCGGGTGTGGACGGCCAGCGCCCGGCCCTTCTCCTCGATCCACGTGCCGCGCCAGGCCCCGATGGAGTCCAGGAACCCGGGCAGCTCCGCCCGTACGGCGGCGACTCCCGGGTGCTCGGCCGGGGTGTGCACGATGCCGCTCACCGCGTCCCAGCGCTCGGCCCCGTAGTGGCCGAGGACGACCAGGTGTTCCAGGCCTGCAGCCCCGGCGAAGCCCCCGTAGCGCACCGCGACCCCCGCCGGCCGGCCGGTGATCACGGCCACCGAGGCGACCTCCGGGGCCAGGGACGCCAGCGCCCCGACGGCTCCCGGGTGGGCGCGCGCCTGGTCCGGGTCCGGGACGATCTCGGCGAGGGTGCCGTCGAAGTCGAGCGCGACCACGGAACGGCGGGGTGCACGGAGGAGGGCTTCGAGTCCCTCGCGTCCGGCGGCGGTGACGGGCATCGGCATGCTGTGCGGATGGCTCCCCATACGGACGACCCTAACGGCCCTGCCGGGCCACGGCTACGGCGCGCGGCGGGCCCGTGGGCGCCGATGCGTCAGCGCCGGGCCCGCTGGGCTTCGCGGATGCGGCGGAGCCGGTTGACGGTGCCGGGCGCGTGGGCCAGCGCCCGCGGGTCGTCCATCAGCACGTTGAGCAGCTGGTAGTAGCGGACCGGGGTCATCCCCAGCCCTTCCCGTATGGCCCGCTCCTTGGCCCCGGGCCCGGGCCAGGTGCGTCCCTCGTACGCGAGCACCGCGGCCTCGGCGGCCGTCAGCCCCGCGGCCGGCCTCCCGTCCGGGGTCCCGTCGTCCGTCATACCGCCAGATTAACGCCGCCCTCCGACAGCCACCGGGCGCCCACCGCCGGGCTGCGGGCGCCCGCAGCCGACCACCCGCTAGTGGGCGTCCGCCTTGCGCGCCGCCTCCGCGATGTCCTCGAGGACCTTCGCCGGCTGCCCGCCCGGCTGCACGCTCTTGCCGATGTTCTGCTTGACGTCCTCGCTCACCCCGGCCCAGGACTTCTTGCCGACCGGGTAGAGCCGGGCGTTCGGCAGCGCCTGCAGGAACGTCTTCAGCTGCGGGGCCGCGCCCCCCGTACCGGCGTCCGTCGCCCGGTAGCCGCTCGTCGTGACCGGCAGCAGGTCGTACTTGTTGGTGAAGGCCGTCACGTTCTTCGCCTCGTACAGGTAGTCGAGGAACTTCCCGGACTCCTTGCGGTGGCCGTTCTTGAAGGCCATCACCCAGTCGGCGACGCCCATCGTCGGGTGCTCGGTCCCGTCGGCGGTCGGCATGGCCACCATGCCGAACTTCACGCCCTTCTCCCCCGCCTGCTTGATCAGCGTGGGGTGGCCGTTGAGCATGCCGACCTCGCCCCGCGCGAAGGCGTCGAACGCGGCCCGGCGGTCCGTCTTCGCCGGTTCCGTCGCCCCGGTCAGACCCTGGCCGACCATCTTGTCGCGCAGGAACTCGAAGGTCTTGACGTTCTCCGGGGAGTCGATCGCGTACGCCTCCTCGTTGTCGGTGTAGCCGCCACCGCCGGAGAGCATCCACATCATCGATTCGGCCTGCGCCTCCTCGCGGCCCAGCGGCAGCGCGAAGGGGGTCGCCACGCCCGCGGCCTTGAGCTTCTTCGCAGCGGCCTCCAGGTCGGCCCAGCTCTTCGGCTGCCAGCCGCCCTTGGCGTCCTTCGGGATGACCCCGGCGTCCGTCAGCAGCTTCTCGTTGTAGAAGAGCAGGCGGGTGCTGGCCACGAACGGCATGCCGTACTGGACCCGCCTGACCTTGCCCGCGTCCGCGAGCGGCGCCAGGAAGTCGGCCTCGGTGGTGACGGAGAGCAGCTCGTCCGCTGTGTACAGCTTGCCGGCGGCCGCGTAGTCGGCGTAGGCGCCGATCTGTGCGACGTCGGGGGCCTTGCCGGCCTTGACCATCGCCGCGACCTTGGCGTCGACCTCGGACCAGGAGTAGACGCTGACCTCGACCTTGACGCCGGGGTGGTCCTTCTCGAAGCCGGCGGCGAGGTCCTTCCAGTACCCCGACGAGGAGTTCTGCGGATTGTCCCCGTAGTCGGCCGCCACGACCCGCAGGGTCACCTCGTTGTTCCCGGTGAGACTCCCCACAGCTCCACAGCCGGTCAGCGCCACGGCGGTCAGGCCCAGCGCGGCTCCGGTCGCGGCCAGGCTCAGGTAACGGCCCTTCACAGTTCTCGATCCACCCCTTGTTGTACGTACGATCCACGTAAGGTCTACACCACTTTGGCGGCTCGTCCACATCGGGAAACGCGCCGTGTCCCGTTCGTGCCCCGACCAAGGCCGCGAATTTGTATGGCAGCTCAACAATCCCTTCCAATGGACTAGACCTTTCCCCGCCGAGCACGCGAGACTGTCACCTGTGAAACCCGTGAAACACGCCGTGAAGCACGTCATCGCCCTCGATGTGGGCGGCACCGGGATGAAGGCCGCCCTCATCGCCGACGACGGCACCCTGCTCCACGAAGCACGCCGCGCCACCGGCCGCGACCGGGGCCCCGACGCCGTCGTCGAGACGATCCTGGAGTTCGCCGCCGAGCTGTCCGAGCTCGGCCGCGAGCGCTTCGGCGTGCGCGCCTGCGCAGCCGGCGTCGCCGTCCCCGGCATCGTCGACGCCGAGAACGGGATCGCCGTCTACGCGGCGAACCTGGGCTGGCGCGACGTACCGATGCGCGAGCTGCTCAGCAGACGGCTCGGCTCCCTCCCGGTGGCCCTGGGCCACGACGTGCGCACGGGCGGACTCGCCGAAGGCCGCATCGGCGCGGGCCGCGGCGCCGACCGCTTCCTGTTCGTCCCCCTCGGCACCGGCATCGCCGGCGCCATCGGCATCGCCGGCCGCATCGAGGCCGGCGCACACGGCTACGCCGGCGAGATCGGCCACATCGTGGTCCGCCCCGGCGGCCCCGCCTGCGGCTGCGGCCAGTACGGCTGCCTGGAGACGCTCGCCTCGGCGTCCGCCGTGAGCCGCGCCTGGGCGAGCGCCTCCGGCGCCCCCGACGCGGACGCCGCCGACTGCGCCAAGGCCGTCGAGTCCGGCGACGCGCGCGCCCGCGAGGTGTGGCAGGCCGCCGTCGGCGCCCTCGCCGACGGCCTGGTCACCGCGATCACCCTGCTGGACCCGCGCACGCTGATCATCGGTGGCGGGCTCGCCGAGGCGGGGGAAACCTTGTTCACACCACTACGGAAGGCCGTCGAGGAGCGCGTGACGTTCCAGCGGCTGCCCGACATCGTTCCGGCGGCCCTCGGGGACACCGCCGGATGCCTGGGCGCAGGGCTGCTCGCCTGGGACCTACTCGCCACGGAGGTACCTGCCTGATGTCCGGAAGCGCACACAGCACCGTTCTCTCCGGCGCCAGGGTGGTGCTGCCCACCGGGACCGTGGCGGGCGGCCGCGTCATCGTCGACGGCGAGCGCATCGCCGGCAGCGCCGGCGAGGGCGCGAGGACCGTCGACCTCTCCGGGCACTGGATCGTCCCCGGCTTCGTGGACATGCACAACCACGGCGGAGGCGGCGCCTCCTTCACCTCCGGCACCGCCGAGGAGGTCCTCAAGGGCGTACGGACCCACCGCGAGCACGGCACCACCACGCTCGTCGCCTCCACCGTCACCGGCGACCTCGACGAACTGGCCCGCCGCGCCGGGCTGCTCGCCGAGCTGACCCAGCAGGGCGAGATCGCGGGCATCCACTTCGAGGGCCCGTTCATCAACGCCTGCCGCAAGGGCGCGCACAAGGAGGAGCTGCTGCGCGACCCCGACCCGGCCGAGGTCCGCAAGCTCATCGACGCCGCGCACGGCGCCGCCCGCATGTTCACCCTCGCCACCGAACTCCCGGGCGGGCTGGACTCCGTACGGCTGCTGGCCGAGCACGGGGTCATCGCCGCGATCGGCCATACCGACTCCACGTACGACCAGACGCGCCAGGCCATCGACGCGGGCGCCACCGTGGCCACCCACCTTTACAACGCGATGCCCGGCATGGAGCACCGCGCCCCCGGCCCGATCGCCGCGCTGCTGGAGGACGAGCGGGTCACCGTCGAGCTGATCAACGACGGCACCCACCTGCACCCGGCGATGCTGGAGCTGGCCTTCCACCACGCGGGCGCGCACCGCGTGGCGCTCATCACGGACGCGATGGACGCGGCGGGCTTCGGCGACGGGATCTACCACCTCGGGCCGCTGGAGGTCGAGGTCAAGGACGGCGTCGCCCGCCTCGTCGAGGGCGGTTCGATCGCCGGCTCCACGCTGACCCTGGACACCGCGTTCAAGCGGTCGGTGACGCTGGACAAGCTGCCCGTCGAGTCCGTGGTCCAGGCGATCTCCGTGAACCCCGCCAAGCTGATCGGCCTGTACGACGAGGTCGGCTCGCTGGAGCCGGGCAAGTACGCCGACCTGGTCGTCCTGGACGCGGAGTTCGACGTCAAGGGCGTCATGCGGCGCGGCGAATGGATCGTGGATCCGCTGGTCTGAGCGGGTATGGGAGGCAGGCGGCGGCCCGCGGGACTGGGCCGCCCGTACTGCTGTTTGGCATGATCCCGGCACACACCGAGACCGGGGCCTGCCATGATCCTGACCGTGACGCTCAACACCGCACTCGACGTCACCCACCACGTACCGAAGCTGATCGCGCACACCACGCACCGGGTCACCACCGTGACCGAGAGACCTGGCGGCAAGGGCCTCAACGTCGCCCGCGTGCTGGCCGCCCTCGGCCACGAGGTCACCGCGACCGGCTTCGCGGGCGGCCGCACCGGCGCCGTCGTGCACGAACTGCTCGCCGGCTCACCGCAGGTGACGGACGCTCTGGTGCCCTGCGCGGGCACCACCCGGCGCACCCTGGCCGTCGTCGACGAGGCCTCGGGCGACACCACGCAGTTCAACGAGCCGGGCCCACTCATCAGTTCCGCGGAGTGGGCGGAGTTCCTCGCCCGCTACGAGGCCCTGCTGGCCGGCGCCGGCGCGGTCGCCCTGTGCGGCAGCCTCCCGCCGGGCGTGCCGGTGGGCGCGTACGCGGTGCTCGTACGGGCCGCCCGCGCGGCCGGGGTCCCGGTCCTCCTGGACACCAGCGGCGAGGCCCTGCGCCGCGGAGTCGCCGCCCGCCCGGAGATGATCAAGCCGAACGCCGCCGAGCTCGCCGAGCTGACCGGCTCCCGCGAGCCGCTGCAGGCCACCCGCGACGCCCGCCGCCGCGGCGCGCACGCCGTGGTCACCTCGCTCGGCCCGGGCGGGCTGCTGGCGGCCACCGCCCAGGGCACCTGGCAGGCGGCCCCGCCCCGCGCCCTGACGGGCAACCCGACCGGAGCCGGCGACTCCGCGGTAGCGGGCCTGCTGTCGGCGCTCACGGAGGGCCTGGACTGGCCGGCCCGCCTGACCCGCGCGGTAGCCCTCTCGGCAGCCACGGTCCACGCCCCGACGGCAGGGGACTTCGACCCCCGCACCTACGAGGAGGTACGGGGGTCGGTGAAGCTGACGGAGCGCTAGGGCCGTTGCCCGGCTCAGCCCTTCTCGAGCCAGAGCTGGTCGAGGTTGACCTCGCACTGGTTCCCGGCCTCGCACGAGATCTTGATCGTGTTCGTGCCCTGCTTGAGCGTCACGAGCGACCAGGTGTTGGTCCAGCCCTTGTCCCACTCACCCGGCTTGGCCTGGGAGAAGTTCTTCATGTTGACCGGCCGGGACTGCGCCTCGCCGTTGATGGTCAGCGTGGTGCTGGCGTCCTTGCCCGGCACCCCGTAGACCATCTTCAGCTTGTACTGGCCCGCCTTGGCCACGTCCACGGTCCACGTCGCCGCCGCACCGGCGGCGTTCAGGCCGCCCACGTACTGGCCGCCCGCGCTCTTCGCGCCCGGGACCGTGCCCTCGAGGTGTGCGCCGCCGGTCAGGGACATGCCCGCACCCGAGGCGTCCGCCTTGGGCAGCGGGGCCTCCGGGGACGTCGAGGGGCTCGGCTGCGCGGAGGACGAGTTCTGCGGCTGCGCGGACTGCTGCCCGCCCGTCGCGTTGCCCTTGTCGTTCTTGTCCTTGTCCTTGTCACCGAAGGTCACGGCCGCACCGATGCCGATCGCGACCGCGGCGACCACCGCGACCGCCGCGATGAGCATGCCCTTGCGGCTGGAACCGCTGCCTCCGCCGTGGCCGCCCGGCGCGGGGATCGTCGCCGTGGCCTGCCCCTGCTGCGGCGGAACCCCGTAGCCGCCCGCCTGGAGGGCCTCAGGGGCCTGGTACTGAGCCTGGTAGGCCGGCGGCTGCTGCTGCGGAACCTGGGCGCCGCGCTGGCCGCCGTACGTCCGCTCGCCGACCGTGCGCACCTGGTTGTAGGAGGTACGGGGGACACCGGGCTGTACGCCTGGCTGACCACCGACCGTCGGGCCGGGGTAGCCGTATCCACCGCCCGACGCGGGCGGGGTGGCTCCGGCGGCCTGGCCGTCCGCGTAGAGGTAGCCGAACGGGTCGTCGTCCTCGGGCTGGTTCGCCCCACTGTTCGAGCCGTGGTTCGCGGGCGTCGTCATCGCAGGTCACTCCTTTCAACCCACGGGAGCCTACCCCGAACAGGTGCACCCACGGGCGGCCGATCGCCTCATCCGGCCCGGCGGTGCGCCTTGGAACGGGACCTTTTCTCGATGTACATCCGCTGGTCGGCCGAGCGCAGCACCTCGTCCGCCGACATCCCGCAGCTGGCCCATCCGATGCCGAAACTCGCGCCCACACGGACCGCGCGGCCGTCCACGCGGATCGGCGGGATGATCGCGTTGCGCAGCCGGACGGCGAGGTCGGCGGCGTCGGCGGCGCCCAGTCCGTCCGCGAGGACGACGAATTCGTCACCACCCAGCCGAGCGACGGTGTCACCGTCCCTGACGCCCGTCGTCAACCGCCGGGCCACCTCGATCAGGACCGCGTCACCCGTGTGGTGCCCGAACCGGTCGTTGATCGACTTGAACCCGTCGAGGTCGCAGAAGAGCACCGCGAGCCCCTTCGTCCCGTCGTCGATGTCCGTCGCGGGCGCCACCGTGTGCACGTGGTGGTCGTACGGGCCCGCCCCCGCGCCGGCGGTCCCGGGGGCGCCGGGGGCCCCGGGCACCGCGGGCGCGCCGGGGAACTCGAAGGGCTCGGGGAAGGTGTCGGGCTGAAAGCCGTGCTCACCGCCGCCACCACCTGCCGCGAGCCCCGCGCCGGCTCCGTGCCCCTCGTAGGCCGCGTCGAGCGCCTCCACGGCGGTGGCGCGGACCGACTGCGGCCTGCGGCACAGCCGCGCGCCGAGGCGGGCGCGCAGCTCGGCGCCGTTCGGGAGGCCCGTCAGCGAGTCGTGGCTGGCCCGGTGGGCGAGCTGGAGCTCATGGCGCTTGCGCTCCTCGATGTCCTCGACGTGCGTGAGCAGGAAGCGCGGTCCGTCGGCGGCGTCCGCGACGACGGAGTTGCGCAGCGACACCCATACGTACGTGCCGTCGCGCCGCCCGAGCCGCAGCTCGGCCCGGCCGCCCTCGGCGGAGGTGCGCAGCAGGGTCCCGATGTCCTCGGGGTGGACCAGGTCGGAGAAGGAGTACCGGCGCAGTACGGACGCGGGCCGGCCCAGCAGCCGGCACAGCGCGTCGTTGGTCCGCAGCAGCCGCCCGTGCTGGTCCCCGCCCATCTCGGCGATCGCCATGCCGCTGGGCGCGTACTCGAAGGCCTGCCGGAACGACTCCTCGCTCGCGCGCAGCGCCTGCTGTTCACGCTCCAGCCGGACCAGCGCCCGCTGCATGTTCGCGCGCAGCCGTGCGTTGCTGATCGCAATCGCGGCTTGGAAGGCGTACATCTGGAGCGCTTCGCGCCCCCACGCGCCGGGGCGCCGCCCATTGCGCGGTCTGTCCACCGAAATGACACCCAGAAGTTCCCCGCCGGACGCATACATGGGGGCGTACAGCCGGTCCTCGGGGTGCCACTCGTCCTCGAAGCGCGGATCGGGGCCGTCCGTGTGCCACTGGGGCACGTCGTCCTCGAGGAGGACCCAGCCCTCGGTGTGCGGGATGAAGCGGAGCCCGTCCCAGCTCTCCCCCATCGTCAGACGGCGCTCCCAGGAGGCTCGGGAGCCGACACGGCCGGTGATGAGGGCTTCTGCGGCGGGGTCGCCGGCGAACGCGGCGACGACGAGATCCCCGTCAGGGCGTACGAGGTTGACACAGGCGAGCTGGTAGCCGAGGCCCACGACGATGCCGTCCACGACGGTCTGCAGAGTGTCCGCCAGGCTCCTGGCCGTATTGAGCTCGGCCACCACCTGGTGAAGCTGCCGCAGGGTCGCAAGACGGACGTACGGCTCCGACTCGGTCTCCATTGCTCGCTCTCCCCGAGACCTCGACAGCAACTCCAGGTTTGTCATCGGCGTTTCGTTGCGGTGTCCCGTCCACTGAATCACAGTGAGCTGTGCGCCAGGTACACAGGGTCAACAAATCTTGCTCTCTGTGACTCAAGTCACATGAGATGAATAAAGGTGGGTGGTGGGGGTGGTGGCGCCTGGGAGCGCTCCCCTGCATTCCCGGGAGCAAACGATACGCCCGGGCCTAGGGCGGCCTAGGCCGACGGGCCGGGACGCGACTCGGACTCGGGCCCGATGTGCGGCGCGGGAGGGCGAGACTAGCGTTCCCAACGTGCCGAAGACGACCCCTGTACCCGTGCCCATCACCTCCACCCTTCATCCTGAGGGCGTGAGCAACGACGAGTTCCGGGCCGCGATGTCCCGCCTGGCGGCGGGCGTGTGCCTGATCACCGCACACGAGAACCCGCTGACGCCGGACGGTCCGGGCGGCGAGGACGTCGGCATGACGGCCACCGCCTTCATGTCCGTGTCGCTGGAACCGCCGCTGGTCCTGGTGAGCCTGCGCGAGGGCTCCCGGATGGACGACCTGCTGGCGGAGCAGCCCCTGTGGGCGGTCTCGGTCCTCGCCGACCACCAGGTGCAGGTGGCGGGCCGCTTCTCGATGAAGAACCGCATCAGCGACCGGCTGCTCTTCGCGGACCTGCCCTACGTACGCGGCGAGGTCTCGGGGGCCCCGCTGCTGACGGGCGCCCTGGCCACCCTGGAATGCCGTACGGAGAACCGCGTCGAGGCGGGCGACCACACCCTGGTCATCGGCCGCGTCCTCACCTCGGCGCTCCCGTCCCCCGACTCCCCGCCGCTGGCCTACTTCCGCGGCCGCTACCGCCATCTGGCGGGCTGAGCCGAGCGCCTGCGCTGCTACCAGTCCCGGCCGGTACGGCCGCGCTTGGTCTCCGCCCGGGCCTTCTTCTCCCGGAGCCGCCGCTCGTTGATCCCCCGCGGGATCTTCGTGGCGCGGCGCGCCTTCGGCGGCGGGGCGGTGGCCTCCGCGAGCACGGACGCCATCCGGACCAACGCCATCTCCCGGTTGCGGAACTGCGACCGGTGTTCCGAGGCCCGTACGGTCAGCACCCCGTCCACCAGCCGGGCGGCGAGCCGCTCCAGCGCCCGCTCCTTCCACACGTCCGGCAGCGCCTTCGTCGCCGCCACGTCGAACAGCAGCTCCACGCGCGAGTCCGAGGTGTTCACGTGCTGCCCACCCGGCCCGGAGGATCGCGAGAAGCGCCAGGCGAGCTCCGCCTCGGGGAGCACGACCGAACCGCGAATGACATAGGGACCAGGCATGCCCCCTATGATCCCGCCCGGCGCGATGCCCGTCACCCGTATTTCCGCGGCTGAATGGTGGGGGAATCGGCGGGGAAAGCCTGGAGTGGAACCTACGGCCCCCCTCCCCGCGTTATGAAGGTCAGCGGTACCTTGGCCACAATCTCGCGGCCATGCGACGAGGAAGGGACACCAGTCAAAATGGCAGTAAGCCTGTCCAAGGGCGGCAACGTCTCGCTCACGAAGGAGGCCCCCGGCCTCAGCGCCGTCACGGTCGGCCTCGGCTGGGACGTCCGTACGACGACCGGTGTCGACTTCGACCTCGACGCCTCCGCCATCGCGGTCAACGCGATGGGCAAGGTCGTCTCCGACGGTCACTTCGTCTTCTTCAACAACAAGTCCACCCCGGACCAGAGCATCGTCCACACCGGTGACAACCGCACCGGCGAGGGCTCCGGAGACGACGAGTCCATCAACGTCAACCTCGCCACGCTCGCGGCAGACGTCGACAAGATCGTCTTCCCGGTCTCGATCTACGACGCCGACGCCCGCAGCCAGAACTTCGGCCAGGTCCGCAACGCGTACATCCGCGTCGTCAACCAGGCCGGCGGCGCCGAGATCGCCCGCTACGACCTCTCCGAGGACGCGGCCACCGAGACCGCCATGGTCTTCGGCGAGCTCTACCGCAACGGCGCCGAGTGGAAGTTCCGCGCGGTCGGCCAGGGTTACGCCTCCGGCCTGACCGGCATCGCCCAGGACTTCGGCGTCAACGTCTGAGTCCGGGCCGAGCCTGAGCCCAACCGGCCGAAAGCGCCGTAGCGAAGCCCCCTCCCGGCCGTCCGGGGAGGGGGCTTCGCCACGCCACCGCGCACCGCGCGGGGTACGGGCCCCGGCGGCCTACTTCGGCCGGCCCTTGCCGTAGAGCCAGACGTCCCAGACCTTCTTCAGGTCGTGCCCCGTCGTCCGCTCCGCGTACGCGGTGAACTCGGCCGTACTCGCGTTCCCGTACCGGTGGTCCTGGGCCCAGCCGCGCAGCAGGGCGAAGAACTTCTCGTCACCCACCTCCTGGCGGATCCGCTGCAGGACCATCGCGCCCCGGTAGTACACCGGCCCCTCGGAGATTTCCTTGGCTCCGGGCGGGTCCGCGGGCGGGAAGGCGTCCCAGTCGGAGTCGGCGTCCTTGTCCACCGCGGTGTCGCCCGCGAGGAAGGCGTCGAAGTACTGCTGCGCGGTCGTCCCGCCGTGGTCCTCGGACCACAGCCACTCGGCGTAGGTCGCGAAGCCCTCGTTGAGCCACATGTCCTTCCAGGACTTCGGCGACACCGAGTCGCCGAACCACTGGTGGGCCGTCTCGTGCAGGAGCAGCTTCTCGTCGGGTGCGCCGGAGAAGACGGGTTTGGTCTGCGTCTCCAGCGCGTACGTGAGGGTCTCGGCCGGCAGCACGATCGCCCCCGCGGTGCCGAAGGGGTACGGGCCGAACCGGCGGCTCCCCCAGTCCACGATCTCCGGCAGCCGGGCCAGCGCCGGGGCGCCGGCGGCGGCCTCCTCGGGCGTGACGGCCTCGTAGAGGGCGACCCCCGACGGGGTCCGCCCGGTGGTCACCTTGAACTTCCCGATCGCGGCGGTGGCCAGGTAGCTCGCCATCGGCTCCGCGCTGTGCCACACGAACTCGGTCCGCCCTCCCCCGGACTCCGTCCCGGAGGGACCCCCAGCGGTGTCGGTCCGGGATTTCAACTCGCCGTTCGACACCGCCTCGTAGCCCTTGGGGACCGTCAGGGTGATGTCGTACGTGGCCTTGTCGCTGGGGTGGTGGTTCCCGGGGAACCAGGCCATCGACCCGATCGGCTCGCCGACCCCGACGGCGCCGTCGGCGGTGGTGATCCAGCCTTCCTTGGCGCCGTCCGCATCCGTGATGGGCTTCGGCTTGCCGCGGTAGTCGATCTCCGTCCGGAAGACCTCGCCCTTCTTGATGTCCTCGGCCGGACGCACCGTCAGCTCCCGGCCGGTCCGGTTGAACCGCGCGCCCTCGCCCTGCACGGTGACGCCCTCGACCTCCAGGCCGCTCAGGTCGAGGTTGAAGGAGCTGAGCCCCTGCTCCGCGCGGGCGGTGATGACGGCGGTGGCGTTCAACTCCCCGTCGGCGGGGTCGTAGTCGAGGTCCAGGTCGTAGTGCTCGACCTGGTAGCCGCCGTTGCCGGCCTTCGGGAAGTACGGGTCGCGCAGCCCGGACGCACCCGGCCGCCCCTGCACCGTGCCGGCCGTACACGCCGTGGTGAGGGCGAGCAGGGCGGCGGCGGCAGGGACGGCTAGGCGGGAGAGCGCGCGGTGTTCCACGCGCCCGATCCTATGTGGGCCCGATGTCGCACTTCGGGGCGTTTCCCACGAGGGCCGGATTTCGCAGGGTCCGGATCGTGCGGCTCACGCCGCGGAGTACGTGCGGGGACCACGGGCCGGGGACCACGGGCCCGGGACCACGTGCCGGGACCACGTGCCGGGACTACTTGTCCAGGGCGTCGGCGCCGGCCTTGGCGTACTTCTCGTCCAGGTCACCGCTCGGGGCGCCGGCCACGCCGATGCCCGCGACCGGGGCGCCCTTGGCCTGCACCGGGGTGCCGCCGCCGAGGAAGAGGGTGCCGGGGATGTCCTTCAGGTTCGGCGCCTGGGCGAGACGGCCCGCGAGCACCGAGGTCGGGGCGTTCCAGGACACGGCGGTGAAGGCCTTGCGCTGCGCCGACTCGTAGGACTGCGGGCCCGCGCCGTCGCCGCGCAGGGTGACGATGGTGTTGCCGTTGCGGTCCACGACCGCGACCGTCACCTTCTGGTTCTCCTTCTGCGCGGCCTCGAGCGCGGCCTGGGCGGCGCGGGTGGCGGCGTCGATGGTGAGGTGGGTCGTGGTGGTGAAGTTCTTCTCGTTCGGCTCGCCGTCCTTCTTGGCGACGGCGGCGGCCGGGGCGGTCTCGCCCTGCGCGGCGCTGGCGCTGACCGCGCCGAAGGTCCCGGCGCCGAGCGCGACGGCGAGGGCGGTACCGGTGAGAACGCGGGTGCGGGTGTTCATGTCTGCTGCTCCTGTGTGCATCGGCTGAGTGCGTCGGCTCGTTCTGCTGCTCCAAGCCTGGGCCCGCACCCGGCGCCCACCGGTCCGCGTACCGGCTCGCGACGGCTGCCGCACCGGTTGACCCCGGGGTCAGCCGATCGGTCGATGCGGACCGGGTACGGGTACGGATTGGCTGGTCAGCGCCATCGCGTACGACCAGGCACGATGGAGGAGCCAGACACCGACCCGGGAGCCCGCCGTGAGCCACCTGAGCCGCACCCCGCCACAGGCGCCGGGGACGCCGGGCCCGCCCGGCACACCGCGGACGCCCGGCACACCCGGCACACCCGGCACACCCGGCACGGTGGGGAAGGCCGGCACACGCGCCCTGGCGACCGTCATGCACACGGCGTTCTTCCTGCTCCTCGGCGCCTCGGTGGCCCGCTTCCTGCTGCGCCACCCCGGCTCGCCCAGCACCCCGTGGATCATCGCCCTCAGCATCGTGCTGGCCCTGCTGTACGTACTCGGCCCCGCGCTCGGGGCAGCGCCCACCGTGCGGCGGATGCTCTGGCTCGGGCTGGTGGTGGCGACCTGGGTGGTCCTGGTCGTCCTCGCACCCAGCTTCGCCTGGTGCGCCGTCCCCCTCTTCTTCACCGCCCTGCGCACCCTGCCGCCCCGCGCGGCGATCGTCCTCGTGGCCCTGCTGACCGTGTTCGTGGTGGCGGCCCAGCTCAAGCTCTCCAAGGAGTTCGACCCGAACCTCCTGCTGGCCCCGCCCGCGATCGCCGCCCTCGCCACCGCCGTCTTCGTCCACATGGAGCGCCAGGCCGAGTCCCAGCGCGCGCTGATCGACGACCTGATCCGCACCCGGCGCGAGCTGGCCGCCACCGAGCGCCGCGAGGGCACCCTCGCCGAGCGGCAGCGGCTGTCGATGGAGATCCACGACACGCTCGCCCAGCACCTGTCCAGCCAGCAGATGCTGCTCCAGGCCGCGGACCGCACCTGGGACACCGACCCGGCCACCGCCCGCGCGCACGTCCGTACCGCCACCGGCATCGCGGCGCGCGGGCTGGCGGAGGCGCGGCGGCTGGTCCACGACCTGGCCCCGCCGGAGCTCGAAGGGGGCGGCGGCCTCGCGGACGCGCTGCGCGCGCTCGACGCGGGCCCGGACATCGAGGTCCGCTTCCACCTGGAGGGCACGCCCGCCCCGCTCCCGGACCGGGTCCAGTCGGCGCTGCTGCGCATCGCGCAGGGGGCGCTGGCGAACGTGCGCGAGCACGCGCACGCCCGGACCGCGGCCCTGACCCTGAGCTTCCTGGGCGACCAGGTGGTCCTCGACGTCGCGGACGACGGCGAGGGCTTCAGCGAGCCGCGCGGGGCGGGAGCGGCCGGGGACCGCGGGCACGGACTCCCGGCGATGCGCGCCCGCGTCCGCCAGCTCGGCGGCACCCTGACCCTCGAATCCACCCCCGGCGAGGGCACGGTCCTCTCCGCGGCCATCCCCCTGGAGCCCCCCGTATGACGACCGGAACCGGAACCGGCCCGATCCCGATGACGACGATCCTGCTCTGCGACGACCACGCGGTGGTCCGCGCCGGCCTGCTGGCGCTGCTCGGCAGCGCGCCCGGCATCGAGGTCCTGGGCGAGGCGGGCAGCGGCGAGGAGGCCGTCGCCCTGGCGGCGAAGCTCCGCCCGGACGTGGTGCTGATGGACCTCCAGCTGGGCGAGGGCATCGACGGGGTCGAGGCCACCCGCCGCATCACGGCGGTGACCGACCCCCCGCACGTCCTGGTCCTCACGACGTACGACACGGACGCGGACGTCACCCGCGCCATCGCGGCGGGCGCCACGGGCTACCTGCTGAAGGCGGAGCGCCCGGAGGAGCTGTTCTCCGCGATCCACTCGGCGGCGGCGGGCCGCACGACGCTCTCCCCGCCGGTGGCGAGCCGCGTGATGGCCCACATGCGGGGCTCGCGCCCGACGCTGACGGACCGCGAGCTGGACATCCTGGGCCAGCTGGCGCGGGGGCTGGGCAACCGGGACATCGCGCGGGCGCTGTTCATCAGCGAGGCGACGGTGAAGACGCACCTGGGCCGCATCTACGACAAGCTCGGCGTGGACACCCGCGCGGGAGCGGTCTCGGTGGCCAAGGAACAGCGCCTGCTGCCCTGACCGGGTCCTGCCCGGACGGGGCTCCTGCCCGGACGGAGCTCCTGCCCGGACGGGGCTCCTGCCCGGACGGGGCTCGTGCACTGACGGGCTCGTGCACTGAGCCCGGACGGGGCTCCTGCCCGGACGGGGCTCGTGCACTGACGGGCTCGTGCACTGACGGGGCTCCTGCCCGGACGGGGCTCCTGCCCGGACGGGCTCGTGCACTGACGGGGGTCCTGCCCGGACGGGGCTCCTGCCCGGACGGGCTCGTGCACTGACGGGGGTCCTGCCCGGACGGGGCTCGTGCGCTGACGGCGTCGGGTTCCGGACACCGAGCGGGGGCTGTTCGGACAACCCGGCCGGGATCCCCGAAATCCTTGTCGGAGACCTGCCAAAACCAGAGCCCGTCCTGTCACGCTCACTCGCGCCGCCACCCCGGCCACCGCGAAGGAGCCCGAGTGACCCACCCGACGTCCTCTCCCCGCACCCGCCTCGCCGTCCTCCTCGGCACCGTCGCCGTCATGACGGTCACCGCAGCCACGGCCACGGCTGCGACTGCCGCCCCCCGCAGCACCGGCACCGGCACCGGCACCGGTCACAGCCAGCACGCCGGCGCCGTCCCCCTCACCACCTACTTCACCGGCAGCGCGTACCAGCTCCGCGACACCACCCGCGGCAACCAGCGCACCCTCGACGCCATGAACCAGACCGGCGGCGGAACCCTCTTCACCGACCCCGACAACGACTGGGGCGGCACCGGCACCCCCGCCAACCGCCAGTCCGCCGGCGTCGACGCCCACTACGCCACCGCCGTCACCTGGGACTTCTACAAGGGCGTCCTCGGCCGCAACGGCATCCGCGGCGACGGTACGGGCGTCACCTCCCGCGTGCACTACGGCAGCAACTACCCCAACGCCTTCTGGGACCCGTCCTGCTCCTGCGCCAACTACGGCGACGACCCCGCCACCGGCCGGACGCTCGCCACCCTCGACATCGTCGGCCACGAGCTCACCCACGGCGTGGTCGCCGCCACCGCCGGACTCACGTACTCCGGCGAACCCGGCGCCCTCAACGAGGGCACCGCCGACATCCTCGGCACCTCGATCGAGTTCTTCGCCGACAACACCACCGACGTCGGCGACTACTTCATCGGCGAACGCGTCTTCGCCGACGGCTCCCTGCGCCGCATGGACCACCCCAGCCTCGACGGCCACTCCCGCGACTACTGGTCACGCGACATCGGCACCCTCGACCCGTACGCCGCCTCCGGCCCCGCCCGGCACTTCTTCTACCTCCTCGCCGAAGGCAGCGGCCCCAAGGAGATCAACAAGATCTCCTACGACTCCCCCACCTACGACGGCTCCAAGCTGCTCGGCATCGGCCGGGACAAGGCCGTCCGCATCTGGTACCGGGCCCTGAGCACCTACATGACCTCCACCACCAACTACGCCCGCGCCCGCACCGCCACCCTCATGGCCGCCGCCGACCTCTACGGCCCGGGCAGCGTCGAGTACGGGCGCGTCGCCGCCGCCTGGACGGCCGTCAACGTCCGCTGACGGGCGGTGGTGACGGCGATGGTTGCGGTGGGGCGGTGTCCGTGAAGCGCGGGGCATGCACCGCAGGCAGGCCCGCAGCCGCCCACGCCCGCCGGGGCGGCTGCCGGATGCGGCCTGCGGCCCGTCATCCACCGGCTCAAGACGCCCCACCGGCGTCCCGTCCCACGCACCCGCCCCACCGTGACACCATCGGGTACGTGCTCGACATCGGCTACTCCCTCTCCCGGCGCTTCCCGGACCCCCCGCAGACCGACTACCGCTCGGCGGACGTCCACTCCCTGCGCCACGACCTGTTCTGCGGGGACGTCTACCTCGCCGACACCATCAAGGACCGGGAAGTGTCCACAGCCTGGGGATGGGTGCCCGTACTGGACTTCGCCTGGGCGCTCTGCGACATCGTCGAGCAGCTCGACCAGGACCCCCGCGGCAGCCGCTCCGCCAACCGCCAGTACGCCGAGCTCGACTTCACCGAGTCCACCGACCGGATGCTGTTCGAGCGCCGCTTCGGCTGGGTCGACATCGAGGCCGACTGGATGCCGCCGGAGGAGGAACCGCTGACCTTCAGCCACCGCCTGCTGCGCCGCGAAGCCCGCGACTTCCTCCACGACCTGGTCGCCGACCTCATCGACATGCACGACGGCCTCGCCGACAACCCCGCCATCTGGACCCTCCAGGCCCGCTTCCCCCGCGTCCCGGCCTGAGCCGTCCCCCGCGGGGGCTACGACACGACGCGGAGGCCCAGCTGCGCCGCCAGGGACGGGGCCAGGCCGAAGAGCTGGGACGGGCTGATCACCGCCCCGGACAGCGCGTCCACCCCCCGCGCGATGTCCAGCTCCGCGGCCCCCCGCAGATCCACGTCCGTCATCCGCGCCCCCGTGAAATCCGCCCCCCGCAGCGCGCACCCGCGGAACTCCACCCGCTCCAGCACCGCGCCCCCGAAGTCCGCCTCCACCAGCACGCACCCGTCGAACACCACGTCCTTGAGCCGCGCCTGCCGCAGGTTCAGGTAGTCGATCTTGCCCCCGCGGACCACCACCCGCTCCAGCACCGCCCCGTGCAGCTGCACACCGCCCAGGCGCGCCTCCACCAGCTCCACATCCCGCAGCGAAGCCCCCGACAGGTCCGTCCCCACCCCCCGGACCCCCTCCAGCACCGAGTCCAGGATCCGCGCCTTCGCCAGCCCTGCCTCGTCCAGCGCGCACCGCCGCAGCGCGCAGTCCATGAACCGGGCCCCGACGCCCTCCTGCCCCACCAGGTCCAGGTCCGCGAACTCCAGCCCGTCGTAGTCCCCGTCCGGCTCCAGCTGACCGCCCTCCCACGCAGTCAGCTCCGGCAGCCGCACCTCCGGTTGCCGTGCCGCCTTCACCGTCTCCTGCTGCCCCTTGCGCGCCATGCCCCCATCGTCCCCCGCCCCACTGACAACGGCAGCGGGCAGCGTCTCGGCCCTTGACCTCGACCGCGCTTCAGGTCCGAGCCTGTCCCCATGGACACGCCGCACACCATGCACGCCATCCGCCTCCACGCCTTCGGCCCCGCCGAGAACCTCGTCCACGAGCGCAGCGAAACCCCCGTACCCGCCCCCGGCCAGGTCCGCATCGCCGTCGCCGCCGCAGGAGTCCACCTCCTCGACACCGCCCTCCGCCAGGGCGTCCAGGGCCCCGCCCCCACCCTCCCCGAGCTGCCCACCATCCCCGGCCGCGAGGTCGCCGGCACCGTCGACGCCCTCGGCCCCGGCACCGACCCCGGCTGGCTCGGCCGCCAGGTCGTCGTACACCTCGGGTTCGCGCCCGGCGGCTACGCCGAGTACACCGTCGCCGACGCCGACCGCCTGCACCCCGTACCGCCCGGCCTCGACCCCGCCGAGGCCGTCGCCATGATCGGCACCGGCCGCACCGCCCTCGGGATCCTCCAGTTCGCCGACCTCGGCCCGGACTCCGTCGCCCTCGTCCCCGCCGCCGCCGGCGGCATCGGCACACTGCTCGTCCAGTACGCCCGGGGCGCCGGCGCCACCGTCATCGCCCTGGCCGGCGGCCCCGCCAAAACCGCCCTCGCCGCCGCCAACGGCGCCGACCTCGCCCTCGACTACACCGCCCCCGGCTGGACCGATGCCGTACGCCGACACCACCCCGCCGGCGCCACCGTCCTCTTCGACTCCGTCGGCGGCCCCACCGCCCGCGCCGCCCTCGGCCTCCTCGCCCCCGGCGCCCGCCACCTCGTCTTCGGCCGGTCCGCCGGCCCCGTCCCCCTCACCGACACCGACCGCGCCGACCTCACCGCCCGCGCCGTCACCACTCACAACGTCCTCGGCCTCGCCATGCTCCGGCGAGCCGGCGGCGACAACCCCCTGCGCCTCCTGGAAACCCGCGCCCTCGCCGAAGCCGCCGCCGGCCGGCTCCGGCCCGCCCTCCAGCGCTACCCGCTCGCCGAAGCGGCCGCCGCCCACCACGCCCTGGAAACCCGCGCCACCACCGGCAAAGTCGTCCTCGAGCCCTGAGGGGAACCCCCGCGCCGCCGGTAATATCGGATGACAGCAGCCCTTACCCCCACGTACCGTCCCCCGACGTGGACCCGCTCACCGAAAAACAGATCCGTTCGTCCTTCGTGAACTGCACCAAGGGCGAGGCAGCCCGCCTCAAGCTCCCCCTGGACTTCAGCGAACTCCCCTGGGAAGACCTCGACTTCCTCGGCTGGGTGGACCCCGGCGCCCCCCTGCGCGCCCACCTCGTACGCCAGGACGCCGACGGCAACCCCATAGGCATCACGCTGCGCGTCCCCGGGGCCAGCCGCACGAGCGCCCTCAAGTCCAGCGTCTGCCAGATCTGCCTCACCGGCCACGCAGCCTCCGGCGTCTCCCTCCTCGTCGCCCCCCTCGCCGGGGCCCGCGGCCGCGAGGGCAACACCGTCGGCATGTACGTCTGCGCCGACCTCGCCTGCTCCCTCTACATCCGGGGCAAGCGACAGCCCAAACTGCGCGCCGGCCGCCACGAGGAGACCCTCACCCTCCCCGAGAAGATCGACCGCACCCGCACCAACCTCGACGCGTTCACCGCCAAGATCACCGGCTGACGGCGCACGCACCACCGGCCCGGCGCAGCGGCCTCAGCCCTGCGCCGAGCCCAGCTCCCTCAGCGGCCCGCCCGTCAGCCGGTACACCGACCACTCGTCCTGCGGCCGCGCACCCAGAGCCTCGTAGAACGCGATCGTCGGCTCGTTCCACTTCAACACCGCCCACTCGAGCCGCTCGTAGCCGCGCTCCACACAGATCCGCGCCAGCTCCGCCAGCAGCGCCTTCCCGTGCCCGCCACCGCGCACGCCCGGCCGCACGTACAGGTCCTCCAGGTAGATCCCGTGCACCCCGCGCCACGTCGAGAAGTTCAGGAACCACAGCGAGAACCCGACGGCCTCCCCGTCCTCCGCCTCCGCGATGTGCGCGAACGCCGCGGGCCGCGCCCCGAACAGCGCCTCCCGCAACTGCTCCTGCGTGGCCCGCGCCTCGTGCGGCACCTTCTCGTACTCCGCCAGCTCGCGGATCATGGCGTGGATGACGGGGACGTCTTCGACAACAGCGCTACGGATCATCCCGGCAGCCTAGAACGCCACCGGGAACGCAGCCGCGCGTCACCGCCCCAGCAGTACCTCCGCCACCGCCAGCTGCTCCTCCTCCAACTCCACCCCGCTGCCCGCGGCTTCCCCGCCCCCGGCGTCCTCCACGTCCCACAGGCAGTTCTGCAGGACCCGCCCCAGCGTCCACGCCCGGGCCCGCTCCCGGTCCAGCCCCAGCACCTCCGTCAGCAGATCGAACCGCCACCGCACCTCCCCCACCGCGAAGTTGTTCCGGATCGCCGGCAGCAGCTCGAACCCCGGATCACCCGCCAGCGGCTTCGGATCGATCGCCAGCCACGGCTCCCGGCCGCCCGCCAGCACGTTGTCGTAGTGCAGATCCCAGTGCAGCAAACGGTCCCCAGGCTCCCCCGCCACCTCCGCCAGCGCCGCCGCGCAATCCGCCACCAGCCCCCGCGCCCGCCCGTCCGCTACCCGCCCCAGTGCCTGCGGTACGGCCTCCAGAATCCCCGCGGCCACTCCCCCGAGCCCCCGCAGTCCGGCCGGAGCCCGCACCGCCGTCAACCGCGCCAGCAACTCCCCCCCCACCCGCACCGCCTGCCGCGCATCCCGCTCCGCCGACACCGACAGCGGCCGCCGCTCGTCCAGCCGCTCCAGCAGCAGCGCCCCGGTCTGCGCATCGTGCTCCAGCAGGCGTACGCAGCCCCGCCCGTCCCACGCGCGCAGCGCGAGCGGCTCCCCCGCGCTCTCTTCGTCCACCCTCGACAGCTTCAGCACCGCCGCCGAGCCGTCCGCCCGCTCCACCGGCAGCACCAAGGCCGTCACCCCGTGCATCCCGGGCCCGGTGCGCCGCAGCTCCCACCGCTCCAGGAACTCCGCCGCCCGCGCGGGCAGCCCGGCCACGAACTCCCGCCCCGCGTCACCGTTGTACGCGATCTGCGCCCGGACCAGCCCCTCCGGAATCTCCACCATGCCACCGACCCTACGACCGCCCGACCACCCCCTCAGATGCAAACCTCTCAGAACCGGGACAAATCCCCCAGCCGTCACCCTAAGGACCCCGCCACCCCCGCCACATCAGCCAAAAGGCCACCCGTCCCGCCCCAAAACCCGGCACCCGGTACCTGGACACCCGTCCGGAACCCCGTGTACCAACTCCCCCATGACGATCAACGGCGGCATCTCCTTCTGGTACGCGACGGACACGGCACGTCCGCAGCCCGGCGCAGCCCAGCCACCCCGCGCCCCCCTCACCGGCCACGCCACGGCCGACGTCGTCATCGTCGGCGGCGGCTACACCGGCCTGTGGACCGCCTACTACCTCAAGACCGCCGCCCCCGACCTCCGCGTCACCGTCCTCGAGCAGAAGTTCTGCGGGTACGGAGCCTCCGGCCGCAACGGCGGCTGGCTCTACAACGGCATCGCCGGCCGCGACCGCTACGCCGAACTCCACGGCCACCAGGCCGCACTCCGCCTCCAGCAGGCCATGAACGACACCGTCACCGAAGTCATCGGCGTCGCGGCCAAAGAGGACATCGACGCCGACATCCACCGCGGCGGCGTCCTCGAAGTCGCCCGCACCCCCGCCCAGCTCAGCCGCCTCAAGGCCTTCCACGCCGCCGAACTCGCCTTCGGCGAGAGCGACCGCGAGCTCTACGACGCCACCGACACCCGCGCCCGCATCGACATCGCGGACGCCGTCGGCTCCAGCTGGACCCCGCACGGCGCCCGCATCCACCCCCTCAAGCTCGTCAAGGGCCTGGCCGCCGCCTGCGAACGCCTCGGCGTGGTCATCCACGAATCCACCCCCGTCACCGAGATCGCCCCACGCCGGGCCATCACCCCGTACGGCACGGTCCGCGCCCCCTACGTCCTGCGCTGCACGGAGGGCTTCACCGCAGCGCTCAAGGGCCAGAGGCGCTCCTGGCTCCCGATGAACTCGTCGATGATCGCGACGGCCCCGCTGCCGCCCGAGGTCTGGTCCCGCATCGGCTGGTCGGACGCCTGCACCCTCGGCGACATGGCCCACGCCTACATGTACGCCCAGCGCACCGCGGACGACCGCATCGCGATCGGCGGCCGCGGCGTCCCGTACCGCTTCGGCTCGCGCACGGACACCGACGGCACCACCCAGCAGTCGACGATCGATTCCCTGACCGCGCTCCTGACGTCCTTCTTCCCGGTCCTCGCGGGAGTGGAGATCACCCACGCCTGGTCGGGCGTCCTCGGCGTCCCCCGCGACTGGTGCGCCACGGTGACCCTGGACCGCACGACGGGCCTCGGCTGGGCCGGCGGCTACGTCGGCTCGGGCGTCGCCACCTCGAACCTCGCCGCCCGCACGCTACGCGACCTGGTCCTGGGCGAAACCTCGGACCTGACCACGCTCCCGTGGGTCAACCACCGCGTCCGCCGCTGGGAGCCGGAACCCTTCCGCTGGCTCGGCGTCCAGGCCCTCTACGCGGCCTACCGCGAGGCGGACCGCCACGAATCCGCGACCCACACCCCGACGACAACCCCCCTGGCCCGCCTGGCGAACCGCATCTCGGGCCGCCACTGACGACAAAGCGGAAGGCTCCGGGTGATCACCCGGAGCCTTCCGCTTCTGTACGAATTCCCTGGACCAGCAAGCCTCTGACCTGGGACGGAGCCGCCTGTCGGAATCGAACCGACGACCTCAAGATTACAAGTCAAGCGCTCTAGCCAACTGAGCTAAGGCGGCACACGTGACACTGCACAGCGCACAGAATCGCCTTCACTTTACACAGCGCCCAGACTTTCTCGCGAAGAGCTTTCCGACCTACGTGACTCATCGCCCTCGTGTTCGTTATCCGTACTGGAGTGCACGTCCGACTATCGGACCGTAGGGCTGGGGAGGGGCCGTGGCTGGAGCCACCGAGCAGGGGACCCGTGTCGTGGGCACGGAAGCCAAGCGCGTCAAGCGCGAGATCCTGGGCATCCCCGATCAGCGCAAGCACCAGGAACGCGCCGCCAAATCGCTCACGAGCCGGGTGAAGGAACCGGGTACGCAGCAGCGGGTGTACCGCTACCGCTTCTATCCGACCGACGTACAGGCTCGACAACTGACGCAGACGTTCGGCGCCTGCCGGTGGGTCTACAACGAGGGTCTCGCCCTGCGATCGAACGCCTGGCGTGACCACCGCGTGTCCGTCGGTTTCGCCGAGACCTCCCGCGCACTGACGGGGTGGCGGCAGGCCAGGAAGACGTCTTGGCTCCAGACCGTGTCCTCAACCGTCCTCCAGCAGTCACTGCGTCACCTCGACGGCGCCTTCACCCGCTTCTTCAGGGGAACGGCCAACTACCCGAAGCCGAAGCGCAAGCACCGAGCGCGGGATTCGGCGACATACGTGCGCACTGGGTTCCGCTGGCGGGAGGATCCAGAGCGGCCGGGTACCGGGCTCATCTCGCTGGCCAAGCAGACCGAGCCGCTGGATGTGCGCTGGTCCCGTCCGCTGCCGGCCGGGGTCCTGCCGGTGAAGCTGACGGTCACCCGCGACCGGGCGGGCCGCTTCCTCCTGTACGTCCTCGTGGAGGAGCGGATCGTCCCCCTGCCCGCCGCGTTCGTCCCCGGTTCCAGCGCCCCTAAGGCCGTCGGCCTGGATCTCGGACTGGCCGCCCTCGTGACCATGGACGACGGCAGCACCGTGGAGCACCCGCGGCTGCTGAAGAAGTACGAGAAGAAGCTGGCGCGGCTCCAGAAGGAGCTGCATCGCAAACAGAAGGGATCGAGCAACCGTGGCAAGGTCCGCGAGAAGATCGCCAGGCTCTACGCCTTGATCACTGACGTCCGGAAGGACGGCCTCGACCAGCTCACCACCCGCCTCGTGCGCGAGAACCAAGTGCTCGTGGTGGAGGATCTGGCGGTCGCGAATCTGATGCGGTCCCCCGCGGGGAGCGGGCGTCGGCGGAAGGCGAAACTCAACCAGTCGATCGCCGACGCGGCCTGGGGTGAGTTGCTGCGCATGCTGCGCTACAAGTGCGAGTGGTACGGCCGAACGCTGGTGATCGTGGACCGGTTCTTCCCGTCGACGCGTCGTTGTTCCTCCTGCCACGCGAAGGGGGAGCGGCTCGATGTGTCGATCCGCTCCTGGACCTGCCGGGAGTGCGGGGCCGTTCACCACCGGGATGCGAACGCCGCGGTGAACCTCCGCGACGAAGGTTTACGGCTGTACTGGCTGGTGGCCATGGCACTGCCGCCGGGGCGGGCAACGCCAACGGTGATCAGAGCATCGCAACTGCCGGAGTGCGTCGTGGCCGCGTAGGCCGCGCAGGAGTACGGGCCGACGGGCCGTCGGTCTTCTCGCCTGTGGAGTTCGTGTCAGACCATCTGGTTCTGTCCTGAGGGCCGAACCAGGCGGCAACGGACAGCGAAGCAGGAATCAGGGGTCAAAAGTGTGTTGCTCTGCCGCGGCTCCGGAGGCCAGAAGACCAGTGCTCTACCGGGTCGCGGAGTATCCGATGCGGATCAGCATCGCTGCCGCCTGGGCCAGGTCCAGTCCCGCTAGGCCTCGGGGGAGGATGCGGATCAGGTCGTGGACGTCGCGGGGACGCTGCGCGCTGGTCGTGGCCGTCACCACGCGGGCGGGTCCGACGGATCGCACAGAGTTCGAAGTCACGGCCTCGGGGGTGCTGACAGGAGGAGGGTCGCCGGGTAGCGTCGGGCGGAGTCCTGCTTACTGGACTAGACCTTCCACTCGGATCGTCCGGCACGTTCCTGCCGGTAGAAGGGATTCATCACCATGGCTTCTGTCACCTTCGACAAGGCGACCCGGCTGTACCCCGGCGGCGACAAGCCCGCCGTCGACGAGCTCGAGCTGCACATCGAGGACGGCGAGTTCCTCGTCCTCGTCGGCCCCTCGGGCTGCGGCAAGTCCACCTCGCTGCGCATGCTGGCCGGCCTGGAGGACGTCAACGGCGGCGCCATCCGCATCGGCGACCGCGACGTCACGCACCTGCCGCCCAAGGACCGGGACATCGCGATGGTGTTCCAGAACTACGCGCTGTACCCGCACATGACCGTCGCCGACAACATGGGCTTCGCGCTCAAGATCGCCGGTGAGGACAAGGCGACCATCCGCAGGAAGGTCGAGGACGCGGCGAAGATGCTCGACCTCACCCAGTACCTCGACCGCAAGCCGAAGGCGCTCTCGGGCGGCCAGCGCCAGCGCGTCGCCATGGGCCGTGCCATCGTGCGCAAGCCGCAGGTGTTCCTCATGGACGAGCCGCTGTCGAACCTCGACGCCAAGCTGCGCGTGTCCACCCGTACCCAGATCGCCGCGCTCCAGCGCGACCTCGGGATCACCACCGTCTACGTCACCCACGACCAGGTCGAGGCCATGACGATGGGCGACCGCGTGGCGGTCCTCAAGGACGGTCTGCTGCAGCAGGTCGACACCCCGCGCAACATGTACGACCGTCCGGCGAACCTGTTCGTCGCCGGCTTCATCGGGTCGCCGGCCATGAACCTGGTCGAGGTCCCGATCGCCGACGGCGGCGTGAAGTTCGGCGAGACCGTGGTCCCGGTGTCGCGCGAGGCGCTGTCCGCCGCCGCGGACGCGGGCGACCGTACCGTCACGGTCGGCGTGCGCCCGGAGCACTTCGACGTCGGCAGCGCGGGCGGCCTGACGATCACCGTCAACGTCGTCGAGGAGCTCGGCGCCGACGGCTACGTCTACGGCCGGACCACCGAGGCCGAGGGCGGTCAGGACATCGTGGTGCGCGTGGGCGGCCGCCAGGTGCCGGAGAAGGGCTCGACGCTGCAGGTGGTGCCGCGGGCCGGCGAGATCCACGTGTTCTCGACGTCTTCGGGTGAGCGGCTCTCCGGCTGATCTCCCGGACGAGCAGGACCAAGCAGGGGCGCCCCTTCCCGGGGCGCCCCTGTGCGCCATCCCGGGCAGACCGGGCCATTCGGCCCCACTCGTCAACCCTTAATTCGAAAAGCCACGTCGAACCATCCCCCGACCGGGTGACTAAATGTCGCCAAATCTTCACCGAGCGCTACTCTCGCCCTCGTGACCCACACTGCCCGCCGTATCGGCCGATCCCTCGCCCTGGTCCTGCCCGTCGTCCTGGTCCTGTCCGGGACCCTCGCGGTCACCATGGTCCCCTGGGCGGACAACACCCCTTCCCAGATCCTGACCGCCTCCGCCGAGGACGTGTCCGTCCCCGCGAAGCCGCGCGCCGCGCAGGACGTGCTGCGCGACAAGCTGCTGAGTGAGCTGCAGCAGGGCGAGACCCCGGGTGACGTCCTGACGCACCTCCAGCGGGAGGTGGACCGGCGGCCGTCGCTGGCCGAGCACTGCGTGGGGATCGCGCGGGCGCTGGGGCGGGCTGCGGTGGACGCGTACGGTCCGACGAAGGCGCAGTCCTTCGCGCGTCCCGTGTGCGACACCTCGTACGCGACCGGCGTCGCCTCGATGGGCTGACGGGCGTCGCCGTACTCCTCCGGGCCGGGGCCTCTACGCTGACGGCCATGACCGACGTGCCTCCCGTGTCCCGCTCTTCCGTTTCCGCGGCCGCGGACCCGGCCTCCCTCGCTCAGGCGCCCGTTCAGGCGGTCGTGTTGGCGGGTGGCCAGGGTTCGCGGCTGCGTCCGTATACGGACGACCGGCCGAAGCCGATGGTGGAGATCCCGGGGACCGGGGTGCCGATCATCGGGCATCAGCTGGCGTGGCTGGCGGCGGAGGGGGTGACGGATGCCGTGGTGTCGTGCGGGCATCTCGCGGAGGTGCTGCAGGACTGGCTGGCCAAGGCGGACCTGCCGCTCAGGGTGACGACGGTGGTGGAGGAGGAGCCGCTGGGGCGGGGCGGCGGGCTGAAGTACGCGGCCCGGCACCTGCCGCATCCGGACCGGGCCTGGTACGCGACGAACGGGGACATCTGGACGCGGTTCTCGCTGCGCGAGATGGCGGCGTTCCATGCGGAGCGGGGGGCGACGGCGACGCTGGCGCTGGCGCGGCCGCGGATTCCGTGGGGGGCGGTGGAGACCAATGAGTTCGGGCAGGTGCTGGACTTCATCGAGTCGCCGCCGTCGCCCTATCTGATCAATGCGGGCGTGTACGTCTTCGGTCCCGAATTCGCGGCGCTGCTGCCGGACTTGGGCGATCACGAGCGTACGACCTTCCCGCGGCTGGCGCGTGAGCGGCGGCTGGCGGGCTTTCCGCTGCCGCAGGGGGCCTACTGGCGGGCGATCGACACGGCGAAGGACCTGACCGAGGCGGCACGGGAGTTGGCCGCGCAGGGCGGCTCCTGAGGCCGTGCGCGTACGGAGCCGGGGCCGGCGCGCTGTGTGCGCGCCGGCCCCGGCTCCGTTCTCGTGCCGTTCCGTCGTCAGCCGAGGAGGCCTCCGACGAGGCCGGGCTTCTTGGACGGCGCGTCGCCGCCGGTGCCGCCGCCGCTGCCCGAGCTGGAGGACGGTGGCTTCGGGGTGGACTGCTTGGGCGTGCTGCCCGAGTTCTGGCCGGTGCCGGAGCCGCGGGTCGCGGTGGGCGACTGCGAGCCGGTGCCGGCGGTCTCCTTCGCGGTGGAACCGGTGCCGCCCCGCCCGGACTTGGCAGCGGGCGCCGAGGCGCTGGCGGTGGGTTCGGCCGGCTTGGAGGGCTGCTGGGCGGTGGGCGGTTGCTGCTGCTGTTGCTGCTGCTGCTTGGTGGGGGCCTGCGGGAGCGGGGAGCCGGGCAGGTAGTTGCTGGGGGCCTGGCCGGGTCCGGGCACGGTGACCACGGTGGTCGAGCGGACGGCGCCGCCGAGGAGCGAGCCGGTGATCAGGGTGAGTCCGCAGACGACGGTGGCCATGATGGTTCCGCGGCGCAGGACGCGCCGGCGCAGCCGCCAGATTTCGGAGCGGGGTCCGAGGGTGCGCCAGGCCTCGCCGGCGAGGCGGCCGTCGAGGGAGTAGACCGGGGCGCCGGCGATGATCAGCGGGCTCCACGCGGCGAGGTAGATGATGTCGGGGGCGTCGTAGGCGGGGACGGTCTTCCAGCTCACCGTCATGAGGAGTGCGGCGGACAGCAGGGCGCCGATGCAGGCGGCGAACCGCTGCCACAGGCCGAGGACGGTCAGGACGCCGACGATGACCTGGAGGAAGGCGACGCTGAGCCCGGCCCCGACGGGGTGGGCGAGGGCGAAGTCGCGCAGGGGTTCGGCGAGTGCCCAGGGGTGGAGGGTGCGGAGCCAGGTGACCATGGAGCCGCGTTCGCCGCCGTCGAAGTAGACGGGGTCGCACAGCTTGCCCATGCCGGCGTAGATGCAGATGAAGCCGAGGAAGACGCGCAGCGGGAGGAGGACGACCCCGAGGTTCATGCGGCGGCCGGGGTAGTACGAGGCGTGCCCCCGGGTGTCGGAGGAGGCCCGGCGGGAGTCGGTGCCGGGTCCGCCGCCGAGGCCGTCGTGGCTGCCGTGGCTGTCGTAGGGGCCGCCGCCCGCGTACCGGGCGTCGTACGGGAGGTCGCGTACGGGGGTCAGCGGGCGGGTCTCGTCCGGGTCTCCGTAGGTGCGCTGGCCGATGACGGTCGGCGTGGCGAGGGTGTCCTCGGCGAGGTCGCGGGCGAGGTCGATGCGGGGGATGGTCTGGGTGGTGCCCCCGTCGCCGTCGTCGAAGCCGCCGTGTCCACGCCCGTGTTCGCGTACGGCCTGGATGAGTCCGCCCATGGCGGCGGTGTCGCCGGGGGCGGACTTGCCGCTCCAGACGACGGGGGCCCGGCGGCGGCCGGCTCCGGCGGCGGCGACCACGGCGCCGCCGAGGACGGGCACGCGGCCGGGGGCGTTCGCGGGCTTGGAACGCGCGCTCGGGC
This sequence comes from Streptomyces sp. NPDC032745, assembly GCF_055579465.1. Lineage (NCBI taxonomy): Bacteria > Bacillati > Actinomycetota > Actinomycetes > Kitasatosporales > Streptomycetaceae > Streptomyces > Streptomyces sp. NPDC032745. The sequence continues at coordinate 13,556 of NZ_JBVING010000006.1, read as the reverse complement.
TCGGTGCGAGCCGCACGCGGAAGCTGGCGTGGTTGACGATGACCTGTGCGGGGTCGCACGGCACCTTGACCATGCTCAGCGCGGGCTGGTCGTCGAACCCTGACGTTCTGGTGTCCACACTCATCTAACCGAGTGATCAGTGTTTAGGACACTGCCTTGACGGGAGGGATGTGTCCGAGGCCCGTCAAGATCAAGCCACCCCGCCCGAAAGGGGCGGGGTGGCACGCTCACGGGTCACTTTCCGTGAGCCAAGTGGATCAAGCGCGGGGCGTCTCGGCGCGGCGGCGGGCCGCCTCGTAGAGCACGACGCCCGCGGCGACACCGGCGTTGAGGGACTCGGCGCCGCCCGGCATGGGGATGCGGACGAGGTAGTCGCAGTTCTCGCCGACGAGGCGGCCGAGGCCCTTGCCCTCGGAGCCGACGACGATGACGACCGGGCCGGCGAGCGCGTCGAGGTCGTTGACCGTGTGCTCGCCCTCGGCGGCGAGGCCGACGATCGTGATGCCGGCCTTCTTGTACTCCTGGAGGGCGCGGGTCAGGTTGGTGACGCGCGAGACCGGGGTACGGGCGGCGGTGCCGGCCGAGGTCTTCCAGGCGCCGGCGGTCATGCCGGCGGCGCGGCGCTCGGGGATGACCACGCCGTGGCCGCCGAAGGCGGAGACGGAGCGGACGATCGCGCCGAGGTTGCGGGGGTCGGTGACGCCGTCGAGGGCGACGATGAGGGGGTCCTCGCCGTTGTCGTAGGCGGCGGTGGTGAGGTCCTCGGGGTGCGCGTACTCGTACGGCGGGACCTGGAGGACCAGGCCCTGGTGGTTGAGCCCGTTGGTCATCCGGTCGAGCTCGGGGCGCGGGGCTTCCATCAGGTTGATGTTGCCGCGCTCGCCGGCGAGCTTGAGGGCCTCGCGGACGCGCTCGTCGTTGTCGATGAACTGCTGGACGTAGAGGGTGGTGGCGGGGACGCCGTCGCGCAGCGCCTCGAAGACCGGGTTGCGGCCGACGACCATCTCGCTGGTGCCCTTGGGACCGCCGCGGCGGGGGGCGGGGCGGCGCTTGGCGGCCTGCCGCGCCATCGCGTTGCTGATGCGGTTCGCCTTGTGCTTCTTGCGGTCCTCGGCCTTGGGTGTGGGGCCCTTGCCCTCCAGGCCCTTGCGCCGCTGGCCACCGCTGCCGACCGTGGCGCCCTTCTTGTTGGACGTGCGGCGGTTCCTGCGCTGGCTGTTCCCGGCCATGACCTCTACCTGTTTTCGTTGGTGCTGCGATATGTACGTATGAAGAGTGTGCCGCCCGGAGCGCCGGGCGGCCACCAAACTCGGCTGCCCGGGCTCGGCGCGGGCCGAGCACTCAGCGCGGGCCGAGCGTCCAGCGCGGGCCGGCCGGGCCGTCCTCGATGACGAGGCCGGACTGCTGGAGCTGGTCGCGGATGGCGTCGGCGGTCGCCCAGTCCTTGCGGGCCCGGGCGGACTCGCGCTGTTCGAGGACGAGGCGTACGAGGGTGTCGACGGCGCCGTGGAGGTCCTCGCCGCGGTCGCTCTCCTCGGCCCAGTGCGGGTCGAGCGGGTCGAGGCCGAGGACGCCGAGCATCGCCCGTACCTCGGACAGCCGCGCGATCGCGGCGTCCTTGTCGTCGGCGGCGAGGGCGCTGTTGCCCTGGCGGACCGTGGTGTGGACGATGGCGAGCGCCTGCGGGACGCCCAGGTCGTCGTCCATGGCCTCGGCGAAGGCGGGCGGGACCTCGGGAGCGGGGTCGACGGTCTTGCCGGCCTTCTCGATGACGCGCTGGTAGAAGCCCTCGATGCGCGCGAACGCGGACTCGGCCTCGCGCAGCGCCTCCTCGCTGTACTCGATCATCGAGCGGTAGTGCGGGGTGCCGAGGTAGTAGCGCAGGACGATGGGGCGCCAGTTCTTGACCATCTCGGAGACGAGCACCGAGTTGCCGAGGGACTTGGACATCTTCTCGCCGGACATGGTGACCCAGGCGTTGTGGACCCAGTACTTCGCGAACTCGTCGCCGAAGGCCTTGGCCTGGGCGATCTCGTTCTCGTGGTGCGGGAAGATCAGGTCCAGGCCGCCGCCGTGGATGTCGAAGGCCTCACCGAGGTACTTGTGCGCCATGGCGGAGCACTCGAGGTGCCAGCCGGGGCGGCCGCGGCCCCAGGGGGTCTCCCAGTCGGGCTCGCCGGGCTTGCTGGCCTTCCACATGGCGAAGTCGCGGGGGTCGCGCTTGCCGGTGATGCCCTCCTCGGCGGGCTGGCGCAGGTCGTCGATGCTCTGGTTCGACAGCTCCAGGTAGCCGGGGAAGGAGCGCACGTCGAAGTAGACGCTGCCGTCCGCCTCGTAGGCGTGGCCGCGCTCGATGAGCGTGCGCATCATCTCGATCATCTCGGGCACGTGGCCGGTCGCGCGCGGCTCGTACGTGGGCGGGAGGCAGCCCAGCGCGTTGTAGCCGTCGTTGAAGGCGCGCTCGTTCTCGTAGCCGATGGACCACCACGGGCGGCCCTGCGCCTCGCCCTTCGAGATGATCTTGTCGTCGATGTCGGTGACGTTGCGGATGAAGGTGACGTCGAGGCCGCGGTAGGTGAACCAGCGGCGCATGACGTCGAAGTTGAGGTACGACCGGATGTGCCCGATGTGCGGGGCCGCCTGGACGGTGGCGCCACAGAGGTAGATCGAGACGCAGCCCGGGACGAGCGGGGTGAAGTCGCGGATCTGCCGGGCGCTGGTGTCGTACAGGCGAATAGTCACGGCATCCAGGGTAGTGCGCCTGCGGCAGTGCCCCGCGACCCTTTTGGGGCGCGGGGCGCTTTGTTGCCGAAGCGGTGTCGTGCGGAACCCGTCCGAAAGAGACGGCCTAGGCGGGGTTCGTCCGGTACACCAGTGCGGTGGCGATGGCGGCGAGGCCCTCGGCGCGGCCGGTGAGGCCGAGGCCGTCGGTGGTGGTGCCGGAGACGGAGACGGGGGCGCCTGCGGCCGCCGCGAGCGCCTTCTGCGCTTCTTCGCGCCGTTTGCCGATCTTCGGGCGTACGCCGATCACCTGGATGGCGATGTTGCCGATCTCGAAGCCCTCGGCGCGGACGATGCGGGCGGCTTCCGCCAGGAGGGTGACGCCGGCGGCACCGGACCACTCGGGGCGGGAGGTGCCGAAGTGGGCGCCGAGGTCGCCGACGCCGGCGGCGGAGAAGAGGGCGTCGCAGGCGGCGTGGGCGGCGACGTCGCCGTCGGAGTGGCCGGCGAGGCCGTCCTCGCCCTCCCAGAGCAGGCCGGCGCACCACAGCTCGCGCCCGGCCTCGAAGGCGTGCACGTCGGTACCGATGCCGACGAGCGGGATCACGGGCACGGTGGGACCTGCGGAACCTGCGGGGCTAGTAGGCATCGGTGGCCCTCCTGCGGGCGAGTACGGCCTCGGCGAGGACCAGGTCGAGCGGGCGGGTGACCTTGAAGGCCTCTTCGTGGCCGGGGACCACCATGACGGTGATGCCGAGCTGTTCCACCATTCCGGCGTCGTCGGTGGCGCCCTCGCCGTTGACGGCGATGCTCTCGTGCGCGCGGACGAGGGTGGCGAGGTCGAAGCCCTGCGGGGTCTGCACGGCGCGCAGCCGGGCCCGCTCGGGGGTGGCGACGACCGGCTCGGGCTCGCCGGGCTTGCCGGGCTCGACCTCCTTGACCGTGTCGGCCAGCGGCAGCGCCGGCACCACGGCGGGCGAGCCGTCGCGTACGGCCTCGACGACGGAGTCGACGGTGTCCACGGGGACGAGCGGGCGGGCCGCGTCGTGGATGAGGACGGAGGTGATGTCCGCGGGGAGCGCGGCGAGGCCGGCGCGCACGGATTCCTGGCGGGTTTCGCCGCCGGGGACGACCAGGATCTCGGTCCGGTCGGGCAGGGCGTGCTCGTCGACGAGCCGGCGCACCTCGGCGGCGCCGTCGGACGGGGCGACGACGACCACGAGGGACACGGCCCGGGAGCGGGCCATCGCGCGGACGGCGTGGATGAGCATGGGGGTGCCGCCGAGGGCCCGCAGGGCCTTGGGGGCGCCGGGACCGAGGCGAACCCCGCGGCCGGCGGCCGGGATCACCGCGGCGGTGCGGTGGGGGCGCGTTTCGTCAGACATCAGTAGCTCCGAGCCAGGTTTGTGACTTCGGCCGACATGGGTATGGCCTGAAGGGTGCCGGGTGCGACGCCCTCGCCCCTTCCGTGACGACCGGTCGAGCAGGCTGTCCGGACCCGGCACGCCGGTGGAAAAAAGATGTGGGTGCAGACATGCCGCAGCGCCCGGCAACAGCCCTCTCGTGGAGGAGAGGGCGTGTCATCGGGCACCGCGGCACAACCGTGTGAACGCTGTTTTCCTGGGCGGCACGCCGCGTCAGGACGCGAGAACCTCGTCGAGGAGGGCTTCCGCCTTGTCCTCGTTGGTGTTCTCGGCGAGCGCGAGCTCGCTCACCAGGATCTGGCGCGCCTTCGCGAGCATGCGCTTCTCGCCCGCGGAAAGCCCGCGCTCACGCTCACGACGCCACAGGTCACGCACCACTTCGGCGACCTTGATGACATCGCCAGAAGCGAGCTTCTCCAGATTTGCCTTGTAGCGCCGGGACCAGTTCGTCGGCTCTTCGGCATACGGTGCACGCAGCACCTCGAAGACCCGGTCCAGCCCGTCCTGGCCGACTACGTCGCGAACGCCGACGAACTCCGCATTGTCCGCAGGCACACGAACCGTCAGGTCGCCCTGGGCGACCTTGAGCACCAAGTAGGTCTTGTCCACGCCTTTGATCTGGCGAGTTTCGATGGCCTCGATCAGCGCGGCCCCGTGATGGGGATAGACCACGGTGTCGCCAACCTTGAACGTCATGTGACAGGTACCCCTTCCGTGGCTATCCAGGGTAACACGAGAACTGACTGTTATGAATGGCGTTTTCGCAGGTCAGGGCACATCTCGGGGCTTGACAACAGCGACACGAACGTGCTGCGAAGGGCTTCCGGTGGGGGGTATTCGCAGGTCGGAGCCGCTGTGCGGACCGGGCGAAACGGCCACGTTACACCCGGGCGGCGGCCCTACCCCTGTGGCGTACGTCCCGTTTTGCCGGTTTCGAAGCCGGGAAACCGAACTACTCCGTTCGACTGGCGACCACCCGTACGGAGCGGTTCCGGCCCAATCCGGAATTGATCACCGCGGGCCGTTCGAAGGAATCCCGGAATTGATCACGGCAGGTCCGGCCGGCGATATGCGGGCGGCACATGATCGGCAGATGAACGGCGGGGGAAGTGCCCGGCGTAAGGACCGCAGGAAGGACTGCGGGAAGGACCGAGGGAAGGGCGGGCGGAAGAGCGGGCGGAAAGGAAGATCGCGGGGCCGGTGCAGGGCGGCCCGTGCGCTGCGGAGGGTCGGGTGCGGGGGCGGGGCGGCGGCTCGGTAACCTAAGCGCGCTGACACACCCTTAGGACGGCTTTACCTCGGCCGCCCTGGGACTGCCCACCCTTCCGTTCCGTACGTCCAAGGAGTTGCCGCCGCCGTGAGCCGCAGCCTTCGACGCGGCGCCCTCGCCGCCACTGCCATCGTGTTCTCGATCGCCTCGCTGGCCGCTTGCGGTGCAGGCAACAACGCGGAGACGCTCCAGATCAAGCCGGACAACGCCGCCGTCACCAAGGGCAACATCAAGATCCAGAACGCTCTTGTGATCACCAAGGGCGAGAAGGACAAGAAGGGCCCGGCCGCGGTCTCCGCGACGCTCTTCAACACCGGCGAGAAGCCGCAGACCCTCGACGCCATCACCCTCCTGGGTGGCAAGACCAAGGTCGTGCTGAAGCCCGCCGAGGGTGCGAACAAGGTGACCGTGCCCGCCGGCGGTTCCGTGGTCCTGGGCGGCAAGGGCAACCCCTCCGCCGTGATCGAGGGCGGCGAGGGCGTGCAGAAGGGCGACTCGCAGCCGGTCGTCTTCCAGCTGAGCAACGCGGGCGACGTCGAGATCGCCGCGCTCGTCGTTCCGGGCGCCGGCATGTACGCGGGCTTCGGCCCGACCGAGGCGCCGGTCGCGGCCCCCGGCGCCACCCCGTCGGGGAGCCCTTCGGGCACGCCGTCGGGCGGCCCGTCCGGCTCCCCCGCCACGACCCCGTCGGGCGCCGCTTCGGGCACCCCGTCGGGCGCGGCCTCGGGTTCGCCGTCGGGTTCCCCCTCGCACAGCGCCGGCCACTGAGCCGGTAGCAGCACGTACGAAAGGGCCCCCCTCCGCTCCGGCGGAGGGGGGCCCTTTCGTATACGACTGCACTGCTACGACTGCACTGCGGACCGCACCCGCCGGCTACGACTTGCGGCTCGGGGCGCAACCGCCGGAGGCTGCGGCCTACGGCTCGAACTTGTAGCCCAGGCCGCGGACCGTGACCAGGTAGCGCGGCGCGCCCGGGTCCGGCTCGAACTCCTCCCCCGTGCGACCCTCGCGCGGTGAGGCCCCGGGGGCCTCACCGGCTTCGAGCCGCTGCGCCGGCCTCCGGCCGGCCCCGGGCCGCGGCGACACCGTCGGCCTACGGCTCGAACTTGTAGCCCAGGCCGCGGACCGTGACCAGGTAGCGCGGCGCGCCCGGGTCCGGCTCGATCTTGGCGCGGAGGCGCTTCACGTGGACGTCCAGGGTCTTGGTGTCGCCGACGTAGTCCGCGCCCCAGACCCGGTCGATCAGCTGCATGCGGGTCAGTACGCGGCCCGCGTTGCGCAGCAGCATCTCCAGCAGGTCGAACTCCTTCAGGGGGAGGTCCACCTTGGCTCCGGCGACGGTGACCACGTGGCGGTCGACGTCCATCCGTACGGGGCCGGCCTCCAGCGCGGCCGGGGTGACCTCCTCCGGCTCGCCGCGGCGGCGCAGGACCGCGCGGATGCGGGCGACCAGCTCCCGCGAGGAGAAGGGCTTGGTGACGTAGTCGTCGGCTCCTATCTCCAGCCCGACGACCTTGTCGATCTCGCTGTCCTTGGCGGTCACCATGATGACGGGGACGTTGGAGCGGCCGCGCAGCTGCCGGCAGACCTCCGTGCCGGGCAGGCCGGGGAGCATCAGGTCGAGGAGGACGAGGTCGGCGCCGTTGCGCTCGAACTCGTCGAGCCCGTCGGGCCCGGTCGCGGCGATGGCGACCTCGAAGCCCTCCTTGCGGAGCATGTAGGACAGGGCGTCGCTGAAGGATTCCTCATCCTCGACGACGAGCACTCGGGTCACGGAAGGACCTCCAGGGCAGGAATGGCTGGCGTGGTTCTTTGAGGAGCGTGGTTCAGGCGGGGGTGGGGTGGCTTGGTGCGGGGGCGTCCGCAGCCGGGGTGGCCGCAGGTGCAGGTGCCGGAGCGGCTGCTTCCGGCAGGCGCAGGGTGAACGTGGAGCCCTGACCCTCCGAGCTCCACACGGACACCTCCCCGCCGTGCGAGGCCGCTACGTGCTTCACGATCGCAAGGCCGAGGCCGGTTCCTCCCGTGGCGCGGGAGCGGGCCGGGTCCACGCGGTAGAAGCGCTCGAAGATGCGCTCGCGGTCCTTTTCCGGGATGCCGATGCCCTGGTCGGTCACGGCGATCTCGATCAAGTCTCCCCCAGGTGCCGTGACCCTGCGTCCGGCTATGCCGACGCGGGTGCGGGCGGGGCTGTAGTTGACGGCGTTCTCGACCAGGTTCCCGAGGGCTGCCGCGAGCTGGCCGCGGTTGCCCCAGACGCGCAGGTCGGCGGTGCCGCCCGAGGCCATGGTGATCTGTTTGGAGGACGCCGTGTGGCGGCAGCGGTCGATGGCCTCGGCCACCAGCGTGTCCACCCGTACGGGCTCGGCGTCCTCGAGCGGGTCGTCGTTCTGTACCCGGGAGAGGTCGATGAGCTCTTGCACGAGGTTGATCAGGCGGGCGGCTTCGATCTGCATGCGGCCGGCGAAGCGGCTGACCGCCTCGGGGTCGTCCGAGGCGTCCATGACGGCCTCGGACAGCAGGGAGATGGCCCCGACCGGCGTCTTCAGCTCGTGCGACACGTTCGCGACGAAGTCGCGCCGTACGGCCTCGATGCGGCGGGCCTCGGTGAGGTCCTCGACCAGGAGCAGGACGAGCCGGGAGCCGAGGGGGGCGACGCGCGCCGAGACCGCGAGGGCCTCGCCGCGGCCGGTGCCGCGCCGGGGCAGGTCGAGCTCGACCTGGCGTATCTCCCCGTCGCGGCGGGTGTCGCGGGCCATGTGGAGCATGGGCTCGACGGCCAGTTTGCCGCCGCGTACGAGCCCGAGGGCGTAAGCGGCGGACGAGGCCTTGACGACGGCGTCCCCCTCGTCGAGGACGACGGCGGAGGAGCGGAGCACGGAGAGGACGGTGTCCACGCCGGGCGGGAGCACCGCGTTGATGTCGGGGCGCATGGAGCTCCGGGTGGGGCGGGCTTGGTCGCGCTCGCTCCAGCGGAACGCCAGCATCGCGATCACACCGGTGCAAAGACCGGCGATCGCTGCAGCTGCGGCGACCGCCGCGTTCACGTCCATGCATCCAGGTTAAGCAGGCGCGACGGCACTTCCACAGCCGTTCGGGGGGCACCTCGAACAGTCGTCGCCCAGAGTTCACCGTGACGACGGGGTTGATTCACTTGTGATGCCGGAGTCGGACGCGTTTGCGGCTCACCGTGTCAACGTGGGGGCATGAGGCCGCCCCGGCCCGGCCCGTGGGGCAAGAGGCAGTAGGCAAGAGAGGGACAACCCATGCGTGACGCGTACCACGAGGAACTGGACTCGATCGGAGAAGGCCTGGTCGAGATGGCACGGCTCGTCGGTTCCGCGATCGGGCGGGCCACGACGTCCATGCTCGACGCCGATCTGAAGCTCGCCGAGAGTGTCATCGCCGCCGACCAGAAGGTCGACGACCTCCAGCACGACCTGGAGGCCCGCGCCATCGCGCTGCTGGCCCGCCAGCAGCCGGTCGCCACCGACCTGCGCATCGTGGTGACCTCGCTGCGCATGTCCGCCGACCTGGAGCGCTCGGGCGACCTGGCCCAGCACGTGGCGAAGCTGGCCCGGCTGCGCTTCCCGGACACGGCGGTGCCGCGGGACCTGCACGCGACCATCCTGGAGATGGGGCAGCTGGCGCAGCGCCTGATGGCGAAGGCGGCCGAGGTCATCATCACGAAGGACGTCGACCTGGCGCTCCAGCTGGAGCAGGACGACGACGAGATGGACCAGCTGCACCGCACGCTGTTCCAGCACCTGATGGACGACCGCTGGAAGCACGGCATCGAGACCGCGGTGGACGTGACCCTGCTGGGCCGCTACTACGAGCGCTTCGCCGACCACGCGGTGTCGGTGGCCAAGCGCGTGGTCTACCTGGTGACGGGCGAGCACGCGGACGAACTGCAGGCTCCGACGCAGGTCGAGGGCGTCTGAGCCGTTCTGCCCCCGTGCGCCGTTGACGCGCCGGTGCGGCTGGGCATGAATGAGGGCGAAGGCAGTTAAGAGGCACGGAAAGCAGAAGACGCCACGCACTCCGCCTGCGAGGAGGATCCATGCCCGAATCCCCCGTCCCCATCACCCCGGACCATGAGCAGCAGCCCCGGCCCGAACCCCTGCGGCTCCCGCTGCTCGCGGCCTGCGGGTGCGGCTCGGGCTGCGGCTGCGGCTGCCAGTCCGGCGCGCCCTGCCAGTGCGGCGGCTGACCCGCCCGCCCGGCATCCCGTACGTGAAGGGCCCCGACCGCATCCGCCGGCCGGGGCCCTTCGCGTGCCGTGCGCCGGGTCCGCCGCCCGCCCGGGACCGGGCCCGGGATCCCGGTGGCCTCACGCGGGGTGGGGGACGGGCTCGCTCAGGACTTGCCCCTGCTCTGGGCTTCGGCCTCCACCATGACGCGGGCCTCGCTCTCCTCCAGGGCGATGGCGAAGCCGAGCGCCTGGGCGATGTGCCCTGCGGCGGACATGACGCGTGCGGTGCCCACGACGGGGGCGATCGCGACGAGGACGTCTTGGAGTTGCTCGGCGCTCAGGTCGGCCTTGACCGCGGGACTGATGTGGGCGAGGTAGGAGACCGGCGGCGCGTCCATGGCGACGAGCGCGGCGATGCGGGTCAGGATGAGGGTGCCCTCGTCCATGCCGCACCGTTCGAGCGAGTCGACCGTCATGGCGGCAAGGGTGTCGAGGACGGGTGTGTCTGACGTTGTGGCCATCTCTGGACCGCCTATCGGTGGGTGTGGAGCCCACACGCACGACCCGTGAACACGGGCCGGCCCTCCCCCGCGTGTCGGCGTTTCCCCTTTCACCGTAGAGGCCGCCCGACTCGCGCGCACGTTGGTCCGTACGGATGACCCGTGCCCCGCGCATCCAGCGCAGAAAGCCCCCTACCCGGCGGGGAAACCGCAGGCAGGGGGCCACTTCCGGGACCACTGCCCCGGTATGCCCTTGAGGTGCGGGCCGTTGCCGGTCAGCCGGTGGTGGCCTTTTGGGCCGCCTGGTACTTGGCCGCGTCGCGCTGTCCCGGCGTGACGCACCAATCGTCACCGTCGAAGCTGTCACGCCAGACGTAGCCCGGCTTGCACTGGTTGGTGCCCGGCTGGCGGTTGGGGTTCCATTCGCGATGCCAAACGTCTCGTTCCTCCGGCGTGACACACACGGCGTCGCCCTCGAAACTGTCACGCCAGACGTAGCCCGACTTGCACTGGTTACTACCCGCCTGGCGGTTGGGGTTGAATGTGCTCGCTGCGTCCCGCTCCTCCGACGTGACGCAGAGGCCGTCGCCCTCGAAACGGTCGCGCCAGACGTAACCCGGCTTGCACAGGTTGCTGCCTGGCTGGCGATTCGGGTTCTCGGCATGCGCCTTGTCGCGTTCCGCCGGTGTGACGCAGAGGCCGTCGCCCTCGAAACTGTCGCGCCAGACGTAGCCCGACTTGCACAGGTTGCTGCCCGGCTGACGGTTCGGGTCGTCGGCGCTGCTGCTCGTGACCGGGGAATGGTGGGGACTCGCGGTCGCCGCGGACGCCGGCAACGCGACGGCTCCGGAGATGAAGGCCGCCGAGGTGAGGGCCATCCCCACGCGCGAGATCCGCCGCCTCGACGGGGAGGCGGCCGGGGTGTGGAGGTCGTACGACATGTCTGCTCCTTGAGGTGTGCGGCCGACGGACAAGGGCCGCCGGCCATGTGTCTGTCCGGCCCTCAAGTACGCAGGAAGGGGATCCCCCCGTCATGCCACGGAAAGACGTGACTTGACGGGCCCTGGGACAGCGAAGAGCCCCCTACCCGGCGGGGGAACCGCAGGTAGGGGGCTGTTTCGTGCGTGAGGGTTACTTCTTGCCCTGGTTCTTGACGGCCTCGATGGCGGCTGCGGCGGCGGCCGGGTCGAGGTAGGTGCCGCCCGGGTTGAGGGGCTTGAAGTCGGCGTCGAGCTCGTAGGAGAGCGGGATGCCGGTCGGGATGTTCAGGCCCGCGATGTCGGCGTCGGAGACACCGTCCAGGTGCTTGACCAGGGCGCGGAGGCTGTTGCCGTGTGCGGCGACCAGGACGGTGTGGCCGTCGAGGAGGTCCGGGACGATCGAGTCGTACCAGTACGGGAGCATGCGGACGACGACGTCCTTGAGGCACTCGGTGCGCGGACGCAGCTCCGGCGGGATCGACGCGTAGCGCGGGTCCTCGGACTGCGAGAACTCCGTACCGTCCTCGAGGGCCGGCGGCGGGGTGTCGTACGAGCGGCGCCACAGCATGAACTGCTCCTCGCCGAACTCGGCGAGGGTCTGGGCCTTGTCCTTGCCCTGGAGCGCACCGTAGTGGCGCTCGTTCAGGCGCCAGGAGCGGTGGACCGGGATCCAGTGGCGGTCGGCGGACTCCAGGGCGAGCTGCGCGGTGCGGATGGCGCGCTTCTGGAGGGACGTGTGGACCACGTCGGGGAGCAGGCCGGCGTCCTTGAGCAGCTCACCGCCGCGGACCGCCTCCTTCTCGCCCTTCTCGTTGAGATTGACGTCCACCCAGCCGGTGAACAGGTTCTTCGCGTTCCACTCGCTCTCGCCGTGACGGAGGAGGATCAGCTTGTACGGTGCGTCGGCCATGCGTACGAGCCTAATGGACGCGCGGGGGCGCTCGCGCGCGGTGTCCACGGCCGTGGATTGACGGTGCGCGTCAATCCGGTGGCCTTCGCAGACCCCCCGCCCGTAGGGTGCGGTCAGCAGGAGAGCCACTTACACCGCCGGGGGGATTCCGTATGTCCGTTGCCAGTCTCAGACGGGCGGCGCGCGAGAGCGTGTCGGGGCTGCCGCGGGAGTTCTGGTGGCTGTGGGCCAGCACGCTGGTCAACCGGCTCGGGGCCTTCGTCGCCACGTTCCTGACCTTGTACCTGACCGTGGACCGGGGCTACTCGGCCTCCTTCGCCGGACTCGTGGTGGCGTTGCACGGGCTCGGCGGGGTGATCTCCTCGCTCGTCGCGGGCGTGATGACCGACCGGCTGGGCCGGCGCCCGACGCTGATGGCGGCTCAGGCCTCGACGGCGTTCTCGGTGGCGCTGCTCGGCTTCATGGAGCACCCGGCGGCCATCGCGGCGGTGGCCCTGCTGGTCGGCATGACCTCGAACGCCTCGCGCCCGGCGGTGCAGGCGATGATGGCGGACATCGTCCGGCCGGAGGACCGGGTCCGGGCCTTCGCGCTGAACTACTGGGCGATCAACCTCGGCTTCGCCGTCTCGGCGACGGCCGCGGGCTTCGTCGCCGAGTACAGCTACCTCGCCGGGTTCCTCGGTGAGGCGGCACTGACGCTGGTCTGCGCGGTGCTCGTGTACGTGAAGCTGCCGGAGTCGCGGCCGGAGCGGACTGCCGCGGAGGAGGCCGCCGCCGAACCGGAGGCCGGGCTCGGGACCGTGCTGCGGGACGGGCGCTTCATGGGCGTGGTCGGGCTGTCGTTCCTGATCTCGCTGATCTTCACGCAGGGCTCGTTCGGACTGCCGCTGGCCATGGGCACGGGCGGCTTCTCCGCCGGGGACTACGGGCTGGTCGTCGCCGCCAACGGGGTGCTGATCGTGCTGCTGCAGATCCCGGTCACCCGGTTCATCGAGAAGGGCGACCCGCAGAAGCTGCTGGTGGTCTCGGCGCTGCTGGCCGGGTACGGGTTCGGGCTGACGGCCTTCGCCGGGTCGGTGTGGAGCCTGGGGCTGACCGTCTGCGTGTGGACGCTGGCCGAGATCATCAACTCCCCGACCCAGATGGGCCTGGTCGCCCGGCTCTCCCCGCCGCACGCGCGCGGCCGCTACCAGGGTATGTACACGATGTCCTGGGCGGTGGCCTCGCTGGTGGCTCCGCTGATGGCCGGGTTCATGATCGACCAGTGGGGGGCGGGCTGGCTCTGGGCGTCCGTGGCGCTGCTGGGCACGGTGGCGGCGCTGGGCTACTGGCTGCTGATGCGGAGCCTGGGCGAGAAGGAGCCCGGGTCCGTGGTCTCGGCATCGGCTGCCGCGCCGGCGGCCCCGGCCCCGGCCGCCGTCGAGGCCTAGGTGTATTGCCCAGTGAGGTTGGGGACGCGGCTGGCGGGTGGTTTGCCTGCGAGCGCGGTGTGTCCGCGGTGGTGATTGTAGGTGTGGAGCCAGCTGGGGAAGGCGTCGCGTCGTTCCTGTTCTGAGCGG